>NZ_JBICXM010000007.1:0-470711 GCF_043200235.1 Streptomyces sp. NPDC048441
CGCGACACCGCGGCCGTGATGACCGGCGCGGGCCTCAAGGCGGCGGTGCTCCCCCCCCCCCCCCCCCCCCCCCCCCCCCCCCGCGCCCCGCCCCCCCCCCCCGGCCGGGGGGGGGGGGGGGGGGGGGGCCCCCCCCCCCCCCCCCCCCCCCCCCCCCCCCCGGCCCCGCCCCCCCCCCGCGCGGGGGCGCCCCCCCCCCCCCCCCGCCGTTGGTGCTGTACCCCGCCGGGAGTGTCGGCAGCGTCTCATCTCTCCCAACTCATCACTTCTGACGCACTATTGAGCAGATGTTCGACTCTGGGTAATACTCCTCGCCCAGGGGCGAGGGCCCCTAGACCTCCAGGGGGAGACTTGCGCAGAAAAGTGAAGAGAGCCTATGGGGCCACGATCGCCACAGCGGCGGCCGTGGCCCTCGCCGCGGGCATGACCAGCCCGGCATCGGCGGCCAAGCAGGAGCCCGACACGCTCCCGGCAGCCACACAGGCGGCGGGACAGGCCGTGCACCGGATCACGCTCATCACCGGCGACCGCGTCACCGTCGACTCCAAGGGCCGCCCCATCGCCTTCGACCGGGCGAAGGGGCGGGAGCGGATCCCCGTACAGACGAAGCGGATCGGCGGTCACCTGCTGGTGATACCCGCCGACGCGCAGCGTCTGATAGCCACCGGCAAGATCGACCAACGCCTGTTCGACATCACCGAGTTGAGCAAGAAGGACAACCGGAAGGCCCAGCGGAAGGGCCTGAAGCTGATCGTCGGCTACCAGGGCCCCGCGGCCGGGGCCAAGTCCGATGTGCGTGCCGCGGGTGACACCACGGTCCGCAGGACCCTGAAGTCCCTGAACGCCGACGCCATCACCACCCCACGCCAGGACGCCCCCGACCTGTGGAAGGCGCTCACCGCCGAGCAGGGCCGCGCCACCGCCGCCGGTGTCGGCCGCGTCTGGCTCGACGGCGTCCGAAAAGCGAGCCTCGACAAGAGCGTGCCGCAGATCGGCGCCCCCAAGGCGTGGGCCGCCGGGTTCGACGGCAAGGGCGTCAAGGTCGCCGTCCTGGACACCGGCATCGACGCCACGCACGTAGACCTGAAGGACCAGGTCGTCGGCGAGAAGAACTTCTCCACATCGGCGGATGCCAAGGACCGCTACGGCCACGGCACGCACGTCGCCTCCATCGCGGCCGGCACCGGCGCCAAGTCGGGCGGCAAGCTCAAGGGCGTGGCGCCCGGCGCCGAGCTCCTGAACGGCAAGGTCCTCGACGACACCGGCTCCGGTGACGACTCCGGGATCATCGCGGGCATGGAGTGGGCGGCCGAGCAGGGCGCCGACATCGTGAACCTCAGCCTCGGCGGCGGCGACACCCCCGGTGTCGACCCGCTCGAAGCCGAGGTCAACAAGCTCTCCGCGGACAAGGGCATCCTCTTCGCCATCGCTGCGGGCAACGACGGAGCCCCCGGTTCCGTCGGCTCTCCGGGCAGCGCGGACGCGGCCCTCACCGTCGGCGCGGTCGATGACGACGACAAGCTCGCCGAGTTCTCCAGTCAGGGCCCGCGCGTCGGCGACGGCGCCATCAAGCCCGACGTGACGGCGCCCGGCGTCGACATCACGGCCGCCGCGGCCCCCGGCAGCGTCATCGAGAAGGAGGTCGGCCAGAAGCCCGAGGGCTATCTGACGATCTCCGGTACGTCGATGGCGACCCCGCACGTCGCAGGCGCCGCCGCGCTGCTCAAGCAGCAGCACCCGGAGTGGAAGTACGCCGAGCTCAAGGGCGCGCTGACCGCTTCCACGAAGGGCGGCAAGTACACGCCGTTCGAGCAGGGTTCGGGCCGTATCGCCGTCGACAAAGCCATCAAGCAGTCGGTGATCGCCGAGCCGGTCTCCGTCGGCTTCGACACCCAGCAGTGGCCGCACACCGACGACAAGCCGGTCACCAAGAAGGTGACGTACAAGAACCTCGGCAAGGACGACGTCACCCTCGACCTCGCCGTGACGGGCACGAACCCCAAGGGCGCCCCGGCTCCCGCGGGCTTCTTCAAGCTCGGCGCGAAGACGGTGAAGGTCCCCGCGGGCGGCACCGCCTCGGTCGATCTGACCACCGACACCAAGCCGGGTGGGACGGTCGACGGCGCGTACTCCGCGTACGTCGTGGCGACCGGCGGCGGCCAGTCCGTGCGCACGGGGGCCGCGGTCGAGCGTGAGGTCGAGTCGTACGAGCTGACCCTGAAGCACATCGGGCGCGACGGCCAGGCTCCGAAGTACTACGACAGCGACCTGGAGGGCATCTCCGGGCTCGCCACCGAGAAGTCCTTCGACCCGTACGACGCGTCCGGCACGGTCAAGCTCCGTGTCCCCAAGGGCGGTTACGTGCTCAACACCGGCATGTACGCCGACCCGGACGACTTCACCAAGGGCGCCGACTGGATCGCCCAGCCGAAGCTGAGCATCACCAAGGACACGACGGTGACGCTGGACGCGCGGACGACGAAGCCGGTGGACATCACCGTCCCTTCGGCGGACGCCAAGTCGTTCTTCGCGTCCCCCGACTACACGGTCGACACGCCGAACGCGGGCTACTCCTTCGGCTGGTGGCTCGACGCGTACACCGACTTCCGGACCGCGCACCTGGGCCCGCAGGTCACCGACGGCTCGCTGCACCAGCAGTGGGACGGGCACTGGACCAAGGGTGACGACGCCGAGTACGACACCGTGTCCGGAGGCAAGGTCAAGCAGGTCGCGACCGGCTACACCAAGCACTACAAGGCGTCCGATCTCGCCACGGTGAAGGCGGGCCTGGGGGCTTCGGCGTCGGGCAAGAAGGGCACGTTCAGCGCCCTTGGCTACCTCCCGGGCAGCTCGGGCGGCTCCTCGATCAGCATCCCTCAGTCGCTGCCGAGCACCCGGACCCTGCACCTGTCCACGGCCGACGACGTGAAGTGGAGCCTGGACTTCGAGCAGCAGGCCGGGCTCGACCCGGACGGCTGGCCGATCGTCGACGCGGTCTACTCGCTGGGCGCCGCACAGAAGTTCACGGGCGGCAAGAGCTACGAGAAGACGTTCAACACGGCCGTCTTCGGTCCGCGTATCGGCGGCGAGTTCGGGGTCTCCCGCAAGGGCGACGAGATCAGCGGCTATCTGCCGCTGTTCGCCGACGGCAAGACGCACGTGGGCTCCTCGCTCTACTCCTCGGTGAAGACGACCCTCTACAAGGGCGCCACCAAGATCGGCGAGAACGATGACCCGCTGGTCGGCGGCGCTTCGTTCAAGGTCCCGGCAGCCGATGCCGAGTACAAGCTGTCGACGTCCGTGAAGCGCAGCGTCAAGGTGGCCGCGGCCTCCACGCGCATCGACGCGAGCTGGACGTTCCGCTCCAAGAAGGCCGACAACGCGAAGCTGCCGGTCTCCACGGCGCGGTTCGCCCCGGCGGTCGACCTGAGCAGCAGGGCCAAGGCGGGCGAGACCCAGTCCGTGCCGGTGACGGTGCAGGGCGCTGCCGCGGGCTCGAACCTGAAGTCCCTCGCGGTGTATGTGTCGTACGACTATGGCCAGACCTGGAAGAAGGTCACCGTGACCGGCGGCAAGATCAAGGTCAAGAACCCGGCCGCGGGCAAGGGGATCTCCTTCCACGCGAAGATCGCGGACAAGAAGGGGAACAAGTCGACGCTGTCGATCTACAACGCGTACTACGGCAAATAGCCTGACAGGCCGCGCGGTTCGGCAGGGCCCCGAAGGGGCGCGGGGCTCCGACATGTGCGGCTCCGCCGCGTGGGCGCGACCAGCCACGACGCACCCGCAGGATCGCGGCAAGACCTTTTAGCCGCCTCCTGCGGGCGCAGCCGGCGCGGCGCCGAAAGGGCTGTCGATCACGTATCGCCAGTGTCCGTCGGTGCCGCGCCTCGCCACGTCCGTGGCGGTGGACTTGACCACGCCCTCGATCTCCCAGTCGACGACCAGCAGCGCGATGTCGCCGCAGACGTGCACCTGGCGGGGGCGTAGGGAGATGGGCAGGCCGATCGCGAGGAAGGGCCTGTTCGCCTCGGCGATCGCCTCGATCCCGTGGACCGGCGTCCCCGACTCCGGGACGAACGCGGCATGTTCCTCGTAGAGCTCACGCACCGCGTCAGGATCGCCGCTGTTGAACCGCTCGGCGAAGGCCGCGGGGACGTCTTCGGCGCGGGTGGGCAGGGGCAAGTGCGGCATGTAACCCTCCTGGTGAGGCTCGGTCGCGGGCCACAGTAGGAGGCGTCTTCGTGACTCACCGAACGGTAAGCCAGGGGAGCCAGGGGGAGGGCCGGGGGCTCCCGGACGACCCCAGGGCGCGGGTCGCGGCACCCAGCCCCGCCTGTCCCGTCGAGATCACACTCACCGCCCTGCGTGGCCGTTGGACCACACTGATCGTCCGCGAACTGCTGCGATCCGGTTCCTACGCGTACAGCGAACTTGCCGCCATTCTCCCGGAGTTGTCGGACAAGGTACTGACAGAGCGGCTCGCGCACCTGGTCGCCGCAGGCGTCGTCCTGCGCACCCGGACACCCGGCTGGCCACCCACGGTCACCTACGAACTCACCCCCCACGGAAGAGAACTCGGCCCGGTCCTACAGGCGTTGTGGGACTGGGGAGAGCGCGTGCCCGCACCATCCACCGCAGAGGAAGCGCCCGCCGCAGAGGAAGCACCCACCGCAGAGGAAGCCGACGCCACATGACCGCCCACACCGTCGAGTACATCCGCTACCGCATCCCGTCCGAGCGCTCCGCGGAGTTCCTCTCCGCGTACACCCGCGCCGCCGTCCCGCTGGCCGCGGCGCCGCAGTGCGTCGACTATGAACTGACCCGCTGCGAGGAGGACTTCGAGCACTTCATCCTCCGCATCACCTGGACGTCGGCCAAGGACCACCTGGAGGGCTTCCGGGGCTCGGAGCTCTTCCGGGACTTCTTCGCGGAGATCCGTCCGTACGTGGAGAACATCGAGGAGATGCGCCACTACACACCCACCGCGGTGCGCGGCACGGGCGCGTCGACGCCGACCCTGTACACATGGGCGGGCGGCGAGGAGCGTTTCGAGCGCCTCACGGAGATCTTCTACGAGAAGGTCCTCAAGGACGATCTCCTGGTCCCGCTCTTCGAGGGCCTGCCCGCCGAGCACGCCCAGCACGTCGCCCAGTGGCTCGGCGAGGTGTTCGGTGGCCCTGCCGCCTACTCGCAGGAGCACGGCGGCCATACCCAGATGGTCGGCAAGCACCTCGGCAAGGGCATCACAGAGCCGCAGCGCCGCCGCTGGGTCAACCTGATGCAGGATGCGGCGGACGACGCCGGTCTTCCGACGGACGCCGAGTTCCGGTCCGCCTTCCTCGCCTACGTCGAGTGGGGCACGCGGCTCGCGGTCTACTTCTCGGGCCCGGACGCCACCCGGCCCACCGACCAGCCCGTGCCGCTGTGGAACTGGGGGGCGGCGCCGCCGTACCAGCCGTGACGAGTGGGGGGCGGGGCCCCGGCCTACCGCTGGGTGCCCGCCGTCCCGGCGCGCGTCGCGTCCGCTCCCCAGCTGGCGAGGAGCCGCAGGGCGTCGGCCGACGCCGAATCCGGCTCCGCGTGGTAGGTGACCAGTGACTGATCGTGGTCGTCGGGCAGCCGCAGCGTCTCGAACGACAGGGTCATGTCGCCCACCAGGGAGTGGTGGAAGCGCTTGACGCCGTGGCTCTTCTCGCGCACGTCATGCGTGGCCCACAGGCTGCGGAACTCCTCGCTCTTCACCGAGAGTTCGCCGACGAGGGCCGAAAGCTGCGGGTCGTTCGGATAGCAGCCCGCGTCCATCCGCAGGAAGCTCACGATGTCCGACGCCTTCTTCTCCCAGTCACGGAACAGCGCCCGCGACTCGGGGCGCAGGAAACAGATCCGCGCCCAGTTCCGCTCCTCGGGCGCCAGCGCTCCCCAGTCGCCGAAGAGCGCGGCGGCCATGCGGTTCCAGCCGAGGATGTCCGTACGGCGGCCGACCACATAGGCGGGGACGCCGTCCATCACGTCCATGAGCTGGAGCAGCGCGGGCCGTACGTGCTGGGGGCGGGCCGCGCGCTTCTTCTTGTGCTGCTTGGGCTTGGCCAGGTGCGTCAGGTGGGCGTGCTCGGCGTCCGTGAGGCGCAGGGCGCGGGCGATCGCGTCCAGGACCTCGCCGGAGACATTGCGGCCGTTGCCCTGCTCGAGGCGGGTGTAGTACGCCACCGAGACCCCCGCGAGCTGCGCCAGCTCCTCGCGGCGGAGTCCAGGCACCCGCCGGTGGCGCCCGAAGTTCGGCAGGCCGACGTCCTCCGGCTGGAGCCGGGCCCTTCGGGTGCGCAGGAACTCGCTGAGCTCGGCGCGGCCGTCGAGGGGCTCCGGGGCGGCGGGCGAGTGCGTGACCTGATCGGCGTCGGCGTTCATGTATTCCAGTATCAGGGGTCGTACGCATCCGAGCCTGTCCCCGTCAGTAGTAGGACCAATGGACGTAGGCAGAGCTGTGACCTGGGTAGATGCCTGCGAGCCTGGCACGGTTGACGACATGACCGCACAGACAAGCACCACCGCCACCGCTACCACCGTCACCGCTTACGCCGCCCCGTCCGCCAAGGCCCCGCTGGAGCGGACCACCATCCCGCGCCGCCCGGTGGGCGAGTCCGACGTACTGATCGACATCAAGTACGCCGGCATCTGCCACTCGGACATCCACCAGGCCCGCGACGGCTGGGGCGAGGGCATCTTCCCGATGGTTCCGGGCCACGAGATCGCCGGTGTCGTCACCGAGGTCGGCTCCGCCGTCACCAAGTTCGCCGTCGGTGACCGCGTCGGCGTCGGCTGCATGGTCGACTCCTGCCGCGAGTGCGACAACTGCAAGGCGGGCCTGGAGCAGTACTGCGTCAAGGGCAACGTCCCGACGTACAACGGTCTCGGCAAGGACGGCGAGCCCACTTACGGCGGCTACTCCACGCACGTCGTCGTGGACGAGGCATTCACCGTCCGCATCCCCGACGGCCTCTCCCTCGACGTCGCCGCGCCGCTCCTGTGCGCGGGCATCACCACGTACTCCCCGCTCCACCGCTGGCAGGCGGGCCCCGGCAAGAAGGTCGCCGTCGTCGGCCTCGGCGGTCTCGGCCACATGGCCGTCAAGATCGCGCACGCCATGGGCGCCGAGGTGACCGTGCTCTCGCAGTCCCTGCGCAAGAAGGACGACGGCCTGAAGATGGGCGCCGACCACTACTACGCGACCAGCGACGACGCCACCTTCGAGCAGCTCGCGGGCTCCTTCGACCTGATCCTGTCGACGGTCTCCGCGCCGCTGCCCCTGGACAAGTACCTGGGCCTGCTCCGCTCGGAAGGTGCCTTCGTGAACGTCGGCGCGCCCGAGGAGCCGGTCTCCCTCAACCTCTTCTCCGTGATCGCCGGCGGCAAGACCCTCGCGGGCTCCATGATCGGCGGCATCCAGGAGACCCAGGAGATGCTGGACTTCTGCGCCGAGCACGGCCTGGGCTCGGAGATCGAGCTGATCGACGCCGACCGGATCAACGAGGCGTACGAGCGCGTCCTCGCCAGCGATGTGCGCTACCGCTTCGTGATCGACACGGCCACGATCTGAGGCACTCGGGGCATCGGGTGTGGCCGGAAAACGCCTCGGCCCGCGGTCCTAGGCCGCATTGAGCACCAGGTGAAGGGCCGTGCGACCGATACTGGGCGCACGGCCCGCGCCTAGTGTGGTGGACATCGACACGGGCACTCCACAGGTGCGGGAAACGGGCACTCCACAGGTGCAGGAAGAGGTCACACGATGTCCATCGCGCTCAACCACACTATCGTCGCCGCAAAGGACAACAAGGCGTCCGCGCAGTTCCTCGCCGACATCCTCGGACTCGAAGTCGGGCCCCAGTACGGCCCGTTCTTCCCCGTCGAGATCCCCAACGGGGTGACGCTCGACTATGTCGAGGCGGGCGGCGAGCCGATCGCGCCCCAGCACTACGCCTTCCTGGTCTCCGAGGACGAGTTCGGCACCATCTTCGGCCGCATCAAGGACGCGGGGCTCACCTACTGGGCCGATCCGCACCACAAGATCGTCAACGAGATCAACACGCACGACGGCGGCCGGGGCGTCTATTGGGACGACCCGAACGGCCACATCCTGGAGATCATCACGAAGCCGTACGGCAGCGGGAGCTAGGCAGCTGCCCAGGCCGGACAGGCCCTAGGGTGCCAGGATGATCGGGACACCCGTCGAGGTACCAGAGGGCTTCGCCCTGAGTACGATCCAGCGGGAGGGCGAGCCGGGTCGCGCCTGGCTCGCGACCCTGCCGGAGCTGGCCGAGGAGTTGCTCCGGCGCTGGGACTGTGAGCCGGTGGCACCCGCGACGCATGGGCAGGTCGGCATCGTCATTCCGGTGCGACGGCGGTACGACGAGTCGCCCGCCGTCCTGAAGATTTCCTTCCCGCACCCCGGCAATGTGCACGAGCCCGATGCCTTCGCGGTGTGGTCGGGCCGGGGCGCGGTCCGCCTGTTCGAGCGGGACGACGCGCGGTTCGCGATGCTGCTGGAGTGGGCGGGAGATCGGGCCGGAGGCCGGGCGGGAACGGGGGCGGGTTCCCTCGCCGACCTGCCGGACGCCGAGGCCGCGCTGACTGTCGCGGGACGGCTCGCCCGGCGGCTCGCCGTACCGGCGCCCGCGGAACTGCCCCGGATGAGCGCGCTCTGCGGCGAGTGGGAGCGCGAACTGACGGACGGAGACAAGGAGTTGGGGTCTCCCTTGGCCTCCCGTCTGCTCGATGCCGCGATCGGCACCCTGCGGGAGCTGGGGCCCGACCAGCCGGACACCCTCATCCACGGCGACCTGCACGTCGGCAACGTCCTGCGGGGCGAACGCGAACCCTGGCTCGCCATCGACCCCAAGGGGTACGTGGGCGACCCGGCGTACGACTCGATCACGCTGCTCCACCACCGCTTCGAGGAACTGTTCACCGCCTCTGACGCGAAGGCGACCGTCCTGCGCCGCCTCGCCGTCTTCTCGGAAGCGGCCGAGGTCGACCCGGCACGGGCTCGCAGGTGGACGCAGGCCCGAGCGGTCACCATGGCGTACTGGGGGCGGCTGCACGGCGACCCGCAGTGGCGGATCTCGGCCGCGGACGGCCTGGCGGAGGCGCTCGCGTAGCTTCGCGCAGCCTCGCGCAGCCCGATTTCGCCGGGGGCGGAACGCTGATCCCTTCCGGCGGGCCGCGCGGCTCCTACCCTGAGAGGGTGAGCAGCCACGAGCGGAACCACGAGCCGGAGCAGGCGGAGCCCGAGCAGCGGGCCGAGCCCCGGGAGCAGGCCCGCGTCATCCCGTTGCGCCCCCGCGCGGCGAGGACGGCGCCGCCCGTCGCCCCGGTGCGCACAACTCCCGTACCGCCAAAGGCGAAAGAGCCCCTGTGGCGGGACGTGGTCGGGGACGTACTGCGCCGCGAGCGCCTCGCTCAGGAGCGCACGCTCAAGGATGTCGCCGACGCCGCGCGCATCTCGATGCCGTACCTCTCCGAGCTGGAGCGCGGCCGCAAGGAGGCCTCCTCCGAGGTCCTCGCGGCCGGCGCCCGTGCGCTGGGTCTGAGCCTGTCGGACCTGCTCTCCCTGGCCCAGACCGAGTTGACCCGTCACGCGCAGTCGACGCGGCCGCGTCAGGGAGAGATCCGACTGGCGGCGTGAGCGCTCCCCGGATCTATGCCGCGGCCAGCATCCGCCGGTTGAGCACCTCGTCGGCCAGCCCGTAAGCCACCGCCTCCTCCGCGGTGAACACCTTGTCGCGGTCCATGTCCGCGCGCAGGGTGGCGACTTCGTGCCGCGAGTGGCGCGCGAGGACCTCCTCCACCTGCGAGCGGATCCGCACCATCTCCTTGGCCTGGAGGGCGAGGTCGGAGACCGTGCCCTGCTGACCGCTGCTCGCGGGCTGGCCGAGCAGCACGCGCGAGTGCTCTAGCACGAAGCGCCGCCCGGGGTCGCCCCCGGCGAGGAGCACGGCGGCGGTGGACGCGGCTTGCCCCACGCAGAACGTGGAGATCGGCGCGCTGATGAAGCTCATGGTGTCGTAGATGGCCATGAGCGAAGTGAAGGAGCCGCCGGGGGAGTTGATGTAGATGGCGACTTCGCGCTCGGGGTTCGACGACTCCAGATGGAGCAGCTGGGCGATGACGACATTGGCGACGCCGTCATCGATCTCCGTACCCAGGAAGATGATCCGCTCCGAGAGCAGCCGACTGTAGATGTCGTACGCGCGCTCGCCCTGCGGAGTGCGCTCGACGACGGTCGGAATCGTGTACTGGCTCATGTCAGACCCCCAGTCCGATGCGCGGCTTGGTAGTGGACGGCCGTACGTCGTCCAGCGAATCAAGCACCCGATCGACCATCCCGTACTCCTTGGCCTGCTCGGCGGTGAACCACCGGTCGCGGTCGCCGTCACGGGAGATGCTCTCCTCGCTCTGCCCCGTGTGCTCGGCGGTGATCCGCTCGACGGCCTTCTTCGTGAACTCCAGGTTCTCGGCCTGGATAGCGATGTCGGCGGTGGTACCGCCGATGCCCGCGGACGGCTGGTGCATCATGATCCGCGCGTTGGGCAGGGCGTACCGCTTCCCCGCGGTCCCGACGGTCAGCAGGAACTGCCCCATGCTCGCGGCGAATCCCATGGCAAGGGTCGACACGTCGTTCGGGATGAGCTGCATGGTGTCGTAGATGGCGAGTCCGGCGGTGACGGAGCCGCCGGGGCTGTTGATGTAGAGGCTGATGTCGGTCCGGGGGTCCTCGGCCGACAGCAGCAGCATCTGCGCGCAGACCCGGTTCGCGGAGACCTCGTCGACCTGCGTGCCGAGGAAGACGATCCGCTGGGTCAGCAACTGCGCGGCCAGATGATCGTCGAACCGGGAGGCGGGCGTCTCACCCTCGGCGCCGCGGGGCGCGAGGGCGGAGTCCCAGCCGTTGACGAGTGATGGCATCGTTTCGACCTCCTGACGGTGGGGGCGGCGCGCACGGTGGTTCGCACGGGGCTTGCACGGTGTAGTGCCCGGCGGCCGCTGTCCTGTCCCACCACCTTCGGCCGGACACCCGTGCCGCGTCAGGTTTCTCGGCCCGCAGCAGATCTGCTGACGGCAGAGGCGCCACCGGGCAGGGGGAGCTGAAGGGGCGGAACTGACGGAGGGAGGCCTGAGGCCTGAGGCCTGAGAGCTGAGGCCTGAGGCCAGGCCAGCCCCGCCCTGCTCTACGTCGGCGGACTCGCCTCACTCACCGCAGGATCAGTGATCGTGGCGCTGAAGAACTGAAACGCGGTCAGCTCATAGCCGGTATGGCGGGTCATGCCCGCGTGCTTGAGGCACCACAGCTGCGCTTCATCCGGATCGACGGTGTCCACCGAGTGCCCACTACAGACGAGACACGTGCCGACATGCCGCACGCCCACCGCGGGCATGGCCGCCAGCGTCCATTCGAGCGGCACGTAGCGGCCTCGCGCAACGCCGCCTTCGCTCATCCGGTCGCCTCCGCCGGAAGCTGCGGCCCCTCGTCATCCCCGTCATCCCCGTCGTCCTCGTCGTCGCCGTCGTCCACGTCGGGTTGATCGAATGAGGACAAGCGATCTCCCCGGCTCTCTGCGATCCGGTGGACCTCCCGGAGCGACTCGGTCAACCGGGCTGCCACGAAGCGGAGTTCCTCAGGCGTGGCCTTGGGGTCGGCGATCGTGTCCGCCGCGTGCCCGAGGAGATCACCGGCCATGCCCAGTTGAACACTCTCGATGTTGTCGGCCATCCGCGACATGAAGCCCGTACCCGGACCCACCAGGATGCAGGGATTGCCCTCCAGCGTCGACCACGGCAGCACCCGCGTCTGATTCTTCATGTCGTCACCTCCACCCCATAGATCAGGAGGGGGCGGGTGGCCTTCAGGAGTGGGGCAACTGAGGCCAACTCGGGGGCCGGGTGGCACCCCGAAGGGGGCGGCGGAGGCCTTAACGACGGCTTGGCGACCCGGGCGAGACAGTCCGGCATGTTGACGCTCCTTGTCAGCGTTGGCCATGCCCCGGGGCCGGTCGCACGGTCGCCGGGGTCTGTCTCGCCATCCTTGCCATCGGGGGTGCACCAGCGGGAGTTGACAGCCGTTGACAGCTACGCTGGAGAACACGGTCAACACCAGGGGAAGCACATGAGCGCCGACTTCGGGTTCAAGCTCCGCGCACTCCTCACGGACAGAGGGATGAGCCTGCGCGGCACTGCTCGTGCGCTCAACTACAACGTGGCCTATCTGTCTCGTGTCTCCAATGGCCGTCAGCGCCCCTCCATCCAATTGGCAGAGATGCTGGATGATTTCCTTCAGGCTGGCGGGGAATTGGTGCAATTGGCCACGCCAAGAAACGCAGCCTCGGCAGTTGAGTTCAGTGGTCCGGATTCGGATATCTCGCACATAAAAGAGAGTGCGACATTCACTCTTCGGCACGCCGACCAGCACGGCGGAGATTTTGTGGCACCCGTCGCAGTTCAAGTTTGGCGCTCTGCCCAACGCAAGCTTGATGCCGGAGAAATCCCGGACGCGGCGCAGCGACGCTACCTGGCCGTCGTGTCGGAAGCCGCCGAAGTCGCTGGATGGCTTCTCTTCGATGCTGGGGAGCACGACGCCGCCCGCAATGCGTTCCTCGAATCGCACATGCTGGCCCGTCACGCGGGTGAGCGGGCTCTTGAGTGGTTTGCCCTGGACATGCTCGCCATGCTCGACACGGAGCGAGATCGTCCAGGGGGAGTTCTCCGCATTGCTGACGAGGTCTTGTCGCAGCGCCGAGTTCCTCCACGCGTGGCACTGCTCGCACGGGTCAGGCGTGGTAGGGCACTTGCGCAGATAGGGGAACGCCAGCGCGCCTTGGTCGACCTGAACGCGGCACGTGGAGGGCTTGAGGATTCCCTAGATCCGCGAGATCCAGAGTGGACATGGTGGGTGAACCAGCAAGAGGTCAAAGGGCATTCGGGGCATGCCTTCTTGAGTCTCAGCGATCTGGGTTCGGCTATCCCCACCTTTCACGAGGCGCTCGAACGTGCCACGCCGAGGGGTGCCATGCTCTACCGCATTGAGCTTGTGCGTAGCTACGCGCAAGGGAAAGCGTGGAAAGAGGTTGAGGAAGAGATCCACAAGATCTTGCCTCTTCTGGACACCATCAGTTCGGGCCGGAACCGTCTCCTCTTGCGGGATGCGCTGCAAGTGGTCGATCGCGCAGCTTCAGTTCCCGCGGGGCTCTCTGCCCTTGTCAGCGACACTGTCGCAACGATCACTCCCTGAGGCCCTGAGGAGCCGCCCGCTCCCGCCGACTGGTACCGAGCGCGCGCACGGACGAGAGCACTCGGTACCTGGAGGAGGAACGAGCGGCTGAGCCCTCCGAAGGGCTCGCTCAGTCCCCGGCAGGTGCGATCCCCGTCGGGCAAGCCCGGCCCCAGTTCGTCTCCGAGGGGCTGTCCAGCCGCAGGCCCGTGCCGCCGATTCCGCAGTAGCCGTCGGGGTTCTTGTCCAAGTACTGCTGGTGATATCCCTCGGCAGGCCAGAACGGGCGGGGGGCTGCCGGGAGGATGGTCGTCGTGATCTCGCCGTGGGTCGCCGAGGTGAGCACCTGCTGGTACGCGTCGCGCGACGCCACCGCCCCCGCCTCCTGCTCGGAGGAGTGCGTGTAGATCGCCGAGCGGTACTGCGTGCCTACGTCGTTGCCCTGGCGGAAGCCCTGCGTGGGGTTGTGGGACTCCCAGAAGAGCTTCAGGAGAGCGGCGTACGAGACGCGGGTCGGGTCGAAGACCACACGGACCGCTTCCGTGTGGCCCGTCAGGCCCGAGCAGACCTCCTCGTAGGAAGGGTTCTCCGTGGAGCCGCCCTGGTAGCCGACGTACGTCGTCCAGACGCCCTCCGTCTGCCAGAACTTGCGCTCCGCTCCCCAGAAGCAGCCCAGCGCGAAGTCCGCGATCTCCAGGCCGTCGGGGTACGGGCCCAGGAGTGCGTTGCCGAGGACCGTGTGGCGGGAGGGGACCTCGAATTCGGGGGTCGCGCGGCCCTTCAGGGCCTGCTCGGGGGTGGGGAGCTCGGGCGTGCGGCCGAAGAGCATCGGGCTGTCCTCCTGGAGCGGGGTGGAACGGGCGGTGCGGGGTGGGGCGGTGTGCAGTGGGCCGGTGTGCAGTGGGGCGTGCGGCCCTTACGTCAACGTGTGCGGGGGGAGCCGCATTCCTCCCTCAGCCCGCGGGCGCGGGCGCGGACGCCTCAGTGCGACAGCGTCGCCGGGCTGCCGCCGTTCGCCTCGTAGCCCGCGACCGCGAGCGCGCGGTACACCGCGTAGTCCGCGGCCGGGTCGGACGAGACGGTCCAGGGCAGCGCGCCTACGTGGCCGTCCACATGGACCAGCTGGTTCATCGCCTCCGACCAGCGCTCGCTGCGGACCAGGAAGAAGGTCAGGAGGTGCCGCACGTGCGCCAGCATCGGGTCGTCAGGGCGGGCCGAGTGCACTGCGTAGAGCGCGCCCTCCACCGCCTTGGTGACGACCTCGCTCTCGTAGAAACCGCGGACGAGATTCACCTCGGGCAGGTGTTCGTACACCGCGAACAGCGGGAGCGCGGAGAGGAGCGAGCCCTTGGGGGCGCGGGCCGCCGCCGCCTCCGCGAAGCTGTACGCCAGGTCACGCGAGCCGTGCCACTTCTCGCACCAGTAGTGCAGGGCCGCCAGGTGCGCCCCCATGTGCGCGGGCGCGCGGTCCAGGATCTTCAGCCACAGCTGCTCGAACTCCTCGCGCGGGTACGCAAGGCCGCGGGCGATGGAGAGCTCGATGATGTACGGGATCGGGTCCCCGGGGGAGAGGAGTGCTGCCTGGGCGCAGGCTTCCCGCGCCTCCTCCAGGATGATCCGGAACTCGTCGGTGCCGGACGCCGATGACCGCCAGGCCTGCTGGACCAGGAACTCCGCGTGCACCGCCGCGCCGCCCGCGTCCTTGGGCGCCTCGGCCCGCCACACCCGCAGCCACTGCCCGCCGGGGTTGTCGCTGACCCCACCGGGCCGCTGCCGCAGCTCCAGGGATGCCGCGCCCGCGAACGCCTGGACACGCTGCCAGCGCACCTCCCCGTGCACCTCCGTGCCCGCGAGCAGCTGCGAGGCCGCTTTCCAGCTCTGCGACCCCTGGACCACGTCGAGGACGTCGAGGAGGTCGTGGTCGGGGCCCGGCATCCGGATGTCCAGCTCCTCCTGGCGCGCGAATCCGTAGTTCGCGGGGTCCGCGGCGTCCGGTGAACCGGGGGCGACCTGCCGGATTCCGCCGCGCCTGCGCAGCAGGAACGGTCCGAGGACCGCCCCGATCATGATCACTGCCATCAGCGCCCAGAGAATCTCCATGACACAAGCGAACCAGACGGGTCTGACACTTGGCGAACCAGTCTCGAACCTGTCGGCCCTTCCCCCGCCCCCGACTAGGCTCTGGACGCATGAGTGACACGTTCAGCAGCCAGAGTTTCGAGACCGTCGCGATCCACGCGGGCAACACCGCCGACCCGCTCACCGGCGCCGTCGTCCCGCCGATCTACCAGGTGTCGACATACAAGCAGGACGGCGTCGGCGGGCTGCGCGGCGGCTATGAGTACAGCCGCAGCGCGAACCCCACCCGTACCGCCCTTGAAGAGAATCTGGCCGCCCTCGAGGGCGGCAGCCGCGGGCTCGCCTTCGCGTCGGGCCTCGCCGCCGAGGACTGCCTGCTGCGTACGCTGCTGGCCCCCGGAGACCACGTGGTCATCCCCGATGACGCGTATGGCGGCACGTTCCGGCTCTTCGCGAAGGTCGTCTCGCGGTGGGGCGTCGAGTGGTCGGTCGCCGACACCTCCGATCCCGCGGCGGTACGGGCCGCGCTGACCGACCGTACGAAGGCGATCTGGGTGGAGACCCCCTCCAACCCGCTGCTCGGCATCACCGACATCGCCGCCGTCGCCCAGGTGGCCAAGGACGCGGGGGCCCGCCTCGTCGTCGACAACACCTTCGCGAGCCCCTATCTCCAGCAGCCGCTGGCGCTCGGCGCGGACGTCGTCGTGCACTCGCTGACGAAGTACATGGGCGGTCACTCGGACGTGGTCGGTGGCGCCCTTGTCGTCAACGATGCCGAGCTCGGCGAGGAGTTGGCGTACCACCAGAACGCGATGGGTGCCGTCGCCGGTCCCTTCGACGCCTGGCTGGTGCTTCGCGGCATCAAGACGCTGGCCGTCCGCATGGACCGGCACAGCGAGAACGCGACGAAGATCGCCGAGATGCTGACGCGGCACGCGCGCGTGACCCGCGTTCTCTACCCCGGACTTCCGGACCACCCCGGGCACGAGATCGCGGCCAAGCAGATGAAGGCGTTCGGCGGGATGGTCTCCTTCCGGGTCGACGGCGGCGAGGAGGCCGCGGTCGCCGTATGCGACCGCGCGAAGCTCTTCACTCTGGGAGAGTCCCTCGGCGGCGTGGAGTCCCTGATCGAGCACCCGGGGCGGATGACCCACGCGTCGGTGGTGGGCTCCGCGCTCGAGGTCCCGGGGGACCTGGTGCGGCTCTCGGTGGGCATCGAGGCCGCGGACGATCTCCTCGCGGACCTGCAGCAGGCTCTGGGCTAGGCCACCACCCGGCCGTCGGTCACCAGTTCGTCAGCGGTGGGGTCGTCTTCGACGGCGGCTCCACCCACGGCTGCGCGACCGACGCCCACACCACGAAAGCGGCCACCGCCACGAGGAGCAGGAGCCACAGAAGACGGCGCAGCGCCCTCCTGCGGCGCAGCTTGCGGCCGCCGCGGCGGAGTGCCTCCTCGTAGAGCTCGGTCGGGACCGAGGGTGGCACGCCGCTGTCCAGGAGCTGGCGGATCGCGTTCTCCTTGCGGTCGTACTGGCTCATGAGGCGGCAGCCTTCCCCAGGGGGCGCGTGGGGGCGGGCCCGCGTGGCGGGTGCAGGACCGTCGCCATGGCACGGGCACAGATCGCCCCCACCCGGTCGGCGGGCAGGCCGAGCAGCGCGGCGGTCTGTTCCTCGGCGACACCCTCGTACAGGCGCAGTACGAGGATGAGCCGCTCCTGGGGCGTGAGCCGGGCCAGGATGCCGCCGTGGCTGCGGTGCCGCCGCCAGGCCCCGCGCGCGAAGCGGATGGCCAGCTGTTGACGGGTGCGGTCGTAGGGGTCCTCGCCGCGCATCCGGTCCCAGGTCGCGTACGAATGCGCCAGGGACGCCGTGAGCAGGGCACGCGCGCGTGGGTTGGCGTCCGGTGGCTCGGTGGTGAGCAGTGTCGCGGCGTGCAGCAGCCGCCCTGCCGCGCCCGCGACGAATGCCTCGAACTCCCGGGCGCGGCGGGCGTTCAAGAACGCCTGCCGTTCGCGCACCGCTCCTCCCGCCTGAAGGGAACGGGCTCCCGGTCTCATATGAGGCCAGGCACGGGCCCGGGGTCAAGAGGCGGGCGCGTCCGGAGCCGCCGGGTTCAGGAAGCCGGGGCGTCCGGAGCCGCCGGGTTCAGGAAGCCGGGGCGTCCGGAGGTGACTGCGAGGTCTGGCGGGCGGAGAGCGCGGAATTGAAGCGCGTGAGGAGCGTGCAGAAGCTTTCGCGCTCCTCCGGGGACCAGTCATCGGTCAGTTCTGCCATGAGGTCACGCCGAGAGGAGCGCACTTCGTTGAGGCGCGCTTCGCCGCGCGGCGACAGCTGAAGCACCACGGCGCGGCCGTCCTCAGGGTGCGAGGTGCGCTTGACGAGTCCCGTGTCGACCAGCGGGGCGACCTGTCGGGTGACCGTCGAGGAGTCGATCCCCATGCTCGCCGCGAGCGCCTTGACGCCCATCGGGCCTTCTTTGTCCAGGCGGTTGAGCAGCAGATACGCGGCGCGGTCCATGGAGTTGCGGACCTGTCCTACGCCGCCTAGGCGCGTCTGCTCCGCACGGCGGGCGAACACGGCCACCTGGTGCTGCAGCGTGTCGAGGAGGCCGGGATCGCTGGCGGTCGTCATGTCCGGAGTTGTGGGCATGGCCGGGGGCTCACTTCATGCGAGGGCGATGGGTTGGGGGACAGGGTACGCGGCCCGGAGGCGAGGCGTACCAGCGCTGCGCAAACCAGTCTCGGCCTGTGGTCACCACAGGAGGACCCTGGTGTGAACTGGGAGACTGGCCGTCATGAGCTACCGCACACCTGACTCCTTGCCGAAGGTCACTCTCGACGACGTGCGCGGCGCCCAGAAGATGCTCTCCGGTGTGTCGCGGATGACGGCGATGGAAGGCAGCAGGCACCTGTCGCAGCTGGTCGGCTCGCCGGTCCATTTCAAGTGCGAGAACCTCCAGCGGACGGGTTCTTTCAAGCTGCGCGGGGCGTACGTACGGATCGCGGGCCTGCTCCCCGAGGAGCGCGCGGCAGGTGTGGTGGCCGCCAGTGCGGGCAATCACGCGCAGGGCGTGGCCCTGGCGTCCTCGCTGCTCGGCGTGCGGTCCACGGTTTTCATGCCGGTGGGCGCCCCGCTGCCCAAGGTCGCCGCGACCCGTGACTACGGCGCCGAGGTGCGGATGCACGGACAGGTGGTCGACGAGACCCTGGCCGCGGCGCAGGAGTACGCGCGCGAGACGGGCGCCGTCTTCATCCACCCCTTCGACCACCCGGACATCATCGCGGGCCAGGGCACAGTGGGCCTCGAGATCCTGGAGCAGTGCCCTGAGCTGCGCACCCTGGTCGTCGGCGTGGGCGGTGGCGGGCTCGCGGCGGGCATCGCGGTGGCGGTCAAGGCGCTGCGCCCCGACGTCAAGGTGATCGGCGTGCAGGCGGCGGGCTCGGCGGCGTATCCGCCCTCGCTCGCGGCCGGGCACCCGGTGTCGATCGGGAACCCGTCGACGATGGCCGACGGGATCAAGGTCGGACGTCCCGGTGACGTGCCGTTCCAGATCATCGACGAGCTGCTCGACGGCATCGTCACGGTCTCCGAGGACGAGCTGTCCAGCGCGCTGCTGCTCTGCCTCGAGCGGGCCAAGATGGTCGTCGAGCCCGCGGGCGCGAGCCCCGTCGCGGCGCTCCTGAGCCGCCCGCGCGACTTCGAGGGCCCGGTGGTCGCGCTCCTGTCGGGCGGCAATGTGGACCCGCTCCTGATGCAGCGGATCCTGCGCCACGGCATGGCGGCGGCCGGCCGCTATCTGTCGCTGCGGCTGCGCCTGACGGACCGGCCGGGGGCGCTCGCGACGCTCCTCGGGGTGCTGTCGGAGCTTGACGCCAACGTCATCGACGTGAGCCATGTGCGGACCGATCCGCGGCTCGGACTCACGGAGGTGGAGGTGGAGTTGCAGCTGGAGACGAAGGGTCCCGCGCACTGTTCCGAGGTCGGGACGGCGCTGCACGACGCGGGCTACACGATCATCGACTGACCGTTGCCTCCCCGGTGGGGGACCGGCCGGGCGGGCAGTGTGAAATTCCTGCACGCGCAACGGCGTTCCCCGCTATTTTGCGTTATCCACAGGCTTTGCCGAACTGGTTGAGGTGACGCGATGTATCGCGTTATGCTGTGTCTCACGTCACTGGTCGCCGGGCGCTAGACACCCGGCAAATCTAAGCTTTTCCGTAGGAAGTCACCCAAACCACTGGGGGAACCCACATGCCAGGCGCCATCTACGCCGAAGGTCTAGTGAAGACCTTCGGCGACGTAAAGGCTCTGGACGGCGTCGATCTGGATGTCCCGGAAGGCACCGTGCTCGGCCTTCTCGGGCCCAACGGCGCGGGCAAGACCACGGCCGTGCGCTGCCTGACGACGCTCCTCACGCCGGACAGCGGCAAGGCGGTCGTCGCGGGCATCGACGTACTGAAGCATCCGAACGAAGTGCGGCGCTCGATCGGCCTCTCCGGCCAGTTCGCCGCCGTCGACGAGTATCTGACCGGCCGCGAGAACCTCCAGATGGTCGGCCAGCTCTACCAGATGAAGGCCAAGGAGGCGAAGGTCAGGGCGGGGGAGCTGCTCGACCGGTTCCATCTCGCCGACGCCGCGGACCGCCCCTCCAAGACGTATTCGGGAGGGATGCGCCGCCGCCTCGACCTCGCGGCCGCGCTCGTCGTGTCGCCCCCGGTGATGTTCATGGACGAGCCGACGACGGGCCTCGACCCCCGCAACCGGCAGCAGCTCTGGGAGGTCATCCAGGAGCTCGTGTCCGGCGGCACGACCCTGCTGCTCACCACCCAGTACCTCGAAGAGGCCGACCACCTGGCGCACGACATCTGCGTCATCGACCACGGCCGGGTCATCGCCCGCGGCACCTCCGACCAGCTCAAGGCGCAGACGGGCGGCGAGCGCGTCGAGGTCGTGGTGCACGAGCGCGAGCACATCACCTCGGCCACGGAGGTCCTGCGCGGCTTCGGCAAGGGCGAGGTCGCCGTCGAGAACCACACCCGCAAGCTCACGGTCCCGGTCACCGGCGGCGCCAAGCTGCTCGCCGAGGTCATCCGCGAGCTGGACGCCCGCGGGATCGAGATCGACGACATCGGCCTGCGCCGCCCGACCCTGGACGACGTGTTCATCTCGCTGACGGGCCATGTCGCCGAGGTGAAGGACGAGAGGAACGGCGAGACGGCGGACGCCGAGGGCAAGCCCGAGAAGGAGGCCGACAAGTGAGCACCGCGACCGGCATCGTGACCAAGCCCACGGCGGGCCCCAGGCCCGCGGGCGGCATCGGCCAGTCCGTCAGGGACTCCCTGGTCGTCGCCCGCAGGAACCTGATTCGCATGACCAGGATTCCCGAGATGATCCTTTTCGGGGTCATCCAGCCGGTGATGTTCGTGGTGCTGTTCACGTACGTCTTCGGTGGTTCCATCAACATTCCAGGTGCGCCCGCCGGCAGCGCGAGTGCCTACAAGGAATTCCTGATGGCGGGCATCTTCGCGCAGACCGTCACGTTCGCCACGGCGGGCGCCGGTGCGGGCATCGCCGACGACATGCACAAGGGCCTGATCGACCGCTTCCGGTCGCTGCCGATGGCGCGTGGCGCCGTTCTGACCGGTCGTACCCTCGCGGATCTGGTGCAGACGGCCGTGACCTTGGCTGTGCTTGCGGTGGTGGCACTGATCGTCGGCTGGCGCACACACGAGAACATGGGCAAGGTCCTTGCGGGCTTCGGCCTGCTCCTGCTGCTCGGCTACGCGTTCACCTGGATCGGCGCACTGATCGGCCTGTCCGTGCGGACCCCCGAGGCGGCGACCTCGGGAGGGCTGATCTGGCTGTTTCCGCTGACGTTCATCTCGAACGCCTTCGTTCCGGTCAACGGGATGCCGAGGTTCCTTCAGTACGTCGCCGAGTGGAACCCCTTCAGTGCCACGGTCGCGGCAGCGCGAGAGCTGTTCGGAAACACGATCGAGGGTGTCCCGAAGTCAGTCACCGGAGCTTGGCCGATGGAGCACCCCGTCTGGGCTTCGCTGATTTGGTCTGTGCTCATCATCGTGGCGTTCCGCACGCTCGCGGTCCGCAAGTACCGCCGGGCAAGTAGCTGATCACGTCTCCTCGCCGCGTCCCGGCCCTCTGGGCCAGGCGCGCGAAAGGCCCCCCGCACGGCTCGCGCGGGGGGCCTTCTGTATCGCCGATGCGGGCCTCAGGCCTGGTAGGGCTTCGCCTCAAGGATCTTCACCGCGGCGAGCTTGCCGTTCGGCAGCTCGTACTGCGCGTCCTCGCCGATCTTCTTGCCGTTCACGCCGCTGCCCAGCGGGGACTGCGGCGAATACGTCTCGATATCGGCGCTCGCGTACTCGCGCGAGGCGAGCAGGAACGTCACGGTGTCGTCCTCGTCGCCGTCAAAAGCAATCGTCACGACCATGCCGGGCGCGACCACGCCGTCCGCGGCCGGTGCCTCACCGACCTTCGCCTGCTCCAGGAGCTGGGTCAGCTGGCGGACGCGGAGCTCCTGCTTGCCCTGCTCCTCCTTGGCCGCGTGGTACCCGCCGTTTTCGCGCAGGTCGCCCTCCTCGCGTGCAGCCGCGATCTTCGTAGCGATCTCGGTGCGCGCGGGACCAGACAGGTACTCCAGCTCGGCCTTGAGCTGGCTGTACGCCTCCTGGGTCAGCCAGGTGACGTTGTCGCTGGTCTGGGTCACAGGTGCTCCTCGTAGGTACTGGGAATACAAAGCATCGCCCTACCCAGAAGGATGTTCCCTTACGGGTGGGCGAAACCACGAGCCTAACAATTTCGGCGCGCGAGGGGGAGGACATAAGCCATCAGAGATACGTCAACGCAGGTGAGGGCCGGTGCGACCGGGGCGTCGACCACCTGACGTGACGCCTGTGCCAGCCGTTGCGTCAGTCGTTGTGGCAGCCGAGCAGCTCGGCGCTCGTGCCACGCGCCTTCGTGCGCAGCGTCACGACCTTGTCGATCCGGCCCGTGTCCTGGTCGAAGCGGAAGTCCGCGCGGCCCACCTCGGCACCGTCCTCGGCCTGCGAGCGCAGGGTGCAGTAGCCGTTCGCGTCCGCGTCCTTGCGCACCTCGAGGTGCACCTCGACCGCGCTGTCCGACACGACGTCGAACTTGATCACTTCGCCGCTGACCTTCGTACCGGAGACGTAGTCGTAGCCGAACCAGCCGACGATCACCAGGAGGACCGCACCGAGGACCGCGCCCACGATCTTGAGCTTGCGGTCGGCGCGCTCGTCGGCCGAGCGCTCATCGGCCGGGCGTGAGTGGCCGTATCGACCCTCGGGGAGCTTGTCGCTCACGGCCGTCATGATCGTCCTCCAGGAAATGGGACTGCCGGAATTTTCCGTCCCCCGGTTCCGTCACTATAGAAGCCGCACATTGCGCCGGATGACCGAGGGCGCCAGATCACTGAGGATCGAGTCTTGACTGAGCAGCTGCGACTGATGGCCGTCCACGCCCACCCCGACGACGAGTCGTCGAAGGGCGCGGCCACCATGGCCAAGTACGTGTCCGAGGGGGTGGACGTGCACGTCGTGACCTGCACGGGTGGGGAGCGCGGAGACATCCTCAACCCCAAGCTCCAGGGGGACACCTACATCCAGGAGCACATCCACGAGGTGCGCAAGAAGGAGATGGACGAGGCGCGCGAGATCCTCGGCGTCAAGCAGGACTGGCTCGGCTTCGTCGACTCGGGTCTGCCCGAGGGCGACCCGCTGCCGCCGCTGCCCGATGGCTGCTTCGCCCTCGAGGACGTCGACAAGGCCGCCGGGGAGCTGGTCCGGCAGATCCGCTCCTTCCGTCCGCAGGTCATCACGACGTACGACGAGAACGGCGGGTATCCGCACCCCGACCACATCATGACCCACAAGATCTCCATGGTGGCCTTCGACGGAGCCGCGGACGGCGAGAAGTACCCGGAGAGCGAGTTCGGGCCCGTCCACCAGCCGCAGAAGCTCTACTACAACCAGGGCTTCAACCGGCCGCGCACCGAGGCCCTGCACCACGCGATGCTCGACAGGGGCATGGAGTCGCCGTACGAGGACTGGCTCAAGCGGTGGGACGAGTTCGAGCGGGTCGAGCGCACGCTGACCACGCATGTTCCCTGCGCCGACTTCTACGAGGTCCGGGACAGGGCGCTGATCGCGCACGCCACGCAGATCGACCCCGAGGGCGGCTGGTTCCGGGTGCCGATGGAGCTCCAGAAGGAGGTCTGGCCCACGGAGGAGTACGAGCTCGCGAAGTCGCTCGTCGATACATCCCTCCCCGAGGACGACCTCTTTGCGGGCATCCGCGACAATGCCTAGCGTGAACGTACATCTGGCAATGACGCATCTCGTCCCTCTCGCCAAAGAGGTCGACGATGACAAGGTGACCCCGGGTGTTCTCGGCTTCATCGTCTTCGCGGTGATGGCTCTCGCCGTCTGGGGGCTTATGAAGTCGATGAGCAAGCACATGCGGAAGGTCGACTTCAAGGAACCCGCGGAGGCCGGCTCCGGTGAGGGCAAGCCCTCCGGGGCCGGGCCCCGCAAGGGCTAGCCCGCTGTCGCCACCGTCACTCCCATCACCTCTCGGGAGTGACGGTTCGGCACCATGCCCAGGCGCCAGGCCTGCCAGCCGGACTCCAGGTCGGCGCCGCGCTCCAGGTGGAGGCCGTACGCCTCCATGTAGTCGGCCAGCTTGCCGTCGCGCGTCGGGTGATGGGCGCGGGCCAGCTGGCTGAGCTCCTCCTGGGCGACGGCGGTGCCGATCTCCCAGCCGCCGGGTGACGCGTACGGCAGCAGGGTGCAGCGCAGGAAGCGCGCCCAGTCCTCGCCACGGCGGTCCCCGTACGAGGCGAAGAGCGCGGCGGCCTCGTCGCACAGGGCGAGCGCCTGCTGGGCGCGGGTGTTCCCCGCGTCGACGACCGCGAGCTCCAGGCACGTCCAGGCCTCGCCGTGCGCGACGCCGATGCGCTGGAAGTCGGCGCGGGCGTCCACCAGGAGCTGGCGGGCGAAGCCGGAGTTGCGCAGCGACCCCGTCTGGGCGGCGCGCTGGTCGCGGGTCACGCGCGCCGAATGGTGCCGCGCGCAGGCCAGGCCGTACACGTCCCGCATCCGCGAGAACATCGTCCGCGAGCGCTCGAGCTCGCGCACCGCCTGGTCGAGACTGCCCGCCTCCTCCAGGGCCTGGCCCAGGTAGTAGACGCTCCACGCCTCGCCGCGCGCGTCCTCGTTGTCGCGGTGCCGCGAGACCGCCTGCCGGAGCCCGTCCACCGCGGCCGACCCGTCGCCGTCCACCAGGCGGGCCCGCGCCAGCTGCGTAAGGGCCCAGGCCTCGCCGCGTCCGTCGCGTGTGCGCCCGTACAGGTCGAGCGCGGCGCGCAGTTGCTCCTCCGCGCGCGGTACGTCGCCCATGCGCAGGCACAGCTGGCCGAGCTGGAAGTGCGCCCACGCCTCGCCGTGCAGGGAGTCGTTCTCGCGGTGCAGGGTGAGAGAGGACTCCAAGAGCTGGAGAGCTTCGGCGAGCCGGGCGCGGTCGCGCTCGACCGCGGCGAGGGCGTGCATCGTCCACGCGCGGTCGCCCGCGAGCTCATCGGCGCTCTGTAGGTCGAGTGCCTCACCGAAGCGGGCCGCGGCCTCCGTCAGATTGCCCTGGTGGTGCAGGGTGATGCCGAGCGAGCACAGGGCGAGGGCGGCGCCCGCGTCCTGGTGCGCCTCGAAGTACAGGTCCACGACCGACGAAAGGGTCGTCCGCGCCTGGTCGAGCTCGCCGAGCTGCCGGGACGCGATGCCTGTGCGCCACTGCACGTTCCGGGTGAGCAGACCCTGGTCGACGGCCTGCGTCAGCTCGCTGATCTCGCCCAGGCGGTAGAGATCGCCGCGCAGCAGGCAGTAGTCGCACAGCGCGCCCAGGAGGCTGAGCACCGCCTCCTGGTTCACGCCCTCCGCGTGCCGCAGGGCCGCCGTGATGAAGCTCGACTCGTCGTCGAGCCAGCGCAGGGCCGCGTCGAGCGAGGAGAAGCCGTGCCCGTCGAACTGGCCCGCGCGCGTCGACATCTTGCCGTCGACCAGGCGGATCACCGAACTGGCGAGCTCGCCGTAGCTGACGATCAACCGTTCCTGCGCGGCCGTGCGTTCGGTGGGCTCCTCCTCGTCGATGAGGCGGGCGAGCGCGAAGGAACGTACGAGATCGTGCAGGCGGTAGCGGCTGCCGCGCACATGGTCGATGAGGCCGGCGCGGGAGAGCGCGGAGAGCTGCCGGGCCGCTTCCTGTTCGTCGGCGCCGAGCAGCGCCGCGGCGGCTGCCGCGCCCAGGGAGGCGCGCCCGGCGAGGGCGAGCCTGCGCAGGAGGCGGCGCGCGGACTCCGCCTGGTCGGTGTAGCGCAGCCACAGGACGCGCTCGACGGGCTCCACAGGGCCGTAGGCGGCGAGATCGGCGGCGAGCTGACGCGGTGTGCGTGCGCCGATCGAGGACCCGGCGACGCGCAGGGCGAGCGGCAGGCCGCCGCACAACTCCCTTACGGCGTCGTCGGATTCGGCGTCGTACGGCCCGGAGGAGTCTTCCGCGGCCTCCCTCAGGAGCTCCTCGGCGCCCGCCGCGTCCAGCGGCTCCACCGGCAGCTGGTGCACCCAGGCGGGGAGGTCGGCGGGGAGTTCGAGGGGCTTGCGGGCGGTGACGATGACGAGGCTGTCGGAGCGCTCGGGCACGAGGGTGCACACCTGCTCCGGGTCGCTCGCGTCATCGAGTACGACGGTCACCGCGAGGCCGGTCAGATACTGGTGGTAGAGCTCGCTGAGCCGCTTCACCTGCTGCTCCTGCGAGGAACGCTCCCGGAACAGGAGCTGCTCGCGCGGGGCGCCCAATCGATTCAGCAGATGCAGGAGCGCGTCCCGCGTGGACAGCGTCTTGGAGCTCTCGCCCCGCAGGTCCACCACGCAGGCGCCCCGGAACTGGTCCCGCAGATCGTGCGCGGCACGGACGGCGAGCGAGGAGCGCCCGGAGCCCGGCGCGCCGTGCAGTACGACCACGGTGGGCCGGGTCTCGGTGCTGGCCCGCGCGGCGTGCACCCACTGGGCGACGCGGGCGAGCTCGGGGCGGCGGCCGACGAACGCCCCTTCCAGCTCGGGAAGTTGAGTGAAGGACTGCTCCAGGACCGTACGCCTGCGGGCCGCCGCGCTCTTGTCCGTGCCCCGCAGTCGGGGCGCCGCCTTCTTCGCGGCCGAGGTGCCCGCGGAGGCCTGAAGCACCCGCTGCTGGTCGATGAAGGGCCGGATGCCCCGCACCTCAAGGGCTGTCAGCCACTCCAGGCGCAGCTGCTCGGGCCCGCCCGGCTGGTTGAGGGCGCCGGCGCGGCGGCTGGCCGCGGGCAGATGGGATGCGGTGACCTTCACGACCGTGGTGGCCGCGCCGACGACGGCGACGGCGGCACCGGCACCGACGGCGGTCGAGGCCCCGGTCCCCAGCGAGAGGTCGGCCACGCAGGCCCCCACTGCGGCAACGACAGCCACCAGAAGGGGAGTTCCCGCCCCCTCCTTGGCATACCGCTGCCCGAAGGAGATCTGCCCGGCAGCCGCTTCGTCCACGGCCCGCGTATAGGCGGCGTACTCCTCGTCGGCGGTCTGCCCCATGGCGTCGAGCGCCCCCCGGGCCCGCGAGAGCAGGACGCCCCCGTCGATCCGCCCGCCGGAACGGCGCACCTCTTCCTCCACCGCCCGCACCAACAGCCCCTCGGCTTCGGCCCGATGGCTGTCCCGCATATGGGTCCCCCTCCGAAAGCATCCGAAAGCAATAGTGGCCTGCGGTCACAAGTGTCCTGCGTACGGCGCTCCGGCGCGAGGGAGTCCGCGGATCACGTGGGACAGTCCCCGGATCACGTGGGACAGTCCCCGGATCGGCGGGCCGGGTGAGCGAGGATGGGGGGTATGCCGAACCGACTGGCCCATGAGACGTCCCCCTACCTTCTTCAGCACGCCGACAACCCCGTCGACTGGTGGCCCTGGTCGGCGGAGGCCTTCGCGCAGGCGCGGGAACGAGGCGTCCCTGTGCTGCTCAGCGTGGGGTACAGCAGCTGCCACTGGTGCCACGTCATGGCGCACGAGTCCTTCGAGGACGCGGGCACGGCCGCCTTCCTGAACGAGCACTTCGTCAACGTCAAGGTCGACCGCGAGGAGCGGCCCGACATCGACGCCGTCTACATGGAGGCCGTACAGGCGGCGACGGGACAGGGCGGCTGGCCCATGACGGTCTTCCTGACGCCCGACGCCGAGCCCTTCTACTTCGGTACGTACTTCCCGCCCGAGCCGCGGCACGGGATGCCCTCCTTCCAGCAGGTGGCCGACGGGGTCCGGCGTGCCTGGGGGGACCGGCGCGACGAGGTCGCCGAGGTCGCGGGGAAGATCGTGCGGGACCTCGCGGAGCGCCAGCTGGCGTTCGGCGCCGACGAACTGCCGGGCGAGGACGAGCTCGCGCAGGCGCTGCTCGGTCTGACGCGGGACTACGACGAGACGCACGGCGGCTTCGGCGGCGCGCCCAAGTTCCCGCCGTCCATGGTCGTCGAGTTCCTCCTCCGGCACTACGCCCGCACCGGTTCGGAGGGCGCACTCCAGATGGCGGCGGGCACCTGCGAGCGGATGGCACGCGGCGGCATCTACGACCAGCTGGCGGGCGGTTTCGCGCGCTACTCCGTGGACCGGGAGTGGGTGGTGCCCCACTTCGAGAAGATGCTGTACGACAATGCGCTCCTTTGCCGGGTCTACGCCCACCTGTGGCGGGCCACGGGTTCGGACCTCGCGCGGCGCGTCGCCCTGGAGACGGCGGACTTCCTGGTGCGGGAGCTGCGCACGAACGAGGGCGGGTTCGCTTCGGCGCTCGACGCGGACAGCGAGGACGCGGTGAGTGGCGCGCATGTCGAGGGCGCGTACTACGTATGGACGCCGGAGCAGCTGCGGGACGTCCTCGGCGAGGCGGATGCGGCGGTCGCCGCCGCGTGCTTCGGGGTGACGGAGGAGGGGACGTTCGAGGAGGGGGCTTCGGTTCTTCAACTCCCGGAGGGCGGGCCGGATGGCGGGGATGCGGTGGCGGACGCCTCTCGCCTTGCGTCGATCCGGGAGCGGTTGCTCGCGGCGCGCGGGGAGCGGCCCGCGCCCGGCCGTGACGACAAGATCGTCGCCGCCTGGAACGGCCTCGCCATCGCCGCACTCGCGGAGGTGGGAGCGTACTTCGACCGGCCCGATCTGGTGGCGGCGGCGGTGTGCGCCGGGGACCTTCTCGTACGGGTGCACATGGACGACCGTGCGCGGCTCTCCCGTACGTCCAAGGACGGTCAAGTCGGCTCGAACGCGGGCGTGTTGGAGGACTACGCCGATGTAGCCGAGGGCTTCCTCGCGCTGGCCTCCGTGACGGGGGAGGGCGTGTGGCTCGAGTTCGCCGGGTTCCTGCTCGATCATGTGCTCGGTCAGTTCGTGGATGAGGAGTCCGGGTCCCTGTACGACACGGCGGCGGACGCGGAGCGGTTGATCCGGCGGCCGCAAGATCCTACGGACAACGCGGTGCCGTCCGGGTGGACGGCGGCTGCGGGGGCGCTGCTTTCGTACGCGGCACAGACCGGTGCTGAGCCGCATCGCCTCGCGGCGGAGAGGGCGTTGGGGGTGGTGAAGGGGCTCGGGCCTCGGGTGCCTCGCTTCATCGGGCATGGGCTCGCTGTTGCGGAGGCGGCGCTGGACGGTCCTCGCGAGGTGGCCGTCGTCGGCCCGGTGGGCGGGGAGTTGCATCGCACCGCGCTGCTGGGGGCCGCGCCCGGGGCTGTGGTCGCGGTAGGCGCTGCGGGGGGCGATGAGCTTCCGCTGCTCGCGGGGAGGGGGCTTGTGGAGGGGCTGCCTGCGGCTTATGTCTGCCGACGGTTCGTGTGTGATGCGCCTACTACTGATGCGGGGGAGTTGGCGGCGAAGTTGTCGGGCTGAGGGGCTCCGCCTCTCAGCCCGTCCGGCGGTTGAGGACGAACGACGACGAACGACGACGAACGACGACGAACTCGGCGAAGCCGGTGATTTCTCAGGTCCCGAAGCCCGCCGCCAACGCATCCATCGTGCGGTCCACCAACCCTCCCAAGTCATCCTCATGACCATGCTCCGCCCAGTACGCCGTCGCCTCCGTGAGCGCGCCGATCAGGCCCATCGAGAACACCCTGACCTCAAGATCCCCCGCGTCGCGGCCGGTGCGTTCCGCGATGACTCGGCAGAGCATCCTGCCGGTGACCGACATGCTCTCCAGCATCCGGGAGCGCACGGCGGGGACCTCCACCATCAGGCGGGTACGGAGGCGTGACACCTCCGGCTCCTCGGTGAAGGTGAGGCCCACCGCCTTGCGCAGTACGTGCCGCAGGGACTCCACGATCGGCTCGTCCGCGGGGCGCGCCCGCAGCTCGGCCTCGAGCAGCGGGTCGTACTCGTCCGTGAGGACGATGTCCTCCTTGGTCGGGAAGTAGCGGAAGACCGTGGACGGGGAGACTTCGGCCGCCTCCGCGATCTGCTCGACCGTCGTCGCGTCGTACCCCTGTTCCTCGATCAGCCGGTAGGTGGCCTCACGGATCGCGATGCGGGTCTTGAGCTTCTTCCGTTCGCGAAGCCCGAGCTGTCCCAGCTGGGTCGTATGTGCGGCCGTCATGGCTCTCATTGTCGGGCATCCTCCGCCTTCGGCAGCAGCAGCGCGACAAGGAGCGCCGTGACAAGGGCCGCGATACCGCTCACCAGCAGGACCGTCACCATGCCGTCGATGTACGCCGCGTCGGCGGAGTCGGTGAGCCGCGAGGACCCGAGCCGGGCGGCGACCGCGTGGGCGGCCACCACCGAATCGCCCGCCGCGTCCGCGGCCCCGGCCGGAAGGGCCGCGGTGTCGAGGCGGTCGACGTACACCCCGGCGAGGAGTGAGCCGAGCAGCGCGATCCCGATGGCGCTGCCCACCTGCCGCACCGTCATCAGGAGCCCTGTGCCCGATCCCGCGCGGTCGACGGGGAGCGCCCCGAGGGCCGAGTCCATGGACGGTACGACGGCGAAACCGAAGCCGAGCCCGGCGATGGAGAGCCACAGGGCGGTGAAGCCGTAGCCGGAGTCGATCGTCGTACGGCTGCCGAGGATCGCCGCGAAGGCGAGGACGACGAGCCCGCCGCTGATCACCGCGCGCGGTCCGAAGCGGCGCACAACAGGCTCCGCGCCCTTCGCGGCGACAAGGAGACCGCCCATCATCGGCAGCATCCGCACACCGGTGCCGAAGGCGTCATAGCCGAGGACCGCCTGTAGATACTGCGGGAGCACGAACATCAGCCCCGACAGGACGAACAGGACGAGCGTCGCCGCGAGCATGTTCAGGACGAAGCCGCGGTTGCGGAGCAGCGACATGTCGAGCATCGGGCGCGGCATGTTCCGTTCCCGCAGGACGAGCGCGGCGATCAGCACGGCCGCGCCGCCGAACATGCCCAGGACCAGGGGGTCGCCCCAGCCGCGTACGGGTGCCTCGATGATCCTGAGTCTGTCCGCGTACGCAAATGGCCGCGGCTCGAAAGCCGCGGCCATAAGGAGAGAGGAGGGAGGGGTGGAGGGCTACCCGTGCTGGTACGCCACCAGCGAGATCCCCACGTAATGCACCGCGAACGCGGCCAGCGTCAGCGAGTGGAAGACCTCGTGGAAGCCGAAGAAGCGCGGGGACGGGTTGGGGCGCTTGATTCCGTAGATCACGCCGCCCGCGCTGTAGAGCAGTCCGCCCACGATCACAAGGACCAGGACGGCGATGCCGCCCGCACGCAGGAAGTCGGGCAGGAAGAAGACCGCCGCCCAGCCCATCGCGATGTAGCAAGGGGTGTAGAGCCAGCGCGGGGCGCCGACCCAGAAGACCCGGAAGAGGATGCCTGCCACCGCCGCGCCCCATACGCCCCAGAGCAGCCACTGCCCCTTGGAGTCGGGCAGCAGCAGCATCGTCAGCGGGGTGTACGTGCCCGCGATGATCAGGAAGATGTTGGCGTGGTCGAGCCTGCGCAGCACGCCGTCCGCGCGCGGGCCCCACGTGCCCCGGTGGTAGATCGCGCTCACTCCGAAGAGCAGGCAGGCACTCAGGACGTAGATGCCGACGGCGATCCGGCCGCGGGTGGATTCCGTGAGCGCGGTGAGCACCAGGCCGGAGACGAGCACCGCCGGGAACATGCCCGCGTGCAGCCAGCCCCGCATCTTCGGCTTCACTTCGTCGAGTGGCAGAGCGGCGGCGAGCGCGGACGAATCGGGGCTTGTGGCCGGGGTGTTCGTGATCGCGTCAGGGGCGGGGACGGTCATATCGGCATCGTACCTACGCAACCGTAAGTTAGGTATCAGTCCTGGCGTGGCACCTGTCCATAAGTGGCGATGCTCACGGTGATACCTGAGCGTACAAGTGACGGATTCGCGTACGGAAGCCGACGTCTGCGAGTGGCGATGCTCACGCCGCTCAGGTGTGAGGCCCTCTGGACATATGCGCGGATACGTCGGATGATCAAATGAGTGCGGTCGGCACCGGATGAGCGCCAGAGGGAACACGTGAAGCGTCCGGGTCGCAGCCCCCACGGGGCAACAAACCTATAAACCCCTCGTATAGGAGCAATCGTGGCGCGCGACATCGCGGCTCCCCTTCTCTCTGAGTCCCTTCTCTCCGAGTCCCTGGGCACCGTTCCCACCAATCACCAGGACCTCGTGTCCTGGGTGAGCGAGATCGTCGAACTGACGCAGCCGGACAGCGTGGTCTGGTGCGACGGATCCGAGGCCGAGTACGAGCGCCTGTGCGAGGAGCTCGTGGCCAAGGGCACCTTCAAGAAGCTCGACCCGATCAAGCGCCCGAATTCGTACTACGCGGCCTCCGACCCGACCGACGTCGCGCGTGTCGAGGACCGCACCTTCATCTGTTCCGAGAAGGAAGAGGACGCGGGCCCGACCAACCACTGGAAAGCCCCCGCCGAGATGCGGGAGATCTTCCAGGGTTCCGGCTCCGGCTCCGACGGCAAGGGCGGTGTCTTCCGCGGCTCCATGCGCGGGCGCACCATGTACGTCGTGCCCTTCTGCATGGGCCCGGTCGGCTCGCCGCTCTCCGCGATCGGCGTCGAGATCACCGACTCCGCGTACGTCGCGGTCTCCATGCGCACCATGACCCGCATGGGCCAGGCCGTCCTGGACGAGCTCGGCGAGGACGGCTTCTTCGTGAAGGCCGTCCACACGCTCGGCGCGCCGCTGGAGGCGGGCGAGGCCGACGTGCCGTGGCCCTGCAACTCCACGAAGTACATCTCGCACTTCCCCGAGGACCGCGAGATCTGGTCGTACGGCTCGGGCTACGGCGGCAACGCCCTGCTCGGCAAGAAGTGCTACGCCCTGCGCATCGCCTCCGTCATGGCCCGCGACGAGGGCTGGCTGGCCGAGCACATGCTCATCCTCAAGCTCACGCCCCCGCAGGGTGAGTCGAAGTACGTCGCTGCCGCCTTCCCCTCCGCCTGTGGCAAGACCAACCTCGCCATGCTGGAGCCGACGGTCCGCGGCTGGACGGTCGAGACCATCGGTGACGACATCGCCTGGATGCGCTTCGGCGAGGACGGCCAGCTGTACGCGATCAACCCCGAGGCCGGCTTCTTCGGCGTCGCGCCCGGCACCGGCGAGCACACCAACGCCAACGCCATGAAGACCCTGTGGGGCAACTCGGTCTTCACGAACGTCGCGCTGACGGACGACGGCGACGTCTGGTGGGAGGGCATGACGGAGGAGACTCCGGCCCACCTCACCGACTGGAAGGGCAACGACTGGACCCCCGAGTCCGCCCGCGAAGCAAATGGATACCGTCCGGCGGCCCACCCGAACGCCCGCTTCACCACGCCCGCATCGCAGTGCCCGATCATCGCGCCCGAGTGGGAGGACCCCAAGGGCGTGCCGATCTCGGCGATCCTCTTCGGCGGCCGTCGTGCCTCGGCCGTGCCGCTGGTGACCGAGTCCTTCAACTGGCAGCACGGCGTCTTCCTCGGGGCGAACGTGGCGAGCGAAAAGACCGCTGCCGCCGAGGGCAAGGTCGGCGAGCTGCGCCGCGACCCGTTCGCGATGCTGCCCTTCTGCGGCTACAACATGGGCGACTACATGGCCCACTGGGTCAAGGTCGGCGCGGACAAGCCCGACCAGTCGAAGCTCCCGAAGATCTACTACGTGAACTGGTTCCGCAAGAACGCGGACGGCAAGTTCGTATGGCCCGGCTTCGGTGAGAACAGCCGCGTCCTGAAGTGGATCGTGGAGCGCCTCGACGGCAAGGCCGAGGGCGTCGAGACCCCCATCGGTATCCTGCCGACGGTCGACTCGCTGGACACCGAGGGCCTCGACCTGGCCAAGGACGACCTGGAGTTCCTGCTCACGGTCGACAAGGAGGTCTGGCGCGACGAGGCCTCGCTGGTCCCCGAGCACCTGAACACCTTCGGCGACCACACGCCCAAGGAACTGTGGGACGAGTACCGCGCCCTGGTGCAGCGTCTCGGCTAGACGGCTGGGACAGATCCCGCGTACGCCGGAAGGGCCCCGCACAATGGCGTGCGGGGCCCTTCCGCGTGCTCAGCGGCATGAACGGGTTGAGCGGTGTGAACGGGTAGGTGGCTCCCGGTCCGAAGGCCTCGAGGCGTTCGGACCGGGGCCGTTCATGGGCCGCGCCCCGAAGGGGCGCGGGGAACTGCGCGCCCAGCCACGACGCACCCGCAGCCGAGCGAGCAGCCCTCGCGGCAGCTCAGTGGGTGCTGACCAGCCGGTCCGCGCCTTCGTGCGCGTCCATGCGCTGAGCCGCGAGGATCGCCGCCGCCGTGTCCGCGCGGGATGCGGCCACCACCAGGGCGCGGCCCGCGAGGGCGTGGGCGCGCTGGTGGAGGGCGGTGAGGTGCGGCTGGGGGTACCTCCCACGTGTTGAGCTGTGGGGGAGGATCGCGGTGACCACGGCCGAGCGGACGGGCGGAAGGCCGCCGCGCAGCCGGGCCACTTCGGACGCCAGCTGCTCCGCGGCGGCGTCGAGGTCGGTGGCGGGCGCGAGGGCGCGCAGCTCGTCCGTGACGGCGAGCAGTGCGGCCAGGTGTGCGGCGAGCTGGATGTCCAGCTCCTCACCGCGCGAGCGGTGCGGGAAGTCGCCGGGGTCGGCCATGGCATGGACCGACTTGGTGCGGATCGGCTCGTACATGGGATGGCCTCCTGGCGGGTAGCTTGAAAGCCATCCTACATTAGATTCTGTCTAAAGTTGAGCCGAGCTGCTCCTGGACGTCGAGAGGTCCTAGTGCTGGCTGTAGCCGTCCAGGAAGTTCCCGATCCGGGTCACGGCCTCGGTCAGGTCCGTCGCCGTGGGCAGTGTGACGACCCGGAAGTGATCGGGCTCCGGCCAGTTGAAGCCGGTGCCGTGGACGACCATGATCTTCTCGGCGCGCAGCAGGTCGAGCACCATCTGGCGATCGTCCTTGATCTTGAAGACCTTCGGGTCGAGCCGCGGGAAGAGGTAGAGCGACCCCTTCGGCTTCACGCAGCTCACGCCGGGGATCTGCGTGAGGAGGTCGTACGCCGTGTCGCGCTGCTCCACGAGCCGGCCGCCCGGCAGGACGAGATCGTTGATCGTCTGCCGCCCGCTGAGCGCGGCGACCACGCCGTGCTGGCCGGGCATGTTCGCGCACAGGCGCATGTTGGCGAGGATCGTCAGACCCTCGATGTACGAGGACGCGTGCGCCTTCGGGCCTGAGATCGCCACCCAGCCGACGCGGTATCCGGCCACCCGGTACGCCTTCGACATGCCGTTGAAGGTGAGGGTGAGGAGGTCGGGGGCGACGGAGGCGGTCGGGGTGTGGACCGCGTCGTCGTAGAGGATCTTGTCGTAGATCTCGTCCGAGCAGACCAGGAGATTGTGGCGCCGGGCGATGTCGGTGAGCCCGCGCAGCATCTCCTCGCTGTACACGGCGCCGGTCGGGTTGTTCGGGTTGATGATCACGAGCGCCTTGGTGCGGTCGGTCACCTTGCGCTCGATGTCGGCGAGGTCCGGCATCCAGTCCGCCTGCTCGTCGCAGCGGTAGTGCACGGCCGTGCCGCCGGAGAGCGAGACCGCCGCCGTCCAGAGGGGATAGTCCGGCGCCGGTACGAGGACCTCGTCGCCGTCGTCGAGCAGGCCCTGCATGGCCATGACGATGAGCTCGGAGACTCCGTTGCCGATGAAGACGTGCTCGACGTCGGTCTCGATGCCGAGGGTCTGGTTGTGCATGACCACCGCGCGGCGGGCGGCGAGCAGCCCCTTCGCGTCTCCGTAGCCGTGCGCGTCGCCGACGTTGCGGAGGATGTCCTCAAGGATCTCGGGCGGGCACTCGAACCCGAAGGCGGCGGGATTGCCGGTGTTGAGCTTGAGGATGCGGTGTCCCGCTGCCTCCAGCCTCATCGCCTCCTCGAGCACCGGGCCCCGGATCTCGTAACAGACGTTGGCGAGCTTCGTCGACTGGATGACCTGCATGTCCGCGAGCTTACGGGCGCGTAACGGGACCCGCCTCGTGTTTTCCGCCACGTCGGGCCACGTCCGGCCGCGGGGGTCTGCGCGGGGGTCTGCGCCGCGGGACCGGGGCGCCCGGCGCACAGCCCGCCCCAACCCTTGGCCATAGGCCTCGCACTGAGTGTTCGTACCCCTACCGTTGATCTTGCGTAGTACTCGCCTGTTCGCGGGGGAGGTTGTGCACAACGTGACGGCCAGTGCGGACATCGGGATTTGGATTCCATCGTGGTGACATGAACCAAAAGATATGGTGACCGCGTGAGTACGGAACGTGTTCAGGAGAAGCGGCACTTCGGGCATCGCGCCCGACTGGCGCTGACGCCCGCGCAGATCCGGCTCATGGACGACCAGGCGCACGCGGCCCGCACTGTGTGGAACTGTCTGCACGACTGGTGGACGATGCTCCCCAAGGAGAAGCGGAACCTGGCCGCGGCCGACGTGGCGATCCGTCAGGCCCGCAAGGAGATCGACTGGCTTCGCGCACTGCCCGCTCAGGCCGCGCAGGCCGTGCTCAAGACGTACTTCCAGGCGTGGAAGAACTGCTGGGACGGCCGCGCCCACGCACCGAACTTCAAGGCCCGCTGCCGCACGGTGATGTCGGTGGACATCCCGCAGGGCCGGGACCTGAACATCACCCGTGTGCACCGCCGTTGGGGCATGGCCAACATTCCCAAGATCGGACGTGTCCGCTTCCGCTGGACCAAGAACCTGCCCGTCGGCAAGCGGGCCGACACCAGCAACCGGATCACTGGGGCGCGGCTGGTCAAGGACGCACTCGGCTGGCACATCGCCTTCCGCGTCCAGACCCTTGAGGCCACGCCGGAGCCACACACCGGCCCGGAGGTCGGCATCGATGCCGGGGTGAACCTGCCCCTGGCCCTCTCCGACGGCAACCACCACAACCACGGCCGGCCGCCCCGTCTCCCCGATGGGAAGGCCGACCGGGACAAGTGGCTGAACCCACACGAGAAGGCCAAACTGCTGGGCCTGGAGCGGCGTGCCGCCCAGCGTAAGCAGCACCGCAAGCACGGCGAGAAGGCCTCCCGCCGCTTGCAGCACACCTACGACCAGATCAAGCAGCTGCGCGCAAGAGCCACGCGCCGCGCCGTTGACTGGCAGCACAAGACCACCACCACCATCGCCCAGCAGTACGGCACCGTCGTGGTCGAAGCACTCACCATCACGAACATGGTCAAGTCCGCCAAGGGCACCATCGAGAAACCAGGGAAGAACGTCGCCCAGAAGTCCGGCCTGAACCGCTCCATCAGCCAAGAGGCATGGGGCCGCACCGTGACGATGCTGACGTACAAGACCGCCCGTCATGGCGGCACCCTGCACAAGGTCCCCGCCCCCGGCACCTCCCAACGCTGCTCGGCCTGTGGGTTCACCACACCGGGCAGCCGTCAGGACCAGGCCACGTTCGTGTGCAAGAACCCCCACTGCGGCTGGTCCGGCAACGCCGACCACAACGCAGGCCGCAACGTCTTGCACCTGTACCGGATGGGCCACGCGCTCATCCCGGCTGCCGGAAGGGCAGTCGTCAGGCGTCCCCGTGGCGTCAAGCCCGCCACCGCAAGGTAGACAGGAATCTCCCCCGTTCACGAGGGAGAGCACTTCAATCTTATGTCTTTCAGGGCAGAGCCCACTCGGATCCGAACCCGGGGACGTACGGCTACATGTCGGGGAGCTACTACATCGTGAGCGGGCCCTATCAGACCTGCTCGGCCGTCAAGCTGGCCAAGAACGGCACGAAGCTCTGGTACCACTGCTCGATCGTCAACGCGTATGGGAACAACTGGACTTACGTCCGGGTGGAGGGCACGAACACATCGGGCTGGATGTCCAACGACAACCTCACCAACCAGACGGGCACGTCGACGCGCTGCTGAGTCGGGAATGTCCCGGAAATGTCCCTGGAGTTCTGGGGAATGCCCGGAGGGTGTCCTGTCAGCGGTCAGTTGTGTCCGTTTGTGGTCTTGTCCTCGCGGCCGACTACCTCAACAATGCGCATGACAAAACCGAAGCAACTTCGGTCACATAGTCACCAGAGGGGACCCCCCACATGAACAAGCCTCTCGTCGGCGCGATATTCGCCGCAGCGCTTCTCGGCGCGACGGCGGCTCCCGCGACGGCTGTGAGTACGGGCGCCCAGGCGCCCGCGAAGCAGACGCAGCAAACGCAGCAGACCACGCAGAAGCCCGCAAAGTCCGGGAAGCACAAGGCAGTTGACTTCGCCGGGACGGTGGCGCTGAGCAACTGCTCCGGCTCCGTCGTCCGCGTGCCGGACTCGAAGCCCGAAGACCCCGCGCTCGTGATGTCCAACGGCCACTGCCTGGAGAGCGGCTTCCCGGGGCCCGGTGAGGTCGTCATCGACAAGCCGTCGTCGCGGAGCTTCACACTCCTGGACGCCAGCGGTGGCGACGCCGGAACGGTCAAGGCGAGCAAGGTCGCCTACGGGACGATGACGGACACCGACGTATCGCTCTACGAACTCACCAGCACCTACAGCGAGATCGAGAGCAAGTTCGGCATCAAGGCCCTTGAGCTGAACGCGGCGCACCCCGAGAAGGGGCGGGCCATCACCGTCGCCTCCGGCTACTGGAAGAAGCTGTACAAGTGCAGCATCGACGGCTTCGCGTACCGCCTCAAGGAGGGGAACTGGACCTGGAAGGACTCGGTCCGCTACACCTCCGACTGCCAGACGATCGGCGGCACTTCAGGCTCACCGGTGATCGATGACGAGACCGGCAAGGTCGTCGCCGTCAACAACACCGGTAACGAGGACGGCCAGGAGTGCACGGACAACAACCCGTGCGAGGTCGATGAGAACGGCAAGGTGACGGTCCGCAAGGGCATCAACTACGCCCAGGAGACGTACGGAATCGTGCCGTGTGTCGGGGCGGGCAGCAAGATCGACCTGAGCCGCGAGGGCTGCGAGCTGCCGAAGCCGTAAGCCTTGCGACCGCGGCGGGGGCGGCCCTCTGGGGGTCGCCCCCGCCGTGTCATGCGAACCCGGCGAAATGCAAGGGTTCTCGCCCCTTGTCCCTTATCCGTGGGCCCCCGAAGAATGCCCATGACAACCACACAGGGCACAGCTACGCACAGCTACAAGGGGGGCTCCACAGATGAAGAAGGCTCTCGCGGGCGGGTTACTCGCCCTCACCCTCGTAGGGTTCGGCTCCGCACCGGCGATCGCGGCACCGGACAGCGCACCGGCGGCGCAAGCCGCAGACAAGGCAGACAAGGCGGACAAGGCGGTCGCGAAGAAGAGCGTCGACTTCGCGGGCACCGTCGCGCTCAGCAACTGCTCGGGCTCCGTCGTCCGTATGCCGCAGTCGAAGGCGGACGATCCCGCGCTCGTCCTCTCCAACGGCCACTGTCTGGAGACCGGTTTCCCGACAGCGGGCGAAGTCATCGTCGACCAGCCGTCCACCCGCACCTTCAAGCTCCTCGACGCGGCCGGTGCCGCGAAGGCGACGCTCAAGGCGAGCAAGGTCTCGTACGCGACGATGACCGACACCGACATCTCGCTGTACCAACTCACCACCAGCTACGGCGCGATCCAGAAGAAGTACGGCATCAAGGCGCTGGAGATCGATGACGCCCATCCGGTCAAGGGGCGGGACATCACGGTCGTCTCCGGGTACTGGAAGAAGACGTACACCTGCAAGATCGACGGGTTCGTGTACCGCCTCAAGGAGGGCGAGTGGACCTGGAAGGACTCGGTCCGCTACACCCCCGAGTGCCAGACGATCGGCGGCACTTCGGGCTCACCGGTGATCGACCACACGACCGGCAAGGTCACCGCCGTCAACAACACGGGGAACGAGGACGGCGAGCGCTGCACCCTCAACAACCCCTGTGAGGTGGACCGGAACGGCAAGGTGACGGTCCGCAAGGGCATCAACTACGCCCAGGAGACGTACGGGATCGTGCCGTGCGTCGGAGACAACAGCAAGATCGACCTCGGCCGGAAGGGCTGCAAGCTGCCGCGACCGGCCGCCGCCCGGAGGTAGCGGGCGCCTGCGGCAGCTGCCGAGGCCCCGCCACCTAGCGAGCCCCCGCCACCTAGCGAGCCCGGCGCACCGACCGCCCCGCCAGGACGTCCGTGCGCCGTCCGTCCTCCATCACGAACTTGCCGTCGATCAGGACGTGCGGGATGCCGGTGGGAAGGGTGCGGGGGGTGTCGAAGGTCGAGCCCGCCGCGACCGTCTCCGGGTCGAAGAGGACCAGGTCGGCGCGGTAGCCCTCGCGGACGATGCCCCGGTCGGGGAGGCGGAGGCGGGCCGCCGGGCGCCCGGTGAGGTGGGCGACGCACTCTTCGAGGGTGAGGACGCCGAGGTCCCGTGCGTAACGGCCGAGGTACTGCGGGAACGTGCCGTACGCGCGCGGGTGCGGCTTCAAGCCCTGGAGGATTCCGTCGCTGCCGCCCGTGTGCACGGGGTGGCGCATGATCGCCTGGACGTTCTCCTCGTGGCCGACGTGCTGGAGGATCGTGGACCCCAGCTTGTCGTCGATGAGGAGGCGGCGGGCGGTGACCCAAGGCTCTTCGCCGCGCTGCCGGGCCGACTCGGCGACGGTTTTGCCCACGAAGGAGGCGAGAGCGGGGTCCGAGACGCCGGAGATCTCGATCCAGTCCCACTCCATCGGTACGCCGTGACAGCCGTCGGCGCCGATGACCTCCATGTGGTGGCGGATCTTCTCGGCGGTCTCGTCGTCCTGGAGCCGGGTGAGAATCGCGTCGGGGCCGCCCTCGCTCGCCCAACTGGGCAGCATGGCGACGAGGGTCGTGCAGCCGGGGGTGTAGGGGTACGTGTCGAGGGTGATGTCCGCGCCGCGGGCGAGCGCGTCGTCGAGGAGCGCCAGGAGGTCGGGCGCCTTGCCCTTGTTCACGCCGAAATTCATGGTGGCGTGCGCGAGGTGGAGCGGACAGTTCGCGGTGCGCGTGAGGTCCACCATCTCCTCGTACGCCTGGAGGGCGCCGGCGCCGTAACTGCGGTGGTGGGGGCAGTAGTAGCCGTTGTACTGGGCCACCACCTTGCAGAGCTCGGTGAGTTCGGAGTCGTCGGCGTACATGCCGGGGGTGTAGGTGAGGCCCGATGACATGCCGACCGCGCCCTGCTCCATGCCTTCGGCGACGAGCTGCTTCATGCGGTCGACCTCGGCGGGGGTCGCGGGGCGGTCGTCCCAGCCGAGCGCGTACATGCGGACGGTGCCCTGGGGGACGAGGTAGGCGGCGTTCACGGCGATGCCCTGGCCGCCGTGGGAGCGGTCGAGGCGGTCCAGGTACTCGCCGACCGTGCGCCAGTCGAAGTCGATGTCACTGCCGTCGCCGTTCCAGCCGGTGATGGCCTGGCGGACCTGGGCGAGGGTGCGGTCGTCGACGGGGGCGTAGCTGAGCCCGTCCTGGCCGATGACCTCCAGGGTCACGCCTTGCGCGGCCTTCGCGCTGTGGTCCGGGTCGCGGAGGAGGGCGAGGTCGCTGTGGGCATGCATGTCGATGAAACCGGGCGCTAGCGCTAGGCCTTGGGCGTCCACTGTCTTGGCCCCGGCCAGCCGGGGGCCTTCGCCCTCCTTGCGGATCTCGGTGATCCGCCCTTCGTGTACGCCGATGTCGGCTCGGTAAGAGGCACCTCCGGTGCCGTCTATGACGCGTGCGTCTCGGATCACCAAGTCCATGGGGGTGCCTCTCTCTTCGCTTGGCTGCGCGTTATGTGTGGTGCACCCGGCCTCCGGCCGGGATGTTGTTCCCACCCGCACCACCCGTGCGGCTTTCGTCGCCGGGTGCGGGTGGCCCTTGTGTGTGTGGGGGGCGAGCCGCCGTCGGCGACCGTCACTTGTGGGGTGGCGCCCGTAGGGGCGAGCCGCCGTCGGTGACCGTCACTTGTGGGGTAGTCCGCCTCGGTCCCTCCCTCCCCCCCCTTCACCGCGGGGCAATCGGGCGGGTGGGTGGGAGAGATTCGCCGCGAAGCGGCGGCTTTGGTCTGGCCGGTCAGAAATAGGTGCGGATGTAATCCGTGACCGTGCCGTCCGCCTCGACCAGAGGAATCAGCTGCCACTTGTCGAAGGAGGTGCACGGGTGCGAGAGGCCGAGGCCGATCCAGTCGCCGACGGCGAGATCCGCCTCCGGGGTCGTCCGGACCCACCCGTGCTGGTCGGAGAGCCCGGTGACCGTGACCCCGGTGGCGGGCCGGTCCACCCCGTCCCGGTGGACGACCTGCGCTTCCGGAAGGTCGATGTCGTACGCCGCGTCCCGCTTGCCCGCGTTCGTGAACGCCTGTTCCGACGTGGGCCGGGAAACCACCTGCGTCCAGAGGCGGAAGGCGGGGTGCAGCGCACCCTCCTCCGGGACGCGGTTGAACGGCGTGAGGTGACGATAGTGACCGTCGTCGTGCGAGACGTACGCACCCGAACGCAGCAACTTCAGTACGGGGACGGAGAGTTCGGGGATCTCCGCGAAGACGTCCGCCACCGCGTCGAACCACGCGCTGCCGCCCGCGCTGACGACGATCTCGTCCAGGTCCGCGAACCGGTTCGCCTTGTCGAACTCGACAGCGAGCGCGGTCAGCCGCCCGAGCCAGGCACGCACGCGCTCCGGCGTCGCGTCCGGCACCTCGCCCTCGTACCCGGCGACCCCCACGAGTCGCAGCGTGTCCGCCGCGGCGACCGCGTTCGCGATCTCGACGCACTCGTCTTCCGTACGTACCCCGGTGCGCGCCCCCTCGCCCGCGCCGAGCTCCACCACGACATCGACAGGACGCGTCGCGCCCGCCCCGCGCAGAGCCGCGTCCATCAGGGCGACACCGGGTACGGAATCGACGTAGCAGATGAAGCGGAAGGCGGGATCGGAGTCCAGCTCGGCCGCGAGCCACCGCAGCGCCGCCGCGTCCACCAGTTCATTGGCGAGGAAGATCCGCTCGATGCCGTAGGCCCGCGCCACCCGCACCTGGTGCGGCACCGCGAGCGTGATGCCCCAGGCGCCGCGCTCCAGCTGGCGCGCGAAGAGCTGGGGTGCCATGGACGTCTTGCCGTGCGGGGCGAAGGCGAGGCCGTGCCGCTCGGAGTACGTCTCCATCAGCGCGAGGTTGTGCTCCAGGCGCTCGGCGGAGAGCGCGAGGACGGGGGTGGTGAAACCGTCCGTGAAGAGGTTCCGGCGCTGGGCCGCGAGCTCGCCGACCGTCAGGCCCTCCGCGTCCGGCGGCAGGCCCTTGAAACGGTGGTCGACCCGCTCTTCGGTGAGCTGGTCGAGCTCCCGGGCAAGTCGGTCGGCGGCGGTGTCGACGGCGTCGTCGGCGGCCATGAGCGCCTCCTCGAAAAGGTGCGTTGCAGAGTATGCAACGGTCATTGCGTATGTCGCTTACTGCTGTCTAACATCCGAGCCAACGCCGGGTCAACGGATCCGGACAGTCGGTTGAGGGGCAGGAAAGATCGTGACCGCAGAGGCCGTGCAGGGCGTGCAGGCAGCGGATGCCGTGCAGGCCGCGCCAGCCGTGCAGACCGCGCCGGCCGCAGTGGACGTCGTGGCGCTCGGCGAGTCCATGGTCACGTTCCTGCCCTCCCGCGCCGGGCGCCTCGCCGACGTGCCCTCCTTCGATCGCGGAATCGGCGGCGCCGAGTCCAACGTCGCCTGCGCCCTCGCGGCGGCCGGGCACCGCACCCGCTGGGTCAGCCGCGTCGGCGCCGACGGCTTCGGGGACCACCTCGTGGAGGCGATCGCCCGCTACGGAGTGGACACGACGGCCGTCGGACGCGACCCGCACCGCCCCACCGGCATCTACTTCCGCACCGCCGACGACCGCGACACCGACGCCCACGAGGTCCTCTACTACCGCGCGGGCTCCGCCGCCTCCGCGATGGCGCCGCGCAGCGTGGACCGAGAGGCCCTGGACGCCGGCCGCATCCTGCACCTTTCCGGCATCACCGCCGCCCTCTCCGCGGACTGCCTCGCGCTCCTGCGCGAGCTGACCGCACCCCGCCCCGGCCGCCCCCTTGTGTCGTTCGACGTCAACCACCGCCCCGGTCTCTGGAGCGGAGCGACGGGCGAAGGCCCGGCCGTCCTCCTCGACCTCGCCCGCGGCGCCGACCTCGTCTTCGTCGGCGAGGACGAGGCCGCCGAAGCCTGGGGCATCACCGGCGGCCCCGACGCGATCCGCGCCGCCCTGCCCGAGCCGCAGCTCCTCGTCGTCAAGCGGGGTGCGGACAGCGCCGTCGCCTACGGCAGCAGGGGCACGCGGTACGAGGAGCCCGCACCCCGCGTCGACGTCGTCGCGGCTGTCGGCGCCGGTGACGCCTTCGCCGCCGGGTTCCTGTCCGCGACCCTGCGGGGGCTCCCCGTGGGGCAGCGCCTACGCCACGGCCACCTCATGGCCGCCGCCGCCCTCACCGTCCCCGGCGACCTCGCCACGCCCCCTTCCCGGGGCCACGCCGACCGCCTCGCAGCCCTCGACGCGTCCGCCTGGGGGAGACTGCACCTCGTCCCCGGCTGGACAGCAGCAGGGGACGAGGCCGCGCAGGAGGTACTTACGTCATGAGCCAGACCGTCGACCGCGCCCTGTCCATCCTGCCGCTGCTCGCCGAAGGCCCCGCCGACCTCGGTCAGGTCGCCGAGCGCCTCGAAGTGCACAAGTCCACCGCCCTGCGGCTCCTGCGCACGCTCCACGAACACGGCCTGGTCTACCGCCAGTCCGACCAGCGCTACCGCCTCGGCGCCCGCCTCTTCGCGCTCGCCCAGGAGGCCGTCGAGAACCTCGACGTACGCGAGATCGCGCACCCCCACCTCCTCGCGCTCAACGAGAAGTGCGGGCACACGGTCCATCTCGCGGTCTACGAGGAGCAGGAAGTCCTCTACATCGACAAGGTCGAGAGCCGCTACCCGGTGCGGATGTACTCGCGCATCGGGAAGCCGGTGGCGATCACGGTCGCCGCCGTCGCCAAGCTGCTGCTCTCCGACCTTCCCGAAGCCGAGCGCCGCGCCATCGCGGAGAAGCTCGACTACCCCACGTACACGTCCCGTTCGACACCCAACGCCGCCGCGTTCCTCAAGGAGCTCAGCGCCGTACGCGAACAGGGCTGGGCCACCGACCTCGGTGGTCACGAGGAGTCCATCAACTGCGCCGGGGCCCCCATCCGCGGTGCGGACGGACGGGTCGTCGCCGCCATGTCGGTCTCCGCGCCGAATGTCGTCGTCACCGCCGAGGAACTCCTCACGCTGCTCCCGCTGGTGCGCCGTACGGCGGACGCCATCAGCCGGGAGTACTCCGGCAAGTCACCCCTCAAGGAAGCCTGAGCACGCCATGACCACCGAGAAGACCGGCCTCACCCCGGCCACGCACACCACCCCGCCCGCGAAGTTCTCCCACGGCGTGAAGAAGGGCAACATCCTTCAGGTCGCCGGTCAGGTCGGCTTCCTTCCGGCACAGGAGGGCAAGGCCCCCACCCCCGCGGGCCCGACCCTGCGCGAGCAGACCCTCCAGACGTTCGCCAACGTCAAGGCCATCCTCGAAGAGGGCGGCGCGACCTGGGACGACGTGATGATGATGCGCGTCTACCTCACGGACGTCGACCACTTCGCCGAGATGAACGAGATCTACAACGCGTACTTCGAGGAGCAGGGCCTCAAGGCCCCCGCCTCGGCCCGCACCACGGTCTACGTCGGCCTCCCGGCGGGCCTGCTCATCGAGATCGACGCGCTCGCCGTCCTGAGCTGACGCAGCGCACCCGCTGAACTGAACAACCTCCCGCAAGCCGTACGTCGTCACGGCGCGGCGTCCATCTCCCCCCTTCGGGCGCCGCGCCGCGATCCTCCCTGCCCTGAAAGCCCCATGCACTTACGAGGTCAAAGATGTCCCCGTCTCCGTCCCCCTTCGCCGCGCTCGCGGCCGCCGCCCCCGCCGAGGAGCCACCCCACACGGGCGGAATCCTCACCCTGATCGACGGCACGGCAGGCCTGCTGACCGTCGCCGCGCTCGGCATCGTGCTCCTCCTCTTCCTGATCATCAAGATCAGGCTCCAGCCCTTCGTGGCGCTGCTCGCGGTCTCCATAGTCGTCGGCCTCTCGGCCGGTCTCTCCGTCACCGAACTCTTCGGCACGGTCCAGAAGTCCGACGCGGTCTCCGTCATCGAGTCCGGCATGGGCGGCATCCTCGGCCATGTGGCGATCATCATCGGCCTCGGTACGATGCTCGGCGCGATACTCGAAGTGTCGGGCGGCGCAGAGGTGTTGGCGTCCCGCCTGCTCGGCCTCTTCGGTGAGAAGCGCGCCCCACTGGCGATGGGCCTCACCGGCCTGATCTTCGGCATCCCGGTCTTCTTCGACGTCGGCATCTTCGTCCTCGCGCCGATCGTGTACGCCGCCGCCAAGCGCAGCGGCAAGTCGATCCTGATCTACTGCCTGCCCCTGCTCGCGGGCCTGTCGATGACCCACGCGTTCCTGCCCCCGCACCCCGGCCCGGTGGCCGCGGCAGGGCTGCTGCACGTGGACCTCGGCTGGGTCATCCTGATGGGCATCGTCTGCGGCATCCCGGCCGTCATCGCGGCCTGGGGCTACGCGGCGTGGATCGGCAAGCGCATCTTCGTACCCGTACCGCAGGACATGGTCGAGGCCGCCGACGAGGCGAAGGCCGCGGTCGTGGCCGAGCAGCGTGCGGCGGGCGTGGAGCCCCGTGAGAAGCCGGTGCCGCTCGGCATCGTCTTCGCGATCATCGGTACGCCGCTGTTCCTGATCCTCCTCGCGACCTTCTCGTCGATCGCCTTCGACCCTTCCCCAAGCTCTTCGACAGGCTCCGAGCAGGGGATACCCCAATCGCTCCGCAGCGTCATCGAGTTCTTCGGCAGCCCGTTCGTGGCCCTGACGATCGCCCTGCTCATGGCGTACTACCTGCTCGGTATCCGCCGCGGCTGGTCGCGCAAGTCCCTTGAGACGGTGTCGACTTCATCCCTCAAGCCGGTCGGCAACATCCTGCTCGTGGTCGGCGCGGGCGGCATCTTCGGCGCGGTCCTCAAGGCGAGCGGCGTGGCCAAGGCCCTCTCCGACACGTTCCAGGACGTGGGCCTGCCCATCATCGTCCTCGCCTACCTGCTCTCCCTGGTCCTGCGTGTCGCCCAGGGTTCGGCGACGGTGGCGATCGTGACGACGGCGGGCATCGTGGCCCCGCTGCTCGCCGAGGGCGACCACTCCCAGGCCTTCGTCGCCCTGGTCATCATGGCCATCTCGGCGGGCTCGATCTTCGCCTCGCACGTCAATGACGGCGGCTTCTGGATGGTCGCGAAGTACTTCGGGATCTCGGAGCGGGACACGTTGAAGACGTGGACGGTGCTTGAGTCGGTGCTGTCGGTGGCCGGGTTCGCGGTGGCTGCCGTGGTGAGTCTGTTCGTTTGACCTGCTCCTCGGGCTGAAGTCCGAGGATTCCGGCCTTCTCGTCCGGGCCCTGTGCCGTTACGCGGCACGGGGCCCGGACGCGTGACCCCGTGGTGTCACAGCGGGTCTCCGAGCGGCCCGTACTCCTCTTCCAGGGCATCGGCCCAATGGGCTGGCCAGTCCGGTTGTGTGCCGTCGGCGTCGGTGAACCCGTACTCCTTGTACAGGCCCCAGGTGGCCAATGCCTGCCCGGTCTTGGTCATGATCTCGGGGTCGGCGGCCAGCGCGGCGACCGCCCGTCCCAGGTAGGCCGGCGTTTCGGAGCTGGCGAAGTTCGGGTCCTTGGCCGCGCCGTCCCGCCAGTTGGCCTCGGTGACGCCGAAGCCCTCCAGCATGGCCTCCGAGCGCAGGAAGCCGGGCGTGATCGCCACGGCTGCGATGCCGTGCGCCTTCAGCTCGGCGGCCTGGCCGACGGCGAGACGGATCACCGCCGACTTGGCGAGGTCGTAGAAGAAGGAGCCTCGATAGCGGGCGGTGTTGCCGTCGGTTACCTCCACGACCAGACCGCTGCCGCGGGCGACCATCAGCGGAAGCGCGAACCGGCTGGTGATCACATGGGTCTCCACCGCCTGCCGTATCAGCCGAAGGCCGGTATCAAGGTCCTGCTCCCACAGCGGATGCTCCCAGTCGGTCAGCGGATCTCCACCCCATACGGAGTTGACCAGGATGTCGAGCCGCCCGTCCTGTTCAGCCGCGATCCGGTCGACCAGGACACGGACTTCGTCCGGGCGGCTGTGGTCGGTGCGGACGGGGATGCCGAGGCCGCCGGCGGCGGTGATCTTCTCAGCGGTCTCCTCGATGGTTTCCGGGCGGTCCAGGTCGGAGCGCCCGGCGGTGCTGCTGCGGCCGGTGACGTACACCGTCGCGCCGGTGGCCCCGAGCTCGACGGCAATGCCCCGCCCGCCGCCTCGGGTGCCACCGGCGACCAGGGCCACCTTCCCGGCTAACGGCCGTGCGTCGTTCGTCATGATTCCTCCAGGTCGTCGCCGCGGTGAGGCGGGAAGTGAGGGGACAACACGCTGTCGAGCTCTTGCCGGAGCCGCTGTACGAGGGTGCCTTGGCGGTCGAGGGCCCATATCAGGCCCGCACCGGAGATGATCGCCTGCACGGACCTGGCCAGGGCGGCAATGTCCGTCCCAGTGCGGAGCTCACCCGCGATCAGGGACTCTGCGAGCAGTGCCTCGACGGCTCGGCCCTGGGCCTGATGGATGGTCAATGCATGGTGGCGGAACTGCGGATCCGTGAGATCTATGCACAAGAACGCCAGATGGTTGGCGAAGGTCTCGGGCGTGGCCATCGAAGCCATCGGCTCCACGATCAGCGCCGCGAGGGCCTCAAGTGGCGATTCGTGCTCTTCCCGTACTCGCCCGGACAGCGTGTCGGCGTTTTTCGCGGACTGCTCGGCGAGTGCCAGAAGCAGCCCGCGCTTGGACCCGAACCGCTGCACGAGCGTGCCGGGTACCAATCCCACCTCACGCGCCACGAGAGCCAGGGTGAGCCCCACAGGACCCACCCGGCCGATCACATCGGCCGCCGCACGCAAGATCACCGCATCCGCGACCCCTCGGGGACGTCCCGCCACCACGGCTCCCATCCATTAATAAATGCCCGTTCATTCATTAAAGCGTTCGCTCGGTTGGACGGCAACCCGGCAACCCCGACAACCCTGGCCACACGCACCGCGTGGATCGGCTGCGGGGGCCGCCGGTGGCGGCGGCCCCCGCTCACCGCGCTCAACTCGCGCAGTACTGCTGCTCCTTCCCGATCGACCGGTACATGCAGTCCGCGTTCTCCAGGAGCTGGAGCACCGCGTCCCTGTTCCGGTCCGTCTCGCGCTCGATCACCTCGTCGGGCGGATAGAAGCCGCCGCCGCCCGACGACGGGTACATCTCGAAGGTGTAGCTGAAGATCTTCTGGTTGCCCCAGAGCCAGTCGTCGATCGTGCCGTCGGTTATGTAGAGCTCACTGGACTGCTCGGGGGTGTAGCCGTTGCTCGCGGCCATCTTCTCGCCGACCGCCGCGTGCGCGTCGCGATCGTCCTGGGTCAGGCCTGGGCCCGTGTCGTTGTAGGTGTAGCCGTAGGGCCACATGACCAGTTCGCTGTACGTGTGGAAGTCGATGCCCGCCTTGATCTGCTGTTTGCCGCCGACGATCCGGCTGCGTACGAAGTCGGCGACGACCTTCACCTCGGGGGCGGATTCCCCGGCCTTGCCCCGGTAGGTCTCCGATCCTGTGGAGCCCGATGAGCCGCCGCAGCAGCCCCACTTGTAGTTCCAGTTGCGGTTCAGGTCGGTGCCGACGTTCGACGAGCCGGTGTTGGGCTGACGGTTCTTGCGCCAGCTGCGGTAGGAGCCGGTCGCGATGTCGTACTCGCCGCCGTCCGGGTTCACGTCGGGGACGATCCAGATCTCGCGGCTGTCGACGAGCTTCTTCACGCGCGGGTCCGTGGCGTAGTCGTCGCCGAACTCGCGCAGCAGGTACAGCGCCATCTCCACCGTGAGGTGCTCGCGCGCGTGCTGGTGGTGGGTGAAGAGGACCTCGGGCTCGGCCTCGTCCGTGGCGGCGTTGTCGCTGATCTTGACGGCGATGATGTCGCGGCCCTGGTAGGACTTGCCGATGACTTTCTTGGTCATGATGTCCGGGTGAGCGGCGATGCGCTGATTGATCTCCGCGTTCATCTCCGCGTAGTTGTGGTACTTGGAGTCGGCGGGCGGGAAGTCCTTGGCCTCCACCGGCAGGCCGTTCGTACGTTTCGGGGGTGCGGCCAGGGCCTTGAGCTCGTAGCCCGCTTCCCGGAGTTTCGCCGCCTCGCGACCGTCGGCCGAGACGACCACCGCGCGGGCGTCGACCTCGTCGATGGCGACGCCGGTGCGTGCGAGCGCGGTACGTGCGGCGCGGTCGTCGCTCAGGGGGATCTCGTACTGGCGCGTTTCGTTGTCGTCCGCCGCCGTGCTCCGTGAGGTCCGGTCGGCGGAATCCGGTGAGGCGTTGGCGGTGATGGGCGCCGCCACGGCGAGGGCGAGAAGGACCGCGAGGGAGGCGGATCTTCTGCCGCGTATGCGAAGTCGCATGAAGTCTCCTGAGGGGTGGGGGGTGGTTCACTGCGACGCGTGCTGTGCGGGTTGCGCTGGGTCGCGCGGGTCGTGCTGGGTTGTGCGGGTCGTGCTGGGTTGTGCGGGTCGTGCTGGGTTGTGCGGGTCGTGCTGGGTCGTGCGGGTCGTGCGGATCGCGCGGGCCCATCGTGGAGGCCTGGCATGTTCCGGTCAACGCTGTCTTCGGCCAACCCCTTGTGCCGCGCGCCGCCATGCGGTTTCTTGATCGGCATGGCTGAAACGACAGGCAGTGGCACTGCCACGGGAGATGCGGCTCCCCAGCCGCGCAAGTCCAGCTGGAAATACATCGGCCCCGGCATCGTCGTCGCTGCGACGGGCGTCGGCGCGGGCGACCTCGTCGCGACCCTCATCGCGGGCAGCAACTTCGGCTACACCCTGCTCTGGGCGGCCGTCATAGGCTGCGTCGTGAAGATCTCGCTCGCCGAGGCGGCCGGGCGCTGGCACCTGGCGACCGGCCGAACCCTCTTCGACGGCTGGGCGAGCCTCGGCCGCTGGACGACGTGGTTCTTCGTCGTCTACGTGGTGATCTGGGGGTACGTCTACGGGGCCGCGGCCATGTCGTCCTCGGGACTCCCGCTCCAGGCGCTCTTCCCGGACGTCATGGAGCTCAAGTGGTGGGGCATCCTCACCGGCATCGTCGGCCTTGTCTTCGTCTGGTTCAACAAGTACGCCGTCTTCGAGAAGGTCATGACGGTGCTCGTCGGCATCATGTTCGTCGTCACCGTCTATCTCGCCATCCGCGTCACGCCGCACCTCGGCGACGCCTTCGCGGGTCTGCTGCCGGTACTGCCCGACGAGAAGGACTCCATCCTCAACACGCTCGGCCTGATCGGCGGCGTCGGCGGCACCATCACCCTTGCCGCGTACGGCTACTGGGTCAACGCCAAGGGCTGGACCAACGCGGGCTGGATGAAGGTGATGCGGCTCGACAACCGCGTCGCGTACATCACCACCGGCATCTTCGTCGTCGCGATGCTCTTCGTCGGCGCCGAACTCCTGCACTCCGCGAACGTCGCGATCGCCAGCGGCGACACAGGCCTCGTCCAGCTCTCCGGCATCCTGGAGAAGGAGTACGGCGACGCCACCGCCAAGCTGTTCCTGATCGGTTTCTTCGCCACGTCCTTCACCTCGCTGATCGGCGTCTGGCACGGCGTGAGCCTGATGTTCGCCGACTTCGTGGAGCGCTACCGCAAGCAGCGGGCGGGCGCCGGCGAGAAGGTCCTGACCGGCGAGGAGGTGGCGTCCGGAGCCCGCGAGAAGTCGGTGCCGTTCCGCGCGTACCTGCTGTGGCTGACCTTCCCGCCGATGATCCTGCTCTTCCAGGGGCAGCCGTTCCGCCTGATCATCCTCTACGGCGTACTCGGCGCGGCGTTCATGCCGTTCCTCGCGCTCACCCTGGTCTGGCTCCTCAACTCCTCGCGTACACCGGGCGAGTGGCGCAACGGCTGGCTCAGCAACAGCATGTTGGCGATCGCGGGCCTGCTGTTCCTGGTCCTGTGCATCAAGCAGATCACGGACCAGGACTGGGGCAGCTTCTTCTAGCTGCGCCTCTGTCTGCTCGTCCGTGCATGCCGCAGCGCCGCCGGGGGAGCGGCGGCGCTGCGGGTGTGAGGGGTGTCCGCCGGTTACGGCAGACCGTGGACGTGCGGGCCGACCGCCTTGGACCAGGAACTGCCGTCCGCCGCGTCCCAGTTCGTCGACCAGGTCATGGCCCCACGGATGTCCGGGTACGTCTTGGACGGCTTGAACGAACCGCAGCTCGTGCCCTTCGCCAGGCAGTCGAGGGCCTGGTTCACGACGGACGGCGAGACATAGCCGCTGCCCGCCGCCTTGGCCGACGCCGGGACGCCTATGCCGACCTGTGACGGGGCGAGGCCGCCCTCCAGCTGGATGCAGGCGAGCGCGGTGAGGAAGTCGACCGAGCCCTGGCTGTAGACCTTGCCGTCGCAGCCCAGCATCGAACCGCTGTTGTAGTACTGCATGTTGACGATCGTGAGGATGTCCTTCACGGCGAGCGCCGTCTTGAAGTACTCGGTCGACGTCGACTGCATGTCGATCGTCTGCGGCGCCATGGTCAGCACGAATCCCGAACCGGCCTTGCCGGAAAGGGACTTCAGTGCCTGCGACATATAGGTCGCGTTGAGCCCGTTCTCCAGGTCGATGTCGACGCCGTCGAAGCCGTACTCCTGCATGAGTTTGTACGCCGAGTCGGCGAACGCGGTCGCGGATGCGCCGTCGCTGACGGACACCGCGCCCTTCTCCCCGCCGACCGAGAGGATCACGGACTTTCCGGCTGCCTGCTTGGCCTTGATGTCGGCCTTGAACTGGTCGACGGTGTAGCCGCCGAGCCCGGCCGAGTCGAGATTGAAGGCGAGCTCGCCCGGTGTGCTGGTCGCGTCCGCGAACGAGACCGCGATGATGTCGTATTCGTCCTGTACGTCGCTCAGCTTCTGGACGGTGGCGCCGTTGTTGAAGTTCTGCCAGTAGCCGGTCACCGCGTGCTCGGGCACCGCGCGGGTCTCGGCGTCGGCGTGGTCGGCGCCGCCGGTGAGCAGGCCGGTGAGTGCGAGGGCGAGTGCCGTTGCCAGACCGATGACGGACCCTGCCTTCCTGCGTGTCCTGCCGCGTGCGTGGTCCACTTCTGCCTCCGGTGGGGGGAGTTGGGGCATGGGGGGGCAATCGGAGAGCGCTCTCGATGGGTCGTGCGACCTGGTCCAGTGGTCGTACAAGCTGGTCCAGACCAATTGAGTTGTCAAGACCTCTGACGCCACCGTGACCCCGTGAGACCGGCCAACCTCAATGTGAACAGTGGGAAGTTGGGTGTTGAGGTGGCGCTGACCTGGATATGGTGCTGAGGCAGAAGTGCGGAAGTGTACGGAGACCGGGCCGAAGCGCGCCGAAGTGCACAGAGACCGGGGGTGTACGTATGCCGACCGCCATAGCCGTCACCGGGCCCGACCTGGTGCTGCCCTCGCCCGACCGGCACACTCCGTCGGCGGCCGTCCTGCAGAGCGCCGTCCAGTCACCGCGGACGTACTCCCTGGACCAGTCGCTCACCGAGATGCACATGCTCGTCGAGCACCACGGCTATGTGATCGCCCTCTGCCCCGCATCCGCGCCGCCCGCCGTCGTGCACCGCCTGCACGCGGTCCGCTCCGTCCTGGAGAGCGACCGCATCGCGATCCTGCGCCCCGACCTGCCGCCACTGGGCCTCGCCGTACTCGCCCTCCAGCTCCGCCAGCTCTCCATCTGCGACTTCAGCCCCGGAGTGCTCGCATCGGCGGCCCGGCTCCTCTCCCACTACATCTACGCGGGCGCGCTGCTCGGCTCGGTGGCGAAGCTCGACCGGGTCCCGGTCACGCTCCAGTCCCACGCCAAGTCATGGGTGCCGGGCGCCCAGTTCGCCGTCCTCGCCACGCCGCGCCCGGAGCTGATCAAGGTGGCGGGGGACGCGTCGCTCTCCGGCCCCGGATTCAGTACGAGGATGCTGTACGCCACGGGGCAACTGGCGTCCGACTGGGTCACCGGAACACTCGCTCCCGCGTGGCGGTCCCAGGAGGTGACGGAGGCGCGGCTTCCGGGGGAGTCCGCACGCTGGTGGGCGACGGGCAAGCTCGTCGAGTTCGCCGCGGCGATCCCCGACATCTCCGTGCTCTACCAACTGGTGGCGTCCGTCAGACGGGACGACTGCCACTGGTGCGGCCTCGAACTCATCGGCGACCGCTGCGGCTTCTGCGCCGCGCCGTTGCAGCCGCCGCCTGAACGCCCGCCGCCCTCACCCGCACCCGCGGTGCGTGCGGTACGCGCGCTGCCGCGGGGCGGCACATAAGGCCGGGTCTGTCACTTCCTGCCTCCCTGCCTGCCCTGCCTGCCGTGCACTGCATACGCAACCGAATGAACGACCGTCGACCGCGCACCACACCGCTCACTGTCCGTAGCCATCCGCACCCGATCGAGGTAGCCCGGTCCATGAACTCACGCCAGCGCCGCGGCGTCATCCTGCTGGTCCTTTCGGTCCTGGCCGCGTTCGGCGCGTTCGCGGGCGTCCTCTCGGTGATCCGGGACGTGAACTCGAAGGTGGGTCCTGAGGTCGCGGCGTACAAACTCAAGGGGGACGTCGCCCCCTACAAGGAACTGAGCGCGGACCAGTTCGAGAAGGTCGAGATGCCGGAGCGGTGGCTCTCGGACAACGCGGTCACCGATCTCCGCCAGGTGCGCGGCAAGATCGCGGTGACGCAGCTGCGGAAGGGCTCGCTCCTCCAGACGGACATGATCGTCAAGCGTCCCGAACTCGATCCGGGCCAGCAGGAGATCGCCATCATGATCGACGCGGCGACGGGCGTCGCGGGCAAGATCACCCCGGGCTCCACGGTCAACATCTACGCCACCTTCAAGGCCGAGACCGACAACGCCAAGGACCAGTCGAAGGTCATCGTCGAGTCCGCGAAGGTGATCGACGTGGGCAAGCTGACAGCACTCGACCCCGACCAGGACGACCGAGCACGCAGCCGCCGTACGGAGACGGAAGCGGTGCCGATCACGTTCGCCCTGGACACGGCCGACGCGCAACGCGTGGCGTACGCGGAGTCGTTCGCCACGCATGTGCGGCTGGCCCTGGTCGGGCAGGGCGGCGAGAGTTCGATCCCGCGGGGCGACCGGACGTACACACTCGACGAGGACAAGTAGGGGGCCTGCGGATGTGCTGCACCTCTGAACCGCCGCTTCGCGGCGGATGTCTCCCATCCACCCACCCGATTACCCGGCGGTGCCAGGTATGACGACCCGCATCCTCCCCGCCGTAGGGGACATGGACGCCGCCCGCGCGCTCTCGACGCTGATCGGGCAGGTGCCGGACGCGGAGCCCGCGCTGCCGGTCGCAGACTCGACCGTGCTGCTCGACACCCTGGCGAGGCTCGCCGCCGAGTCACTGGACGAGCTGCCCGAGGTCGTCCTCATCCATGAACGCATCGGCCCCGTCCCCGCCCTCGACCTGATCCGGGACCTCGTCCTGCGCTTCCCGGCGGTCGGCGTCGTCCTCATCACCGCCGACACCAGCCCGACGCTGCTGACCGCCGCGATGGACTCCGGCGCACGCGGCATCGTCGGCTTCCCCCTCGCGTACGACGCGCTCGCCGAGCGGGTGCACGCGGCGGCCGCCTGGTCGGCGGGGATGCGCAGGCATCTGGGCAGCGCGGGCATGGAGCTCTACGCAGGACCGGGGGAGACCCCCGGCGGCGGACACGTCGTAGCGGTGACCGGCGCGAAGGGCGGCGTAGGAACCACCCTCGCCACCGTCCAACTCGCCCTGGCCGCCCGCGCATCCGGCCGCACCGTCGCCCTCATCGACCTGGACCTCCAGTCCGGGGACGTCGCCTCCTACCTGGACGTACAGTTCCGCCGCTCCATCGCCGACCTCGCGGCGATCACCGACATCACGCCCCGCGTCCTCCAGGACGCCGTCTACACCCACGAGACCGGCATCGGCCTCCTCCTCGCACCCTCCGAGGGCGAGCGGGGCGAGGAGATCACCGACCGCGTGGCCCGCCAGACGCTGAGCGCACTGCGCAGCCGCTACGACGTCGTACTCGTCGACTGCGGTACGTACGTCACCGGGGCGAGCGCGGCGGCCATCGAACTCGCCGACCAGGCGGTTCTCCTCGTCACCCCGGACGTCGTCTCCGTACGCGCCGCCAAGCGCATGGTGCGCCTCTGGGACCGCCTGCAGATCCGCAAGGCGGAGGAGACGATCACCGTCGTCAACCGCCACGGCAAGGGCACGGAGATCCAGCCCTCCCTGGTCGAACGGGTGACGGGGACGCGCGTGGCCCGCACCACCGTCCCCGCGAACTTCAAGGAACTGCAAGGCGCGGTCGACGCGGGCCGGATGCAGGACCTGGACAGCAAGTCCTCGGTGAAACAGGCGCTGTGGGCGCTGGCGGGCGAGCTCGGCCTTGTGGCGCACACAGAGGCGGCGTCCGGCGGGACCAAGCGGGGCGCACTGGCCCTGCGCAAGCGGGTCGGCGGCGACCGGGGCGCGGTCACACTGGAGTTCGCCGGGATGTTCCCGCTGCTGCTCGCCGTGATGGGCCTGCTGTGGCAGTGCGTGCTGTACGGCTACACGTTCTCCCTCGCGGGCAACGCGGCCGACGAGGCGGCACGGGCCGCCACGGCCGCGTACGCGTCGGGAGAGGGCGCCGCGGGGGCCTGCGAGGCCGCCGCGAAGGAACACCTGCCGTCGGCGTGGCAGGGCGCGGAGGTCTCCTGCACGGACGACGGGGCGGTGTGGAAGGCCCACGTGAACGCGGACGTGCCGCTGTTCTTCCCCGGGGTCGACGCGGGGTGGAGCGTGAGCGGGGAGGCGGGGGCGGCGAAGGAGGGTGAGGACGAGTGAGGGGGCTAGGGGGTCTGAGGGGTCGACGAAAAAACCCCCGCTGGAACGACCGCGGCGTATCCATGCTCGAGTTCGCCGGCTTCCTCCCCATCCTCCTCCTCATAGGCCTGGCCACCATCCAGCTGGGCCTGGTCGGCTACGCCGTCAACCAGGCGGGTTCAGGCGCCCGAGCGGCAGCCCGAGTCGCCTCCCAGGGCCAGGGCGACGGCGGCCAGGCGGCGGGCCTGGCGGCGATGGACGGCAACCTCGACGCCCAGGTCGACATCAGCGGCGGCGGCGACACGACGACGGCGGACGTCACCGTCCAAGTCCCCACGCTGCTCCCCTTCGTGGACGCAGGCTGGCACGTCAAGAAGTCGGCGACCATGCCCAACGACGACGCACCCGACGATGCACCCGGCGACGCAACCGAAGACGGGAGCTGAGAGAGAAGAGATGAGCCTCCGCGACCGCGTAGTGACCCCGCACGACCACGGCGAGGGCAGCGGCGGCCCCAGCCGCGACGACAGCCTGGTCGCCGTCTACCGCGCCAAGCTCCTGGAAGAGATCGACCTCGCCGAGATGTCGTCGCTCACGACGGCGGACCGCCGGGTCCGCCTGGAGCGCGTCATGGGCCACATCATCAGCCGCGAGGGCCCCGTCCTCTCGACCTCGGAGCGCTCCCAGCTCATCCGCCGCGTGGTCGACGAGGCCCTGGGACTCGGCGTACTCGAACCGCTCCTCGCCGACGCCTCCATCACGGAAATCATGGTGAACGGCCCGGACTCGATCTTCGTAGAGCGAGCGGGAAGGGTGGAACAGCTCCCCCTCCGCTTCGCCTCCAACGACCAACTGATGCAGACCATCGAGCGCATCGTCTCCACGGTCAACCGCCGAGTGGACGAGTCGAACCCGATGGTCGACGCCCGCCTCCCCACCGGCGAGCGGGTAAACGTGATCATCCCGCCCCTGGCCCTCTCCGGCGCGACCCTCACCATCCGCCGCTTCCCCCGCGCGTACACGCTCCACGAACTCATCAGCCTCGGCTCGCTCGACGAGCACATGCTGCTTCTGCTCTCCGCGTTCGTACGCGCCCGCTTCAACATCATCGTGAGCGGCGGCACCGGCTCCGGAAAAACAACGCTCCTCAACGCACTCTCGGGCCTCCTCCCCGCCCACGAGCGCATCATCACCATCGAGGACTCGGCCGAGCTGCAACTCCAGCAGGACCACGTGATCCGCCTCGAATCGCGCCCCCCGAACGTCGAGGGCAAGGGCCAGATCACCATCCGCGACCTGGTCCGCAACAGCCTCCGTATGCGCCCCGACCGCATCATCGTCGGCGAGGTGCGAGGCGGCGAGACCCTGGACATGCTCCAGGCCATGTCGACGGGCCACGACGGCTCCCTCGCCACGGTCCACGCGAACACCGCCGAGGACGCCCTGATGCGCCTCCAGACCCTGGGCTCCATGTCCGAGGTCCAGATCCCCTTCGAGGCCCTGAAGGACCAGATCAACTCGGCGGTCGACGTGGTCGTCCAACTGGCCCGGCACGCGGACGGCTCCCGCAAGATCGCCGAGATCGTCCTGCTCGTCTCGCACGGCCGCGAACAGTTCCGCATCGCCCCGGCAACCCGCTTCGTGCCGAACAGGCCGGGCAGCGGCGGCCTGGACCGCCGGGTGCACGGCTACTTCGAGCACCTCCCGCTGCCGCGCTCCGTCGCCGAGCGCCTCTACGTCGCGGGCGAGCCGGTGCCGCCGGGCTTCGGTGTGACGCAGGCGATCGACGCACTGAACACGAGAGAGGCCATCGGCTGATGGAGAACCCCGCCCTCCTGGCCCTCGGCGCCACGATCCTGACCGGCACGCTCGCCGTGGCGGGAGTCCAGACGTACGCGTCGGGCCGAGCCCAACGCAAGGCACTGGTGGACCGCCTGTCGACCGGCCCAGGCTCCGGCTACGACTACGCCGCAGGCGACACCGGCGGGCACGGCCGCCGCTTCCGCGCGATCGACCGCCGCCTGCGCCGCACCCGCCTGGGCCGCTCCATCCACCTGCGCCTGTCGGCGACGGGCCTCGATCTGACGGCGGGCGAGTTCTTCGTCTACGTCGTGGCGGTCGTCGCCGCGCTCTGGCTGATAGCGGCGGCATCGCTCGCGCCGTTCTTCGGCCCGATCGCGGGAGTGGTGGCGATATGGAGCGCGGTCGTGTTCCTCAACTGGCAACGCCAGAAGCGCATCGAGGCATTCATCAACCAACTCCCAGACGTGGCCCGAATCTTGGCCAACGCGACGGCAGCGGGCCTGGCCCTGCGTACATCACTGGCGATGGCGGCAGAGGAGCTGGAAGCCCCAGCGGGCGAGGAACTGTCAATGGTGGCGGACCAGTTGACGCTGGGCCGCTCGATCGACGACACCCTGGGCGAACTGGCGGAACGACTCCCCTCCCGCGAGCTGATAGTCCTGGTCACCACCCTGGTCCTGTCCAACAAGGCGGGCGGCTCGGTGGTGAACTCGCTCAGGAACCTGACGCAGACCCTGGAGGACCGTAAGGAGACCCGCCGGGAGGTCCGCACGATGCTCTCGGAGGTCAACGCGACAGCGTTCACCGTCCCGCTCCTCGGCCTCGGCTCCCTGCTCCTGATCAACTCATCCAATGAGGGCGCGCTGGCCAGGGTGACGGGCTCCCCGATGGGCCAGATGCTGATTCTGATCTCGCTGGGCCTGTACGCGGTGGGCTTCTTCGTGATCAGGCGCCTGGGCAAGATCGAAGTGTGAGAGGGGAGTTACGTTGCTGGCACTGGCACTTGCAGTGGTGATGGGACTCGCCGTGGCGGGCGTCTGCCAAGGCGTGCGCATGTACCGCGCGGAGGCGAAGGTCCCGTCGGACCTGGCGATCGCCCTGGAGGTGGGCGCCACGCGCGTCTCCACGGCGGGCTCGGCGGTGGACCGCCTCGGCATACGCTTCGCACCGCTGGTGCTGCGCCTGATGGGCCCGAAACGGGTGGACGCCAAGCGCCGCAGGATCGACATGGCAGGCAACCCCGGCGGCCTGACGATCGACCGCTACGCGGCCCGCCGGGCGGTGTATGGGATCTTCGGCCTGGTGATGGGCCTGGTCTTCCTCACGAACGGCTCATCGCTCTTCGGCCTCCTCACTTTGGCGTTCGGAGTGATGGCGGCGGACGCCCTGATCTGGCAGGCGATACGGGAACGCCGCGAGGTCATCGACCGCACACTGCCGGACTTCCTGGACGTCCTTGCGGTGGTGGTGTCGGCGGGCCTCGGCTTCCGCCAGGCGCTTGATCGCGTCGCGGAGAGGTATGAGGGCCCATGGGCAGACGAGTTGAGGATTACGTTGCGCCAGATGGACATGGGGGTCAGCCGCCGCCAGGCCTTCGACGAGCTGCGCCGCAGGAACGCGTCGGAACAGGTCTCACAGTTCGTCTCGGCGCTCCAGCAGGGGGAGGAGCTTGGCTCGCCCATCGCGGACACGCTGATCCAACTGGCAACGGACATGCGCCGCACGGACGCCCAGAACTCCCGCCGCAGGGCGGCGAAGACGATCCCCAAGGCAACGATGGTGACGCTGGTCTTCATGCTTCCGGCCACGATGATCCTGATCGCGTCGGGGATGTTCCTGGGCTCTGGGTCGGACTTCGGCTCGATCCTGGGGAAGTGAGGGGGCTGTGCGCCTCGTTGCGGGGGCTGGCATCGAGCCACATCAAGCCACATCAAGCTACTCGGCGAAATCTCTTCGCGGCTGCAACGAGATGTGGGACAGTCGCTCGGGGAGTGAGGCGGGGGCGGTCCCTCCGGGGTTGGTCGGGACGATCTCAACCGTTCAACTCATGTTTGCAAAAGGTGAGTTCACGGATTTACGCGGGAGGGGAAGCCGTGGAACGCATGGACCGCATGGACCGCATGGACCGCATGGAACGCATGGAACGCATTGAGTCGCCGACCGGCCGGTCGCGAACCTCTGCCGTATGCCTCCGGGGTGCGTGATGACCTCACTACCGGGGAAGGGAACTCGCCAACTTGCGCGTCTGAAACCACATTGGTTGCGGAGAGTGGCTGTTGGGTCACATGATCTCGCGTACGTTGCCTATGACGACAGCGGCGTCGGAATTGGTTGCGCCAGCGGTGCGTGTATCGGGTGGGAGAGAAGGGGCCGTCGTGCTGAAGGAACGCGTACTCAGAGTCTGGGTGGACTGGACCGTAACCGTGGCTTCCCGGGTTCGGGGGCGGGAGCGGGATGCGGGGGCTGGGTTTGTGGAGTATGCGGGGCTGATGATTTTGATCGCGGGGATCTTTACGTTGATCGACGGCCTCGGGCTGGACGGGCTGATCTCCGGAGCGATCTTGGACGCGGTCAACAACGTCATCGGCGGCTGACGTTCACTAGCCTGCGAAGTGACCGAGGGCAGACTCTTCCCATCTACATCTGGATGACGGGGATTCTGCTCTTTGTTGCGTTCGCGTTCTTCGCGTTCGCTCAGGCTGCGTCCGCTCGAAATGGCGCCCAATCTGCCGCCGATGCTGCGGCATTGGCAGCAGCGCAGGACGCCAGAGACGAGATCATCGATGGCTTGGGGAAGTCCATCGGTAAGGGAGATGACTGGCTCGACTGGCTCGGTGGCGACATGTTCACCGGTAACGGCGCCAAGGGTGCGGCAGAAGCGCTGGCAGCCGACAACGAATCGACCATCATCGGATTCGGGCCGGAAGAAGTGAACGGCTACCCCGGCTTCCGGGCGAAGATCGAAACCACGTACACCGTCGGCGACTCGATCATTCCGGGCACGGAGTCCAAGCACGCCAGGGCGGAAGCCACGGCCGTCATCAAACCCCGCTGCGATATCGCTCCGGATGCCGATCCTGAGAAGGCTGTGGAATTCGACTGCGACGGCGGCGACTCCTTCGAGATCGATCCGGACGACTTCCATCTGGACGATCTCCCGGACGCATCCGTCCTGTTCTCCGTGCACTTGGCCGACTGATGAGCGTTCGACGAAAGAAGGAAGCTGTACCGATGAACATTCGGCGCACCATAAAGACCCGCAGGGCAATGACCGCTGTGGCGATCACTACTGGGCTGGTCCTCACGGTCGCCGGTTGCGGCGGTGGAGGGGATGACGACAAGCCCAAGTCTGAAAAGAGCTCGTCGTCCTCGGGCGACAAGGGTGACGCAGGCGGTGAAAAGAACGCGGAGCCCCAGAAGCCTGCTGAGGACAGTGTGCTCGCAGAGGTCAAGGGCGAGGGCGGCCTGACGCTCAAGGTCACGTCAGCCAAGCGTGATGAGGGGGGCTTCCTCACCGTTGAGGGAACGGTGACCAATGGCGGCAGCAAGGCTTGGGTGGCGGCGAGCTGGCGAGGGGATGAGCGTGAGCTGACGAAGAACGGCGGTTCGATAGCAGGAGCCAGCCTTGTGGACACCGAGGGGAAGAAGAAGTACCTCATCCTCCGTGACACGGAGGGCCGTTGCCTGTGCACACGATTCACGGGCGGGGTGCTCTCGGGCCAGTCCGTCGACTGGTTCGCCCAGTTCCCAGCCCCGCCGGAAGGCACCTCCAAGGTCGACTTCCAGGTAGGCGCCATGCCCCCCGCCTCCATAGAACTCACCGAGGGCGAGTAACCCATGGGCCACCCACGATCCCGCCCCCGGGCGGCAGCCACAGCCACAGCCACCGCCACCCTCACGGCCCTCGTCCTCCTGGCAGGCCCCGCCCCCGCCCACGCGGACGACGACGACCCCAGCGCACCCCCCGGCAGCACAACCTCCTCCGCCCCCCAGAAGGTCGACTCCAACAGCCCCGGCCTGAAGCTGGCTGACGGCGCGACCCTCGCCCCCGCAAAGGTCCTGGACATCAAGTCGGTGGTCGAAGACCTCGGTGGTGAGGAACGCCGTGAGGATACGAACACGGACGTGAAGTTCGCGCTGCAGGCGGAGGTGTTGTTCCCCAAGAACAGCCCCAAGCTGAACCCGGAAGCGAACGCACGGATCAAGGAGATCGCCGAGGAGGCGAAGGCTCAAAAGGCCACGAGCGTCCGGGTGTTCGGCTTCACGGACAACCTCGGCTCGTACAGCCACGGCAAGAAGCTGTCCCGCGAACGCGCGGAGGCGGTGCACGACCAGATGGCGGGCTATCTGGGTCCGGAGGTCACCTACTCCGTACGCGGCTACAGCGAGGACTATCCGATCGCGGACAACAGCTCCGAGCAGGGCCGCAGGAAGAACCGCCGCGTGGAGGTGTCCTTCCCACGCGAAAGCTGAGGCTGGGTGGCGGGGGCTTTGCTGGGCCGGTGGCTTTGGTTGGGTACCGGGGCCGCCCGGTTGTCCTGAGGTTGGCGGTTCCGGGCCGGGTGTAAAGGGCGCTCCCTGCGGTCGCGTCGGCTGCGCCGATTGCGCTGCGCTTCACCCTTGACACCCGTCCCTCCACCGCGCGAGGGAAGACGACCGGACGGCCCACAGGGGGGACTCTCGACTACTCCCGTCGGGCCGTTCGGTATGTGTGTCGACTGCGGACCGGCTCATTGCGGGTGACCCTCAGGGGGAGGCGGCTGGCGCCCGGTTCGCGGTCGCTTCGGGGGCGGGTGCTGGTTTCGTCAAGCGGCTGCGGACTTGTTCTTCTGGTGTGGCCGCCGGGTGGCGAGGGGACGTAGGGGGCGGGCGGCGCAGCAACATGTGGCTGTCGACCGCCCGTTGTCGCCCGTTGTCGCCGGTTGTCCCCGGGGGCGGGCCGGGTCCCTCACCTACTTTCGCGAAGGCGCGTTGCGCAATGCGCGCGCCCCCCTTCTGCCAGAACACCACCTCACGAAAGTAGGTGCCCTGCACCACCGCACACGGTCGATTGCAGGAAAGTCGCACCGGTCCCGCCTCCTGCGCGGCCTGTCGTGGGACTTTCCTGCAATCCACTCCCCATGGCCGCGTGGCGGGGACTTGAGCGGGCCCGCCGGGCTCCCCGTTAGCCATGCGGGCCCGCCGCACCCGCACCCGGCACGCCACACCGTCCAGCACAGCCGCCCTGCCTCGTCGCCTCGCACACCTCTCCCCCTTGGCGGTGCCCTGCGACGGACAAGTCCGCAGCCGCTTGACGAAACCGGCACCCACCCCCGGAGCGACCGCGAACCGGGCGCCAGCCGCCTCCCCGTGACGGTCACCCGCAATGAGCCGGTCCGCACCCGGCCGCGAAACCGGCCGACCCGACCAGAGGTTCCGTAGAGTCCCCCCTGTGGGCCGTCCGGTCGTCTTCCCTCGCGCGGTGGAGGGACGGGTGTCAAGGGTGAAGCGCAGCGCAATCGGCGCAGCCGACGCGACCGCAGGGAGCGCCCTTTACACCCGGCCCGGAACCGCCAACCTCAGGACAACCGGGCGGCCCCGGCGCCGATCAAAGCCACCGGCCCAGCGAAGCGGCGGCTGCACCGGGCGCTGAGAGTGAGGTGTCCGGCCTTCAGGGGCGGACGGCATACGCGGCGGCGCCGCCGTGCGGGATGGTTGCCCACATTCGCGTACCGCCGCCCGGCTCGTGCGCCTCCCCGAACCCCCAGTCACCCTGACAGGCACGTACTACGCAGGCGAGGAGTCTGAGGGCGCCCCGCCGGCGGCCGTCGCAGGCGGCGGCCAGTCGGGCGTGGGTGTGGCGGGGGTGGCTGTCGTACGCCGAGATGCGGAGGGAGCCGTCCCGGAATCGCAGCGAGAGGTAGATCTCGGGCGTCGAAGTGAACGTACATGCCGCTGCCGTCAGTTCGGCCACCGCCTGCATGGCGGGGTCGACCATGAGGGCGAGCCCGTGCGCGGTCAGCACGGTACGGGTCGCTGCGCGGGCGATCGTGGGAGACGTCAGGGCCGAGGGCAGGGTGAGGCTGTAGGTGAGGTTCTCGGGGGCCGGCGGGGAGTGGTCGCCCCTGCTGGGGCAGGCGGTGAAGGCGGAGGGCGAGACGACTGCGGACATGCGGAACTCCCGTGGGGTGAGCGTGTGTTGTCCCGGTCCCGGCGGTCGGTGGCTCGTCTCCCTGACGCGGCCCGGCCCCTCCCAGGGAGGAAGCGTGCGGGCAGGCTCGCGTGATGCACTGCCAACTGCCGTGTGTAGCGTGTGCGTTACTTAACGTAGGGCAGTTGTTGGTTACATTGCCACTCTGTCGGCGGAATTGAACCTGTCCGTGGTCAGATGGTGCCGGTTGGAGGCAGACTGCTGACGGCCGCCATGGAAGGAACGCCATGCCACCGAGGACAACTCCGAGCGAGCGTCAGAAGCGCCTCGGCAGCGAGCTGCGCAAGCTGAGGGTGGCTGCGGGGATGTCGGCCGATCATGCCGCCGGGCTGCTCGGCCTTGACCGCGCGAAGATCTCCAACATCGAGACGGGGATCCGGACCATCAGCGCCGAGCGGCTGCGCACGCTCGCCTGTAACTGCCACTGCTCCGACACCGCGTATGTCGACGCCCTCGTGGAGATGTCCCGCCCCAACGGGCGGGTCTGGTGGGAGCGTTACCGCGGGACCTTGTCGCCGGGGCTCATGGACATCGCCGAGCTGGAGGCGCACGCCGTGCGGATGCGTACCGCGCACACGGCGCACATTCCGGGCCTGCTGCAGACCAGCGACCACGCGCTGGAGCTCTTCCGGGCGGTGCTGCCGCCGCTGCCCGAGCACGAGGCGGCCCTCCGGCTGGCCCATCGAGTCGAGCGGCAGAAGGTGCTGCTGGGAGATGACCCTCCCGAGTACGTCGGTCTCGTCCACGAGGCGGCTCTGCGTATGCAGTTCGGCGGACGCAAGACCGCTCGGACCCAGCTCGAGCACCTGCTGTCCGTCTCGGAACGGGACAGCATCCAGCTGCTGGCAGTTCCCTTCGCCGCCGGGACTTTCCCAGGCGCCGGGCAGACGGTGAACTACCTGGAGGGGCCTGTGCCGCAGCTCGACACGGTCCAGGTGGACAGCTCGCACGGCCCGGAATTCCTGGGCGAGGAAGCGCAGTTGCACAAGTACCGGTCGCATCTCGACTGGATGGAGCGCATCGCCCTGTCGCCCGAGGCGTCGCGCGACTTCATCCGCGACATCGCCACCAACCTGTGAGGGGAAACTCCATGCCCGAGATTACGTGGGAAGAACCGTTCTGCGGCGAGGGAGCGAGCTGCTTCCGACTCGGCACCGATCCGGACGGCAACGCCTACATCGCAATAGCAGGTCAGGAGGACCGTTACCTAACGGACTCCACGGAAGCCCTCCGCACCCTGATCCGGGACATCAAGGCAGGCAAGGCGGACCACTTGCTCGGCTGAGAGCAAGTCGAGCGCGAGCTTTACGCCTAGGAGACGTTCCAATGGCTGAAATCACCTGGGAAGAGCCGTTCTGCGGTGAAGGCAATTCCTGCTTCCGACTCGGCGCCGACCCGGACGGCAACGCCTACATCGCAGTAGCAGGCCAGGAGGACCGCTACCTGACGGACTCCGCGGAAGCCCTCCGCGCCCTGGTCAAGGGCATCAAGGCAGGCAAGGCGGATCACCTGCTCGGCTGAGCAAGCCGAGCAGGTGATCCTGGGCGTCGGCCACCGACGACGGCAAGCTACTTGCCGCACTCCGCCAAGTAGTGGTCGAAGGCATGGTCCTTGGCCTTCCGCGCGATGGCCCCCGTGTACGCGTCCGCGCGCAGGACACCGGCCGCGAGGTGGGTGTCGTCCTCAAGGTTCTTCGTGTCCGCGCATGCCACCACCACGATCCAGTCGGCGTGCGTCCCCTTGTCCTTCGCGGTGCCGTACGTCGCCTTGGCGCCGGTGACCGGCTTTGACAGGTCGTACGACACCATCGACGAGGCCGACGGCAGCCCCTCTTCCACCTGAGCGACGGTCTGACCGACGAACGAGGTGACCGGCACGTGGTCGGGCGTGTCCGAGTCGTCGTGGGTGCCGCACCCGCTCAGCAGCATCGCGGCTCCCGCGACGGCGACGGCGACGGCGGCGGCGGCTCCGGTCATGGCGCGGCGGCGGACCGACGCGGCGCGCGCACCGTGCCGAGCGGGAGCGGGCGTGACTCGGTCAGGGAAGGAGGCACTCACTTGACCTTGCAACTCACCTTCGCGGGCGCGGGGTTGAAGGCGCGCTTCCACCCGCTCGTGCCCGCCTTGTAGTCGAGAGGCGTGGTGATGTGCTTCTCGATCTTGTACTTGTAGCGGGTGCCGATCGGGTAGGCGACGAGCGAGTGCCCCTTCTTCACCGGCGAGCTGCACGTCACGGCGACGGACTGGGTCTTGGCCTGGCTGATGTTCAGGCTGCCCGCGACGGCGCCGCGGCTGAGACCGAATCCGGCGTCGATGGTGCGCGTGGCCGACGCCGTCTTGTTGATCATGCAGGTCATGCCCTTGGTCTGCGCCGTGCAGCGGGCGATCTCGTTCTTCTGGTTCGTGTAGTTCGTCTGCTTCGACTTGTTGATGAGCTTGCTGTAGTGGCCGACCGCGCCCCTGGTCGATACGTCGGCCTTCGGGGCGGACGAGGCGTCGTCGTGTGCGGGCGAGGCGTCGTCGTGTGCGGGTGCGGCGCTCGCGTGTGCGGCGGTGGCCATCAGCGTCGCGGACAGAGCGAGTACGGCTCCGGCGATGCGAGTCGTCGAGCTCAGGCGCATAGAGGTTCCCCCATTTTCGTTCTTGGTCGCCAAAGATCGTACTCGACCGTTCACCCGCTCTGACCTGCGCGTCTACACGTGGGGCGGGAGGGGGATTGCAGGAAAATCCCACGCTTCCCCAGATTTGCGGGGCGTGTCCTGGGATTTTTCTGCAGTCCACTAAGGCTGGATTAGGGGGAGTTGGTCCGGCGGCCCGGCTTCGGCCCGCCATCCCGCATCGCCCCGGAGCACTCCGTACCGCACCCCGTCCCGCCACTCTCCGTCCCGGAACGTCACGCTGCGGGAGACGCCCTCGCTGGTGAACCCGGCCTTCTCCAGGGACCGCTGCTCGGCGATGTTCCCGGTCTCGGTATCCGCCTCGATCCGCATCACGGGCGTATGCGCGAAGAGGTACCGCACCAGCAGCCGCTGGGCCTCTGTGCCGATGCCGCGCCCACGGGCCTCCGGCAGCAGCTGAATGCCCACGTTCCAGTAGTGCGAGGTCCGGAAGGCCACGACTGACCGCCATGCGACGAAGCCGAGGGTCTCGTCGGTGCCGGAGACCACCATCAGCATTCCTTTGTCGGCGCCGAGCATCCCGTCATCGGCGAAGCGCCGCCGGAAGGTGTGGGGGTCCCGCCAGCCCTGCCACTGGAACTCGCCGCACGCCTCCGGATCGGTGAGGAACCGGTCGAGCAGGGGCAGATCGTCTTCGCGTACGGGGCGCAGGCTCGCAAGAACTTCACTCATCGCAGCACGGTAGTCCCCACCCGCCTCTCCGCACCCCCGCCCGATGCGAAGATCGCGGCATGAGCAGTTTCGACGAACTTGTGGCGGAAGCCGAGGCCGCGCCCACCGAAGGCTGGGACTTCTCGTGGTTCGAGGGGCGGGCCACGGAGGAGCGCCCCTCCTGGCGGTACGCCCACGCCATGGGGGAGCGGCTCGGGCACGCCGCCTCCTCCCTCGATATCCAGACCGGCGGTGGTGAAGTCCTCGCCTCCGCGCCCGTGCTGCCGCCGCTCGCCGTCGCCACGGAAGGGTGGCCGCCGAACGTGGCCAAGGCCACCGCGCTGCTGCATCCGCGGGGCGCGGTCGTCGTGGCCTCGCCGGAGGAGGCGCCGCTGCCGTTCGCGGCGGAGGCGTTCGACCTGGTCACCAGCCGGCATCCGGTGAAGGCGCGCTTCGATGAGATCGCGCGCGTGCTGCGTCCCGGGGGGACGTACTTCGCCCAGCATGTCGGCCCCGCCAGCGTCTTCGAGGTCGTCGAGTACTTCCTCGGGCCCCAGGCAGAGGACGTACGGAACGGACGCCACCCCGACACCGAGCGTGCCGAGGCCGAGGCCGCCGGGCTGGAGATCGCCGACCTGCGGTCCGAGCGGCTGCGCATCGAGTTCTACGACATCGGCGCCGTCGTCCATTTCCTGCGGAAGGTCGTCTGGATGGTCCCGGACTTCTCGGTGGAGAGGTACGGGCCGAGGCTGCGGGAGCTGCACGACCGGATCGAGTCGGAAGGGCCCTTCGTCGCCCACAGCACTCGGCATCTCTTCGACGCCCGTAAGGGGCAGGGGTCGGGGGCGCGGTAGCTCCTACGCGTGTGGGCCCACCGTCACCGGGCCCACCACCAACTCCGCCCGCGCCTCGAGCACTTCACCCACCCGCTCCACCTGCCCCTCGAGCTCCCGCTCCTGCCCCGCGCTCAGCCGCCCCAGCGGCTCCACCGTCACCGTCGTACGGCGGCCCGCGCGCCGCTGATGCCAGACACCGGCCACGACCCCGTCGACAAGGAGTACGGGGAAGTTGCCCGCCTGGCCTCCGGCCAGCGCCCGCTCGTAGGCCCGGCCGGGGAAGAGGCGCTCGCGGGGGTGCGATGCGATGGCGTACGCGTCGAAGTACGGAAGCAGCCGCACGCCCCGTACCGGCTCGTCCGGGAACTCGGTGTCGCCCGCGACCACCCACGACCCGCGCTCGCCCTCCATGTCCACCGCCTCGATCTCCCCGTCTCCGGCCAGGGTGGTGAAAAGATCACTCGCCCAGGCCGGAGGACCCGCCGCCCATTTGGCGAACTCGCGCGGCGTCGCGGGTCCGTACGCGTACAGGAACCGCCGCACCAGAGCCGCCGACGCCGCCTCGGGGGTCAGCGGCTCCTCGATGGCGGGCGGGCGCGTGTACGTCACCTTGCGGCCCCGGTTCGGTGCGAAGCAGAGGACCCCGCGGTGGCCCGCCATATGCATGACCGAGCGCCAGCGCGGCCACATCCCCTGGAAGGCGGGCAGGACCAGGTCGCCCGCCCAGGGGCCCGTCCGCGCCACCACCTCATCGCTGAGCTCGTCGATGGTCAGCCGGGTCCCGTCCAGGGCCTCGCCGATCGCCGTCACGATCTCGTCCGTCTGGGACGGAGTCAGCCGCTCGCTCGCCTTGAACGGGCTCGGGCCGCCGGGGATCGTCGGCAACGCGCCGGTCCAGAGCGGGAGTTGCGCGGTCGGCAGGAAATGGATCGTGCCGCGCGGCCCGAACGTCTTGACCAGGCTCGGCTCATCGCCCCAGAGCGCCGCGCGGACGTCCTGCCGCGTCGTGCCCTCCATCCGCAGGCCCACCGAGAGCTCGGCGGCGGACGCCACCTGCGCCTGCGCGGCGAGCATCGCGTCGACGACCTCCGCAGGACCGGCCTCGCCCGGCTTCGCCGGTGAGCCGAGGAATTGCCGCTCCATGCGTCGGGAGTTGGCGGCGCTCCATGAAACAGCGGCTACTGGCATCAGGGGCATCAGGGCTCTCCTTCATACGTACGTCCGGCGTGGTCACCAAGTAACGCAAAGCCGCCAGACGCGGGATCCGGGCGAATGGTTGCTTCCCGCGCCGATCGTTAGCCAAGTGATCCCGAAACAGGTCGCGTTGAATCCGCATCGTTATCAGGAGTGGCTCGATAGCGCCTTGATTCTCCCGTAAGTTCAGACCAAGGCGAATTCGCGTGAGCAAAGCCACGTGTGCGGTGCCGCGCGGTGGAGGGGGCTGCGCGGCACCGCGCGCCTCATTCGCCGCCGGAGTCGCCAGTCCGCACCTCGACCCTCGTACCCCGGCGCACGCCCCACCGCTCCATCGCCCCGGCCTCCGACTCCAGGACATGCCGGGCCCGCAGCCGTGGCCTCCCGATCCGCCCCGGACGCATCGTCCGCACGGAGAGCACCCGCAGCTCCCGGTCCAGGTGTGCCACGTCGACGGCGAACCGCATCCGCACCGTATGCACGCTGTTCGCCGGGCTGAGGAGCAGCGCCCCGGCCACCCCGTCCCGGCCGAGGAGTCCGCGCCGCCGGGCACGGGCCGTGACCGCGATCTCCAAGGGGATTTCCAAGGGGGTTTCCAGGGGGATCGCCAGCGGAATCCCCGGAGTGCCTGTCTGTCCGGTCCGGACGAGAAGCGTCGCCATGCGAGCCGAAGCTAGCGGCCCTCCCGCCCGTCGCGTCAAGCGGGCGCCGACCCCCTGTCCCCCCTATGGGCTACCGCCACGCAGGGCCGGAATCCGTCGCCGGGGCCGAAATCCGGTGGGGGAGCAGGGCCGCGCAGTCGCCGGACGGTTTCGGAGAGTAGTTGTCTCGCGCCGATGTGCGCGCCATCCCTTACGAAGGGTTATGGTGGAAACCCCCCCTCGGGCCGGTCCATCTCCCCCCCATGGACCGGCCCGATTTTTTTGTGCCCTCAGGGCGGCGCCCGCCGCGTCCGGCCGCTGGACCGCATGATCGCGGACCCGGAGCCTCCGGATATGGTCAGGGACATGTCGAACCAGTTCCCCCCACCGTCAGACCCCCAGTACAACCCGCAGGCCGGCGGCCTCCCCACCTATACCGGCCCCGCGCAGGACCCCGGCTACGGCTTCGGTCCCGTCGCCCCGCAGAAGATGCCCGGCGTCGTCCGCGCCGCGCAGATAATTCTCTGGGTCCTCGGCGGACTGCTCATCCTCGGCTCGGTCGGGCTGATCTTCACGGTCAACCCGGAGACGGCGGGCGCGGCCCTCGGAGTGAACGTCTGCCTGCTGGTCGCCGCGGGCATGGCTTTCCGCTTCGGCACCGTGGGCCACGGCATCCGCGTCACCTGCATCGTCCTGATGAGCGTGCAGATCGTCATGGCCCTCGGTGGTGCGGCCAACGGCAACCCGGCCGGACTGCTGCCGCTGCTCGCCGCCATCGCCGTCGTCGTCCTGCTCTCGCAGAGCATCGCGGGCGCCTGGTTCAAGCGCCCGCGCACCCCTGCCCCGGGTCAGGCGTACGCGGGCTGAGGCGTCCCGCCAGGACTAGCCGCGCCCGGCCCAGATGTTGGTGCCGGGCGTGGAGACGGCGTACGTGTCGATCTCGGCGAGTTCCTCGTCCGTGAGCTTCGGCCCGGCGAGCGCCGCCACGTTCTCCTCCAGCTGCTTCACGCTGGAGGCGCCGATGAGCGCGGAGGTCATGCGCTCGTCGCGAAGGACCCAGTTGAGCGCCAGTTGCGCGAGCGACTGCTCGCGGCGGGCCGCGATGTCGTTCAGGCCATTGAGGCGGCGTACGACCTCGTCGCTGAGCAGGTTCGGGTCGAGCGACTTGCCCTGTGTGGCGCGTGAACCCTCCGGGATGCCCTTCAGGTACTTGTTCGTGAGCAGGCCCTGCGCCAGCGGCACGAAGGAGATGCAGCCCATGCCCGCGTCCTCGAGCGTGTCGAGCAGGCCGTCGTCCTCGGTCCAGCGGTTGATCATCGAGTACGAGGGCTGGTGGATGAGGGCGGGGACGCCCATCTCCCGCAGCAGGCGTGCCGCTTCGGCGGTCTGCTCGCTGTTGTAGGACGAGACGCCCACGTACAGGGCCTTGCCCTGCTGGACGGCGGACGCGAGCGCGCCCATCGTCTCCTCGAGCGGGGTGTCCGGGTCGAAGCGGTGCGAGTAGAAGACGTCCACGTAGTCGACGCCCATCCGCTTCAGCGAGGCGTCGAGGGAGGACAGCAGGTACTTGCGCGAACCCCACTCTCCGTACGGGCCCGGGTGCATGAGATAGCCCGCCTTGGTCGAAATGACCAATTCATCGCGGTATGGCGCGAAATCCTGCGCGAACAGCTTGCCGAAGTTGAGCTCGGCGGAACCGGCGGGCGGGCCGTAGTTGTTCGCCAGGTCGAAGTGCGTGACGCCCAGGTCGAAGGCGCGGCGCAGGATCGCGCGCTGGCTCTCCAGTGACGTGTCGTCGCCGAAGTTGTGCCACAGGCCGAGAGAGACGGCGGGCAGCTTCAGGCCGCTGCGGCCCGTCCGCCGGTACTCCATGGAGCTGTAACGGTCCGGTGCGGCTTGGTACAGAGACGTGTCGTTCATGGGTACGAAGCTACTTCAGCATGGTTACGAAGCTGCTGCACGCTGCTTCGGACCGCTTCACCCGAGGGCGGAGGACCGCCCTCACAGCGGTAGGCTTTCGCCTTCGGGGACTGCCATCTGCATGGAGGGGCTGACAGAAGTGAACCTGCGCGACCTGGTGTACGGACTTTACGCACGCCGGGTGGAAGGCCGTCTCGACCACGACCAGGTGCCCAAGCACATCGGGGTCATCCTCGACGGCAACAGGCGCTGGGCGAAGGCTTCCGGCGGCACCACCGAGCAGGGCCACCAGGCGGGTGCGTACAAGATCGAGGAGTTCCTCGGCTGGTGCGCCGAGACCGACGTCGAGGTCGTCACCCTCTGGATGCTGTCCACGGACAACTTCGACCGCCCCGAGGGAGAGCTGATCCCGCTCCTCGGCATCATCGAGGACACGGTCCGCAGCCTCGCCTCCGACGGCCGCTGGCGCGTGCACCACGTCGGCACGATGGACCTGCTGCCCGCCCGCACCCAGTCCGTCCTGAAGGAGGCCGAGCAGGCCACCCACGGGAACGCCGGGATACTGGTCAACGTGGCAGTCGGGTACGGCGGGCGCCAGGAGATCGCCGAGGCGGTCCGCTCGCTGATCCTCGACCACGCGGACAAGGGCACGAGCCTGGAGGACGTCGCCGAGACCGTCGACGTCGACCTGATCTCCAAGCACCTCTACACGCGCGGCCAGCCCGACCCCGACCTGGTGATCCGGACGAGTGGAGAGCAGCGCCTGTCCGGCTTCATGCTCTGGCAGTCGGCCCACTCCGAGTACTACTTCTGTGAAGTCTTCTGGCCGGCCTTCCGCAAGGTGGACTTCCTGCGTGCGCTGCGTGATTACGCGGCCCGGCACCGGCGTTACGGCGGCTGACACCCCAAGAGGTGCCCGCGGGTGAGCGTGTCGGTGAGGCGCGAGTAACCCAGAGTTCACGGAGACGCCGTCATATGCCCTGGCATGGCTGCGCATGTTCGAGGGAATAAGCCTTCCAGGTCGACATCCGATTCACGGATGTCGTATCTCAGCGGGCGGCATGGGGCCGTCCGCCCGGGAGGCCCTTTGCACCAGGACGACCGTGCGGTGAGTACGGGCGAAGTGGAGGGCCGGAGCTCGGCCCGCGCACTGCGGCACGAGACCGGTCCGGACTTCTCCCGGCATCCTTCCCGTCGCTCCCCGACCTCATCCGAGGGGGTACGTCCTTCCGTGGTGACCAGCACAAAGCGCCGCATGCCCGACAGGCGCACCTATGTTCTCGACACCAGCGTTCTGCTCGCCGACCCGAACTCCATGTACCGATTCGACGAGCACGAAGTAGTGCTGCCCGTCGTCGTGGTCACGGAGCTCGAGGCGAAGCGGCACCATCCCGAGCTCGGCTACTTCGCCAGGCAGGCCCTGCGCCTGCTCGACGACTGCCGGGTCAGGCATGGCCGTCTCGACGCGCCGATCCCCATCGGCGATCTGGGCGGCACGCTGCGCGTCGAGCTCAACCACTCCGATCCCGGCGTGCTTCCGGCCGGCTACCGGTTGGGGGACAACGACTCACGGATTCTCGCCGTAGCGCGCAACCTCCAGGCAGAGGGGTACGACGTCACCGTCGTATCGAAGGATCTGCCTCTGAGGATCAAGGCGTCCTCGGTCGGCCTCCTCGCGGAGGAATATCGGGCCGAGCTCGCCATCACGGACTCCGGCTGGACCGGAATGTCCGAACTGACCCTCTCCGGGGAGCAGGTGGACCTTCTCTTCGAGGAAGACCATCTGTACGTCCCCGAGGCGGCCGACCTGCCCGTCCACACGGGCCTCACCATCCAGTCCGAGAAGGGCAAGGCACTCGGCCGGGTCACGGCCGACGGCAACGTCCGTCTCGTACGCGGTGATCGCGAGGCCTTCGGCCTCAAGGGGAGGAGTGCGGAGCAGCGCATCGCGCTCGATCTGCTGCTCGATCCGGACGTCGGCATCGTGTCGATGGGCGGGCGCGCGGGCACCGGCAAGTCGGCTCTCGCGCTCTGCGCGGGACTTGAGGCCGTCCTGGAGCGCCGACAGCACCAGAAGGTGATGGTCTTCCGGCCGCTGTACGCGGTGGGCGGGCAGGAGCTGGGCTATCTGCCCGGCACCGAGGCCGAGAAGATGGGCCCTTGGGCGCAGGCGGTCTTCGACACGCTCGGCTCGGTGGCGGGCAAGGCGGTCATCGAGGAGGTGACGGCGCGCGGGATGCTCGAAGTGCTCCCTCTCACCCATATCCGCGGGCGCTCGTTGCACGACGCGTTCGTCATCGTCGACGAGGCCCAATCCCTGGAACGGAACGTCCTGCTGACCGTTCTGTCCAGGATCGGGGCAAACTCCCGAGTCGTGCTCACTCACGATGTCGCCCAGCGCGACAACCTCCGAGTGGGGCGGTATGACGGGGTGGTTGCCGTAGTCGAGAAGCTGAAGGGCCATCCGCTCTTCGCCCACGTCACGCTCACCCGCTCCGAGCGTTCGCAGATCGCGGCGCTCGTGACCGAAATGCTGGAGGACGGCCAGATCTGAGCCAGTTCACCCTGGTTACGCAGTAGTTGGCGCCGCCCGGCGAAGCGAAGGAGCCTAGCCGGGCGGCGTCTTGGCGTTCGCCCTTTTCCGAAAAACTCCTGGGGCAAACGAGGTGTGAGCTTTCACACGGCACGGATAATTGCCTTGCGGCATCCGGCTGGGGCAGAGTCTGGGTCCTGTCAGGCCCCGCATGCGACACACCTGTACCTCCAGAGGTACTTCAACTCAGGAAAAACCAGAACTTCATAGTGGCCGTCGTATGCCGCCCGAAGCACCACGTGGCGCTCCCTTCACGGGAGTTGCCCACCGGGCCCGTGCCTCCCGTGACCGAGAACCAAGCGGAGGCCAGCGTCCAGGGGCACGATTGCGTCCGCGAGGTCACCTATGCGGGCGATGCTGGAAGGAAACCGTGTGAGCCGGATTTCGGTCCGGGGATTCGCCGTGGCATCCGCCACCGCGGTCACCACTGTTGGCGCTGTCGTCGGTGTCGCCTCGGGCAGCACCCCGAGCGCCTCGAACGACAACGACTTCGAGGCGACGGCGAGCGACGCGACACTCCTCGCAGACATCCCCGCGGGTCAGCAGGCCCAGGTACAGACCGCGTCCCTGACGCAGCAGGCCGACGCACAGGCCAGCGCTGCCGACACGGCCGCGAAGAAGTCCGCGGCGGAAGCAGCGCGCAAGCAGGCCGCAGAGGCAGCGATCGCGAAGCAGAAGGCCGCCGAGAAGGCGGATGCCGCCGAGAAGGCGGCCGCCAAGAAGGAGCGCGAGGAGAAGGCCGAGGCCAAGGCCAGCCGTTCCTCCACGCGTGACGCGGGCGACTTCGCCAAGCAGTCCTCGTATTCCACCTCGCAGGTCCAGGCGATGGCACGGCAGATGGTCCCCGGTGACCAGTTCCAGTGCTTCAGCAACATCGTCAACCACGAGTCCACTTGGAACTACCAGGCGAGCAACGCCTCCTCGGGTGCCTACGGCCTCGTCCAGGCGCTGCCCGGTTCCAAGATGTCCTCGGCCGGTGCCGACTGGCAGACGAACCCCGCCACGCAGATCAAGTGGGGTCTCGGCTACATGAACGACCGCTACGGAAGCCCGTGCGGAGCCTGGGACTTCTGGCAGGCGAACAACTGGTACTGAGCAGCAGCTCGCTCAACCTTTAGAGGCCCCTCACCGTCCTTCGGTGGGGGGCCTCAGCCGTGTACGGTCAGTCCGACAACTTCCAGGGGGGAGTGGTGGGGAAAGACGGGGGAAGAGGACGGATCATGTCGCGGGTACCGGAGTGGATCGGTCGGCTCGGTGCCGGGCTTTCTCAGTTGGGCGAGCGGATGGGGGAGCGTGCGGCAGCGGATTCCGACGCGGACCCCGGCACGGACGACGGTCGGGATGACCGCTCGGACGACCGCACGGGTGACCCCACGGACGACGGCGCCAAGCGTTCGCGGCGGTCCGCCGCCGACGAGGCCGCCGCAGCCGAGGGTGACGCGGCGGCCGACGAGGCCGCCGGGGGCGCGGATGGCGCGGGCGCACCGGAACCCGTGGTGCCCGCCCCGCCCGCGTACGCACCTGCCATAGCGGCCAGGCCCGACCCCGTCGCGACGGTGCCGTGGGGGATGCGGGTCGCGGCCGAGGCCGGCTGGCGCCTTCTCGTACTCGCGGGCACGCTCTGGGTGTTGATGAAGATCATCAGCGCCGTGCAGCTCGTCGTCTTCGCCTTCGTCGCGGCGCTCCTCATCACCGCGATGCTCCAGCCGACCGTCGTCAGGCTCAAGCGGCTCGGACTGCCGCGGAGTCTCGCGACCGTCGTCACGGCGGTACTCGGCTTCGTCATCATGGGACTTGTCGGCTGGTTCGTCGTCTGGCAGGTCATGGAGAACGCGGACACGCTCTCCAGCCAGGTCCAGAACGGCATCGACGACCTGCGCAACTGGCTGCTCAACAGCCCGTTCCATGTGACCGAGGATCAGATCAACGACATCGCCAAGACCCTGCGGGAAGCGGTCGCGGGGAACACGGAGGAGCTGACGTCGGCGGGGCTCGAAGGGGTCACCGTGCTCGTGGAGGCCATGACCGGCATCCTGCTCACGATGTTCTCGACGCTGTTCCTGCTGTACGACGGGAAGCGGATCTGGCAGTGGGTCCTGAAGCTGGTCCCGGCGCCCGCTCGGCCCGGCATCGCGGGGGCGGGGCCGCGGGCCTGGCGCACGCTGACGGCCTACGTGCGCGGCACGGTGATAGTGGCTCTGATCGACGCGATCTTCATCGGGCTCGGGATCTACTTCCTCGGGGTGCCGATGGCGGTGCCGCTCGCCGTCTTCATCTTCCTGTTCGCGTTCATCCCGCTGGTGGGTGCGGTGATCTCGGGCGCGCTCGCGGTGGTGGTGGCGCTTGTGACGCAGGGCGTGTTCACGTCGGTGATGGTCCTCGCCGTGGTCCTTGCCGTACAGCAGATCGAGGGCCACATTCTGCAGCCGTTCATTCTCGGGCGGGCTGTACGGGTGCATCCGCTGGCCGTTGTGCTGTCGGTGGCCGCGGGCGGCCTGGTCGCCGGTATCGGCGGGGCTGTGGTGGCTGTGCCGCTCGTCGCCGTGACCAACACGGTGGTGGGCTACTTGCGGGCGTACTCACGCGAAGCCGCCCTGAAACAGTCACCGCAGCCGCACGGCGCCACGGCCTTGGACGTCGCGCCGGTCGACAGCCCGTCCGGCGATTGAGGACGAACTCGGCGGAGCCGGTGATCGACGGCGCGCATGAGAATCGGCCCCTTCCAGCAACTGCTGGGAGGGGCCGTTCCGTTACCGCTCAGGGGAACCGCTACGCGAGCGACTCCTCGGAGTCCAGCGTGACGCCGACCGCCTGGATGACCGCGGCGATCTTGAACGCTTCCTGGATCGTCTCGCGGTCCACGCCGGCCTTGCGCAGCACCTGCTCGTGAGAGTCCAGGCACTGGCCGCAGCCGTTGATCGCGGAGACGGCGAGCGACCACAGCTCGAAGTCGACCTTCTCCACGCCCGGGTTGCCGATGACGTTCATCCGCAGACCGGCGCGCATCGTCCCGTACTCCGGGTCGGAGAGCAGGTGGCGCGTGCGGTAGAAGACGTTGTTCATCGCCATGACGGCCGCGGCCGACTTGGCGGCGGTGTACGCCTCGGGGGAGAGGTTCGCCTTCGCCTCGGGCTCCAGCTCGCGCAGCACGCGCGGGGAGCGCGATGCGATCGCGCAGGCGAGGACCGTGCCCCAGAGCTGCTGCTTCGGGAGGTCGCTGTTGCCGATGACCGAGCCGAGGTTCAGCTTCAGGTCCTTGGCGTAGTCCGGTACGGCGGACTTCAGTTCGTCGAGTGCCATGTCAGAAAGCTCCGTTCACTCGCCCGAGAGGAGCGCGACCGGGTCCAGGGTCTCGTCGCCCGAGGTCCAGTTGCACGGGCACAGCTCGTCCGTCTGGAGCGCGTCGAGGACCCGGAGGACCTCCTTGGGGTTACGGCCCACGGAACCGGCGGTCACCATCGTGAACTGGATCTCGTTGTTCTGGTCGACGATGAAGACGGCGCGCTGCGCGAAGCCGTCCTCGCCCTCGATGCCGAGGTCACGCATGAGCTCGTGCTTCGAGTCGGCCAGCATCGGGAAGGGCAGGTCCGTGAGGTCCGGGTGGTCCTTGCGCCAGGCGTGGTGCACGAACTCGGAGTCACCGGAGAAGCCGAGGATCTGGGCGTCACGGTCAGCGAACTCTTCGTTCAGCTTGCCGAAGGCGGCGATCTCGGTCGGGCACACGAAGGTGAAGTCCTTGGGCCACGCGAAGACGATCTTCCACTTGCCCTCGTAGGTCTTGTGGTCGATCTGCTTGAACTCAGCGCCCTTCTCCAGCGAGACACAGGCAGTCAGGTCGAACTGGGGGAACTTGTCACCGACAGTGAGCACGGGCTCTCCTTGCAGCAAAAGGAACCCCGGTAAGGGGCTCCAAGGGGTTGGACTGCTGTCGATCGTGGCACAGAGTGCATTGATTAGAGAAATAGCTACACTCTGTTCTGTTGATCGGAGGTGGCTATCAGTGCGAGCCATAAATAGGGGCAAGCAGCCCAGCCTGGCGCAGCTGCGCGCCTTCGCGGCCGTGGCCGAGCATCTGCACTTCAGGGACGCGGCGGTGGCAATCGGGATGAGTCAGCCCGCCCTCTCCGGTGCCGTCTCCGCCCTGGAGGAGACACTCGGTGTCACCCTGCTGGAGCGTACGACCCGCAAGGTGCTGCTCTCGGCGGCGGGCGAGCGGCTCGCGGTGCGCACGAAGGCGGTCCTCGAAGAGGTCGGGGCGCTGATGGAGGAGGCCGACGCGGTGCGCGCGCCGTTCACCGGTGCGCTGCGGCTCGGTGTGATCCCGACTGTGGCGCCCTATCTGCTGCCGACCGTCATCGGGCTCGTACACGAGAAGTACCCGGATCTCGACCTCCAGGTGCACGAGGAGCAGACCTCCTCGCTGATCGAGGGGCTCGGTGCCGGGCGGCTCGATCTGCTGCTGCTCGCCGTGCCCCTGGGGATGCCCGGCGTCACCGAACTGCCCCTGTTCGACGAGGACTTCGTGCTCGTCACGCCGCTCGACCACTGGCTCGGCGGGAGGGAGGGCATTCCGCGCGACGCACTGCGCGAGCTGAACCTGCTGCTGCTCGACGAGGGGCACTGCCTGCGCGACCAGGCTCTGGACATCTGCCGGGAGGCCGGGCGTGCGGACGCCCCGGTGACCACGACCGCTGCCGGGCTCTCCACCCTCGTACAGCTGGTGGCCGGCGGGCTCGGTGTGACGCTGCTTCCGCGTACCGCCGTCCGCGTCGAGACGAGCCGCAGCAATCAGCTGCTCACCGGGTACTTCGCGGACCCGGCGCCGACCCGGCGCATCGCCCTCGCGATGCGTACGGGGGCCGCGCGTGCGGCGGAGTACGACTCGCTCGCCGCTGCCTTGAGGGGGGCCGTGAAGCCGTTGCCGGTGCGGGTGTTGTGACCCCGCACCGGCAACGTACCGCCCCTGGAAGGGGAGTTACTCCGTGCGCAGGCCGTCCGGGCGCATCATGCGCCACAGCGGCGGCAGGCTGAGCAGCGTCACGATCGCGACGAGGGCGGCGCCCGCGACCGTCAGGGGGGCGAAGAGCCACCAGTCGGTGACCGTCTTCTGGATCATGCGGACCATGACCCAGCCGAGGCCCAGACCGCCCGCGACGGCGAGCACCATGCCGATCGCGACCGGAATCGCGGTCTGCCACAGGATCGACCACGCCATCGACGCGCGGCGCGTGCCGAACGCGGTGAGGGCCGCGAGGAGGCGCTTGCGCTCCCGCAGTTGCTCGATCATCGAGACCAGCATGGACGCCGCGATCAGCCCCATCGTCGCCATCGCGCCGATCTCAAGACCGGTCTGGATGGTGGCGTACTGCTTGTCACGCTCGACCGCGCGCAGCGTCGTCACGGAGAGGAACGGGTCGACGTGGGCCGCGGTGTTGCGGATGTACTCCTCGGCGTCCTTGACGTCCGGGTCGACCTGGATCCTGGCCGACGTCGAGGCGTCGGTGAGCTTGGACATGTCGATCGCGCCGGGCGTCGCGTAGATGCCGTCGTACAGGTCGCCGCCCGGGTCGGGGCGGGCCTTGACCTGGCGGGAGTCGGCGGGCAGCGTCCACGGGACGTGCCGGTGGCCGGGCTCGTCCCAGCTGATGGCGTTCAGGTCGATCGGCTTGCCAGGACGGGCCGACTCGTCGACCCAGTTGTTCAGCTCGGTGTCGCCGGTGTGCACGACGAACGTGTCGCCGTCCTCGCAACCGCCGATCCGGGCCAGCTCGCGCAGGTTCGCGCAGGTGCCGACCGTCAGCTCCGTGGTGGGCCGCAGGGCGTCGGGGTCCTTCAGCTTGCCCGGCTTCACGACGTAGGAGGAGACCGTGCCGATGACGTTCTCGACGCCCTTGGTCGTGCGGAACGTGTCGATCATCCGCTCGGCCAGGTCGCCGTCGCCGACGTCGGCCCTGACCACCAGCTTGGCGCGGCCCGGGTCGCTCCCGGTCATCCGGTTGAAGTCGTCGTTCATCGCGACGAACAGCATTTGCAGGGCGATTGCGCCCGCCACCGCGACGGTGATGCCGCTGACCGCGCGCGCCGCCGTCCCGCTGGTCAACTGGAGCCTGCGGGTGGCCAGTTGCCACGGCACAGGGCCGCCGCCGCGCAGCCGGGCCACGCTCGCCTCGATGAGCCAGGGCAGCAGCGCCGCGAGGCCCACCAGGGTGAGCGTCGCGCCCACGCCGATGGAGACGACCGGCGCTGCCACGTCGCCCCCGACGCGGCCCATGACCACGTCGCCCCCGACACTGCCCGAGGCCAGCAGGATCCCGATCCCGAGCAGCGGCATCGCGATGCGCCACCAGAGGCGGCGCTTGCGGGGCCTGGTGCTGCGCACGACGCCCAGTGGCTCGATGGAGACGGCCCGCAGCGAGATCAGCGTGACCACCACGGCCGTGATGGGCACGGCGAGCAGGACCAGTACGGCGAGGCCGGGGATCGGCACCACGTCGGAGGGGAAGGCGCTGATCTTCCACCCGTCGAGAGTGCCGACCAGCTCGCGCACGCCCAGGAAGAACAGGCCTCCGAGGGCAAGGCCGAGCAGCGCGCCGCCCAGGGCCTCGCCCGCCGCGATCCGCCGCACGCTGTGGGCGTCCGCGCCGACCAGGCGCAGCGCGGCGAGCCGCCGGTCGCGCCGGTCGCCGCCGAAGCGGACCGCGGTGCCGATGAAGATGATCACCGGGGTGAGCAGGACCACGCAGATCAGGGCGACCAGGACGATCAGCAGCGGGTCCATGGGTTCCGCGGGCTCTTTGTACCCGAAGGACGCCACGCGGTGGCCGCCCTTCGCCTGGGTGAGGGCGTCGGAACCGGCGTAGTAGTAGAGCTCCTTGGGGTTGGTCAGGCCCGCGTCGCCGATGGTGTCCGTGATCCGGTACTCGCCGAACCGCTCCTTCAGGAGGGCGCCGTCGGAGCTGTCCAGGAGCTCGCGAAGGGCGGGCGACACGGCCATCTCGCCGTCCGCCGGGAGCTTCTTCAGGCCGGGCGGCAGGGCCGGGTGCGCGCCATCGGCGCGCAGCACGCGGCCGCTCACCGTGGCGTCGCGGAAGTCGGTGGGGGTGTCGCGCTGGAGGACCGTGGAGTCGGAGCGCTTGACCTTCTTGGCCGAGAACTGGTCGTCGGCCGAGCGGGCCACCGAGCGGTCCTCACGCTGCTGAAGCAGGTTCGGTACGGACGACGCGCCGAGCAGGAGCGCCACGCCGAGGCCGACGCCGACAGCGGTCAGGATCGTGCGGGCCCAGCCTTCGCGGCCGCCGCCGACGGCGAAACGCAGGCCCATCGCGAGGTCGCGGGCGAAGGCGCGGGGGCCCCCCTTGGACACAGTCGCGGTGTCGTCGGCGAGTAGCGGCGCGCGGCGCGTCTCGTCCCCGGCATGAGGGTCGTCGGCGCGCTTGTCCTTGGCACGCCTGCCCTTGGCGCGCGTGTCGAGACTCATATCGCCTGCTCCATGTCCCGTGACGTGCCGTCGCGTACGACGATCTCTCGGTCGGAGTAGGCGGCGACCCGCATCTCGTGCGTGACCAGGACGACGGCGGCGTTCGTCGAGCGCGCGGCGTCGGTGAGCAGGTCCATCACGCGCTCGCCGTTGAGCGAGTCGAGCGCGCCGGTCGGCTCGTCGGCGAAGAGCACGCGCGGGCTCGTGGCGAGCGCGCGGGCCACGGCGACCCGCTGGCCCTGACCGCCGGAGACCTCGCCGGGCCGCTTGGCGACGACGTCCTCGACCTCCAGGCGCTCCATCCACGTACGGGCGGTGCGCTCGGCTTCCTTGCGCTTGGCGCCGTTCAGCCGCAGCGGAAGCGCCACGTTCTCCACGCAGGTCAGCTCGGGGACCAGCTGCCCGAACTGGAAGACGAACCCGAACTCGCTGCGGCGCAGGGCGCTCAGCGCGGCGTCCGGCAGACCCGTGAGCTCGCGGCCGTTGTACGTGATGGAGCCCGAGTCGGGCTTGACGATCCCCGCGAGGCAGTGCAGGAGCGTGGACTTGCCGGAGCCGGACGGGCCCATCACGGCGACGACCTCGCCGGGGTGGATGGAGAAGTCGGCGCCGTCGAGCGCGGTCGTCGGGCCGTACGCCTTGCGGAGGCCGGCGGCTGTGAGAAGGGAACCAGCGGGGGTCATGCGGAGCGAACCTCCAGGGCGAGCTTGCCGAGACGTGCGGCGGCCAGTTCGAGCCAGCGCAGATCGGCTTCGAGATGGAAGAGCGCGTGGTCGCAGATCAGCTGGTCGGCGAGGTCTCCCTTCCGCTTGCGGTCGGTCAGTATGCGCATCAGACGCAGGTGCTCGGCACGCTGGGCGTCGAGCATCTCCGAGGCGTCGCGCTCGGTGAGGAGCGCGAGGACGACCTTCGTGTAGAGGGTCGACTGGAGATACGGCTCGGGCTTCTCGGGTGTCGCGAGCCAGCGCTCGACATCGGTGATGCCGGCTTCCGTGATCGCGTACCGCTTGCGCTCGGGGCCGCCGCCTGCCTCTATGCCGTCGACCTCGACGAGGCCGTTCTTCAGCAGGCGGGACATGGTCGAGTAGACCTGCCCGTAGTGCAGCGGCTTGTCGTGACCGAACTTCTCGTCGAAGGTGCGCTTGAGGTCGTAACCGTGGCGCGGGCCCGACTCGAGCAGGCCGAGGAGAGTGTGACCGATGGACATGGGGAGAACTCTACACGGCGTGTATACGTGCTGTGTATACGCTTCACGAGGAGTCCATGCCGAGCTCACGAGGAGCCCATGCGGAGCTCACGGGGGCTCGTGACGAGCTCAAGGGGAGCTCAGAGCTTCGAAAGCCGGGCAACCTTCTGACGTCCAGAACCGTCGGTGTATAGGGACTATCACCGGTTCCGGTGGGACAGGTGCTGATTGTCACGTCCGGAAAAGGCCGGATCGGCAACCGTTTGTCCCTAGGTGCGGTGTTAGCTTTCTGAGCTGACTTTACGACTATTGACTTGCCAGTAAGAAGTACGAGTAGAAGTACGAGACGGAGCGGAGCACTCTCAGCCATGGGCCGAGCGGAAGAGCGACAAGCGCGTCAGCGCGGCGCGCGCCGGGCAGCGCGTGGGCGCCCCGCCGGCGGCGACACATCCGGCAGCGGGAAGCCCGGCAGTGGGAAGTCCGGCGGCAGGAAGTCCGGTGGCGGCAAGGCCAAGCGCACGGGCATACGCCGCTTCTTCACGCTGAAGAAGATCCTGGGCACGTTCTTCGGGCTCATCCTGCTCGGGATGCTCAGCTTCATCGTCCTCTACATGGTGGTCGACGTGCCCGAGGGCAACGCTGCGGCCAAGTTGCAGAGCAACGTCTACAAGTACAAGAACGGCGACGTCATCGCCAGGACCGGCGAGCTGAACCGCGAGGTCGTCGACCTGGACAAGGTGCCCAAGAAGGTACAGAAGACCTTCGTGGCCGCCGAGAACAAGTCCTTCTACAACGACAAGGGCGTCGACTTCAAGGGCACAGCCCGCGGTCTGATCAACACGGTGGCGGGCAAGGGCAAGCAGGGCGGCTCGACGATCACCCAGCAGTACGTCAAGAACTACTACTTGACGGCGGACCAGACGGTGACCCGCAAGCTCAAGGAACTGGTCATCTCGCTGAAGGTGGACCAGAACAAGAGCAAGGACGACATCCTCGCCGGGTACATCAACACCAGCTACTACGGCCGCGGCGCCTATGGCATTCAGGCCGCTGCCCAGGCCTACTACAACGTCGACGCCAAGGACCTGGACGTCTCGCAGGGCGCCTATCTCGCCGCCCTCCTCCAGGCCCCGAGCCAGTACGACTGGACCTCCGCCACGGACGCCAGCAAGAAGCTGGTCGAGGCGCGCTGGAACTACGTACTCGACAACATGGTCGAGAAGAACTGGCTGCCCGCGAGCGAGCGCGAGGGCCTGAAGTTCGACAAGCCGAAGGCCCCCAAGGCCGCGCCCGGCCTCGAAGGCCAGACCGGCTACCTGGTGAAGGAGGCCAAGGCCGAGGTCATGAGGGCCGGCCACCTCAGCGAGGAACAGTTCGACGCGGGTGGCTACACGATCACGCTCAACGTCGACAAGAAGAAGCAGGCCCAGCTCGAGAAGGCCGTCGACAAGACGCTGAACGACAAGCTCGACCCCGACAAGCGCAAGGCCGACGCGCGGGTGCAGGCGGGCGCCGCGTCCGTCGACCCCAAGACCGGCAAGGTCCTCGCGATGTACGGCGGCAAGGACTATGTGAAGCACTACACGAACAACGCGACCCGGCGCGACTACCAGCCCGCGTCCACCTTCAAGCCGCTGATCCTCGCCGCCGCCCTGGAGAACGGCGCCAAGACGCAGTCCGGCCAGCCGATCACGGCGAACACGATCTACGACGGCACCAGCGAGCGCCCGGTCAAGGGCAGCGACGTCGCCTTCGCGCCGCCGAACGAGGACGACAAGAGCTACGGCCCCGTCACGGTCCAGAAGGCGATGAACAAGTCCATCAACGCCGTCTTCGCGCAGATGGGCGTGGACGTGGGCATGGACGACGTACTGGAGACGGCGGGGAAGCTCGGCATGAACGTCGAGAACCTGCCCGCCGTGCCCGCCCAGACCCTGGGCACCATGGGCGCGAGTCCGCTGGAGATGGCGGGTGTGTACGCGACGCTCGACAACCACGGCAAGAAGGTCACCCCGGCGCTCGTGAACTCCGTCGAGCACAAGGACCGCACGATCGACCTGCCGGACCCGATCGGCGAGCAGGTCGTCGAGCCCGGCACCGCGGACTCGCTCACCTCGGTCCTGACCGGCGTGGTCGACGACGGTACGGGCAGCGCGGTGCGCAGCCCCGTGCAGGACGTGGCGGGCAAGACCGGTACGTCCGACGACAACAAGTCGGCCTGGTTCACCGGTTATACGCCGAAGCTGGTCACCTCCGTCGGCCTGTTCGGCGAGGGCGCTCCGGGCACGGCGGAGGAGAGCAAGCAGGTCTCCATGAAGGGCGCGGGCGGCCTCCCTCGCGTCGACGGCGGCAGCTTCCCGGCGCAGATCTGGGCGGCGTACACCTTCAAGGCGATGGGGTCGCCCAGCAAGTTCGACCTGGACACGTCCATGGGCGCGGCCATCGCACCGCCCCCGGACCCGACGACGCAGGCCCCGAAGGAGCCGACGGACGAGCCGTCGGAGACCAAGGACCCGACGACGAAGCCGCCGACGGACGACCCGTCGACCGAGCCGCCGACGGACGATCCGACGACGGCGCCGCCGACGGACGATCCGACGACGGCGCCGCCGACGGACGATCCGGAGGAGCCGGACCCGTCGACCACCATCGAGATCCCGGAGAACCCGAACGGGCGGAAGGACCGGGTCAACCGGGACTGAGGGCCGCATGTCATGACGAGGGGCGGCCCGGCGCCACAGCGTGCGGGGGCCCCCCGGCCTGAACACGGCGGGGGCCCGCCCGCGGTCACCCCAGGGTGGCGCGGGGGTTGAGCACGCACGTCCGCCCCCACACCCCTCCCGGGGGCCGGGCCCGCGCACCCGGCGCGGGCGGGCGTCTTGAACGCCGGGGGGGCCCCGGTACCCAACGGGCCCGGGCCGCCCCTCGTCATGAACTCGTCGGCGGCCAGCCGTCGTTCAGCCCTGGTTCGCGCTGTGGTTCAGCTCGAACCACACCACCTTTCCGGCGCTCAGGCGCGTCGCGCCCCACCGCCGCGCCAGCTTGTTGACCAGGTAGAGGCCTCGTCCGCCCTCGTCCGTGGCCCGTGCCTGGCGCAGGCGTGGCAACTGCGGCACGTCGTCGCCGACCTCGCAGCGCAGTACGTCCGTGCGCAGGAGCCGCAGGGTCACCGGCCGTGACGCGTACCGCACCGCGTTCGTCACGACCTCGCTGACCAGGAGCTCGAGCGAGTCGTTCAGCTCCTCCAGGCCCCAGCGCTCCAGGGCGCTGCGGGCCAGGCGGCGGGCGCGGGACGGCGTCGCGTCCTCCGGCTCCAGATACCAGTACGCGACGTCGCTCGGCGCGATCCCGTCGAAGCGGGCGGCGAGCAGCGCGATGTCGTCGTCCCGGTCGCCGGGGCCGAGCATGTCGAGCACGTCGTCGCAGAGGGCCTCAAGGGGCGGCGGATGGTCAGGACCCGTCAACTGGGCGGTGGCGGCGAGCCGTTCGCGCAGTTGCTCTATGCCCGTCCACACGTCACGAAGGCGGGACTCGACAAGGCCGTCCGTGTAGAGCAGCAGGGTGGCGCCCGCGGGCGCGTCCAGCTCCACGGCCTCGAAGTCCACGCCGCCCACGCCGATGGGTGCGCCCGGCGGGACCCGTAGGACCTCGGCCCTGCCGCCCAGGTGCAGCAGGACGGGTGGCGGGTGCCCCGCGTTGGCGATGGTGATGCGGTGCGCGACCGGGTCGTAGACCGCGTACAGGCAGGTGGCCATGCGGTCCGAACCGAGCCGCTGGGCCTGCTCGTCCAGGTGGTGCAGGACCTCCTGGGGCGGCAGGTCGAGCCCGGCGAGGGTCTGGGCGGTCGTCCGCAGCTGGCCCATGATCGCGGCCGAAGTCATGGAGTGCCCCATGACGTCGCCCACGACGAGCGCGACCCGGCTGCCGGGCAGCGGGATCGCGTCGTACCAGTCGCCGCCGACGCGGGCCGTCTCGGCGGCCGGGAGATAGCGGGACGCAAGCCGGACGCCGGTCGGGCGCGGCAGGGTCTCCGGCAGCATGGTGCGCTGCAACTCGTCGGCGATGTACGCCTCGCGGCCGTAGAGGACGGCTTTGTCGATGCCGAGCGCGCTGTGCGTCGCCAGTTGGGCCGCGACGAGGAGGTCGTCGCTCTCGAACGCGGGCCGGTCGGGGCGGCGCAGGAACACCGCGGCGCCGATCACTCGGCGCCTGCCCCGCAGCGGCGCGAGGATCGTCCGCTGTCCCGACGGCACGGTGCGGTCGGTGCCGAGCAGTTCGGGCAGCGCGGCGCGGGCCGCGGGGTTGTCGGCGAAGACCGGGCGGACGCCGCGCAGGACCTCGGCGAGGGCGCCGCCGGGGCGCACCTCACACAGCTCGGTGGTCGTCACGAGGTCGGGCTGTACCTGGAGGGCGGGCATGGTGCCGCCGTCGGTGTCGGGTTCTTCCGGGATGCGGTCGGTGCGGCGGAGGCGCAGGACCAGCGCACCGCTCGGCCGTTCCTCGCCGACCGGCAGCGGGTCGCGCAGATAGACCAGTATCGCGTCGGCGAACGTCGGCACCGTGGCCCGGCACAGGCCCATCACGATCTCGTCCAGGTCGATGCCGCGGGCGATGCGCCGGGTGGCGGCGCCCACGAAGCGCAGCCGGTCGCCGTCGCGGCGCATCGCGATGGGCCCTGATCCCGGCGGCCTGGGCTGCCCCGTGCGCCGCTCCTCGCCGTCCGGAGCGCCCGGGGTGCCCGGCTCGGGGCCCGGCTGCTCCGGGACGCCCTCGGGGGCGGGACGGGGGCGGTGCGGGTCGGGCTGCTGGCCCTGGGGCCCCGTCGGCTGTGTGTGCTCGTCGCTGTGGCTCGCGGTCGGGTCGCCCTTCCGTGCGTGTGCTGCCTGCTCGGCCTGTGCCGCGTGTGCAGCCTGTGCCGAGTGTGCTGCCTGTGCCGCGTGTGCTGCCTGTGCAGCCTGTGTCGTCTGTGCGGGTAAAGCGGGCGTGCCCGGGGTGTCCCGCGCCTTCTGGTCGCGCACCAGCGCCCCGCGCGGGTCCGCGGGGGCGGTGGGCCGGGCAGCTCGGGGCTGTCGGCCCTCGTCGGGGATGGGGTGCTCCGTCACGCGTCTCGATCCGTCCGTCCGGGGCTGCGCCTTGGTATCCGGTGGCTACTTTGGTCAGCCGCGTCGGCAGTGCAGGAAGAGCTGGTGCTCGGGTGGTACATCGGTACTCGCTGGGGCGTAGGAGTACGTGTCCTCGTCGAGGATGTCGAAGCCCGCGTCACGCACGGCCTGCCGCAGTTCGTCCCGCAGGTAACCGGATACCCGGATTGTGTGTCCCAGGAACGGAATTGCCGCGTCGTCCAGGTCGGCCTCGACCATGGAGAGCGCGAGCAAGCCATCCGGCCGCAGCAGCCCGTGCAGCAGTCGCAGAGCGTACGGGATCTCATCGCGCGGCAGCATCAGGAGTGCGAAGAAAGCCGTGATCCCGTCGAACAGGCCGACACCGTCAGGGCCTTCGGCCCGCAGCGCCGCCAGGTCGAGCTGCCGGAACTCGGCCTCCGGCGCGTTCTTCGCGGCGAGGTCGAGCATCCCCGACGACAGGTCGACGCCGAGGACGGAGTGCCCCGCGTCCGTGAGCTGACGGGCGGTCGGGAGCCCGGTCCCGCATCCCACGTCGAGGATTCTCGCCCCGGGCGGCAGCGCGTCGGCGAGCCTGCGCCCCGCCGCCAGCTGGCCGTCCTTGTGCGGGAAGGCGTCGTCGTAATGCCGGCCGATGGCATCGAAGGCCTCGGCCTGCCCCGTACGGTCGGGCAGCACGCCGGATGGACCGCCGTACCTGCCGACCTCGCTCGACTCGCTCGCCTCGCTCACGTTCTGCCGCCCTTCGATGACACCCTGTCAGGCAACGCGCAAGCTCAGGCAGTTGCTGCTGAGTTGCTGCTGTGCGCCCTTGCGGAGGACGATCCTACGTTTGAACCATGGGGGCGCATCAAGGGTCTCATGACGTCACATGCGCGGGAGTGCGGTCCCAGTCATCCGGAAGGGGTGGAATTGCCCAGTCCGGATCGGGGCGCCAGTGCTGCCAGTTGTCCGAAAAGGGCGGTCCCCAGGAGCGGATCACATCGATGGCCGCCTGCCCGGCCGCCCGCACGTCCCGCGCTTTTCCTTCTCCCATCAGGCCGGCGCGCTGGGCCTGTGCGAACTCGTCCTCGTCATGCCACTGCCAGGTGCCGTCGGGCCGCACAGAGATGTCCAGAAAGTGATCCTCGGAATCGATGCCTCCGGTCCAACGGACGCGTGGCTCCTCGAGGTTCACGTACCAGTTCTTGAACTGCCAGCCCGGCTCCCAGAACAGCCACACGGACCAGGGCTCGGCGGGTCTCGCCAGTTTCAGCACGCCCGTGCCGAACCAGCGGTCCCTGCTCAGGGCGCGGGGTTTGGTGTACCGGGTGGCGAGGGGCTCGCGGTGGACGGGCGTCCCGTCGGCGATCACGGGCTTCACGCACTCGGTCCCCGGCGCCATCCACACGGCGAGCAGCTCTTGAGTGTCCTGCACGACGGTGACGGGCCGACAGATGTGGAATCCTGCCCCGGCGTTCTCCTTGTACCGCCACAGCACGTGGGAGCCGGGTGCCCAGCGCGGTTCGTCACGCGGTTCGCTGCTCGTCGTAGGCGGCGCGTCATGCTCTGTCATGCACAGATATTAGTAGCCCTCGACCCCGCGGGCGGGGCCGAGGGGTGCGACGGCCTACGGCCGGGTCATCCGCAGTACGTCAAGCGCCTCGTCGAGCTGCGCGAGCGTGAGGTCGCCCCGGTCGACGTATCCGCCGTCGAGCACCACTTCCCGGATGGTCCTGCGCTCGGCGAGGGACTTCTTGGCGACCTTCGCCGCCTCCTCGTACCCGATGTACTTGTTCAACGGCGTGACCACCGACGGGGAGGACTCGGCGAACTCCCGGGCCCGCTCACGGTTGGCGGTGATCCCGTCGACGGTCCGGTCGGCGAGCAGCCGCGACACGTTCGACAGGAGGCGCACGGACTCCAGGACGTTCTTCGCGATCACCGGAAGCATCACGTTCAACTCGAAGTTGCCCGCGGCTCCGGCGGCGGCGACCGTCGCGTCATTGCCGGTGACCTGCGCGGCGACCATCAGGACCGCCTCCGGAATCACCGGATTCACCTTCCCCGGCATGATGGACGAACCGGGCTGCAAGTCGGGCAGGTTGATCTCGCCGAGTCCCGTCCGGGGCCCTGAAGCCATCCACCGAAGATCGTTGGCGATCTTCGTCAGGCCGACGCCGATCGTCCGCAGCTGCCCGCTCGTCTCGACGATCCCGTCCCGCGCGCCCTGCGCCTCGAAGTGGTCGCGCGCCTCGGTCAGCGGAAGCCCGGTGGCACGGGCCACCTCGCCGATCACGGCCGCCGAGAAACCGGCCGGGGTGTTGATCCCGGTGCCCACCGCCGTACCGCCCAGGGGCAGTTCGGCGAGGCGCGGCAGCGACGACCTGAGCCGCTCGACGCCGTAGCGGATCTGCGCCGCGTACCCCCCGAACTCCTGGCCCAGGGTCACCGGCGTCGCGTCCATGAGGTGCGTACGCCCGGACTTCACCACGTCGGCGAACTCCTCGGCCTTCCGTTCGAGCGAGGCCGCCAGGTGCTCGAGCGCCGGGATCAGGTCCCCCGTCACGGCCCCCGTGGCCGCGATGTGGATCGAGGACGGGAAGACGTCGTTCGACGACTGGGACGCGTTCACATGGTCGTTGGGGTGGACGTCACGCCCGAGCCGCTCCGACGCCAGCGTCGCGAGCACCTCGTTCGTGTTCATGTTGGACGACGTGCCGGACCCCGTCTGGAAGACGTCCACGGGGAACTGCTCGTCCCAGCGCCCTTCGGCCACCTCGCCCGCCGCGTCCGCGATCGCGCCCGCGATGTCCTTGTCGAGCACTCCGAGCTCGGCGTTGACCTTCGCCGCCGCGGCCTTGACCTGCGCGAGCGCCGCGATGTGCGCGCGTTCCAGGCGCTGCCCCGATACGGGGAAGTTCTCCACCGCCCGCTGCGTCTGGGCCCGCCACTTGGCGTGCGCGGGAACCCGCACCTCGCCCATGGAGTCGTGCTCGATCCGGTACGCGCCGCCGGCGTCCGGGCTCACGTCGCTGGTCATGCCTCGAACCTACCTCTCCGTCAAACCTCGCTGAAAAGTTGAGCACTTGTCTTGTTCTGGGTATTCCCAATGCTCCTACTGACCAGTAAAAACCGTGGGTAACACCAAACCGGGGAGGCGCAATGAAACGCATCAGACGCAGCCGCCAGGCCAGGCTGCGATGTACGTTCGCCGCGGCCGTCGCGATGGCGGCGATGCTCGGCACGGCCGCGGGCACGCCCGCTCAGGCGGCGGACGGCAAGGCGGCCGACGCCCAGGCGGCGGACGGCAAGGACCGGGGGAGCGCCGCACCCGCGTCGACGCCCCTGACGCCCGAACTGGAGAAGATCCGGGCGGACGAGGCCACCAAGCTCTACGGCGACCCGGCCGAGCGCCCGCTCGCCGACCGCAAGACCGGCCTGATCTCACTCGGCGACAGCGAGATCTCGGGGGAGGGCGTCGGAACGTACGAACCCGGCACCGACGGCCCCGTCAACTGGTGCCACCGCTCCCCTGACGCCGCGATCCACCACACCGGCATCCCCGCCGACGTGACGTACAACGTCGCCTGCTCGGGAGCGCAGACCGCCAACATCAAGATCGGCGGCCAGAAGCAGTACGCCGACGAACTGGTGCAGAGCGACAACCTCGCCATCAAGGCGCGCAACACCAAGATCAAGACGATCCTGCTCGTCATCGGCGCCAACGACGACCTCGAGTTCTCGTCCGTCATGACCGACTGCGTGACGCGCTTCCTGCTCAGCCAGGGCGCCTGCGCGGGCAAGTACAACGGAGGCTGGCAGGCGCGGGTCGACGGCCTGGTGCCCAAGGTCGAGCAGTCACTCCGCGACCTGAAGACCGTCATGAAGGACGCGGGCTATCAGGAGGGCGACTACAAGCTCGTCGCCATGGGCTACCCGAGCCCGATAGGACCGGACTTCAGGGACAACCCCAAGTTCCCGGGCAAGCTGGCCTGCGGCGGTCTCGGCTACGACTCCGACACGGAGTGGGGCCGCAACTATGCTGTTCCGACGTTCGAGACCGGTATGCGCAAGGCCGCGAAGAACGCGGGCGCGACCTACCTCGACAACTCCCGTCTCTTCCACGGCCATGAGGTCTGCATGGAGGACACCTGGGCGCGCGGTCTCTACGTGGACCTCTCCAACCCGTTCCCGCCGGACTCCAACTCCGTACGCCAGTCCTTCCACCCCAACGCCCGCGGCCACGCCGCGTTCGCGTCCTGCCTGACCCAGCTCTACAACTCCGGCTGGGGCGAGGGCGGTTGCGCGGACCCGGCGAGCACGGGCAGCCCGAAGCTCTACCAGGGCGGCTGGGACGACGCGTACAAGCCGCTCAAGAACGAGGGCACGGGGACGTGCGTCGACGTCGACGCGTCGAGCAGTCGCAACGGCACCAAGGTGCAGGGCTGGGACTGCACCGGAAACCGTAACCAGACGTGGTGGTACGACAGCGGGCTCGGGTCTCTGCACACCGGCCTGACCCAGGACCGCTGCCTGGACGTCCCCGGCACCGCCAAGGAAGGCACCGCCGTCACGCTGTGGAACTGCCACGGCGGCGCCAACCAGAAGTTCGTCCGCGAGGCGGGGACGCTGCGTCCCGCCGCCGCGAACGGGCTCTGCCTGACCCTGGCGGGGGGCAAGGAGCCGGTGCGGCTCCAGAAGTGCGCGGGTCAGGCGAACCAGCGGTTCGCCTGACAGCCTTCCTCAGCGGGAACTGCGCGTCCTTTCGCCGCGGGTGCCTCGTGGCTGGTCGCGCAGTTCCCCGCGCCCCTGACGGGGCGCACCCGCACCGTGCGTACTACGCCAGTCCGGGACCCCGCACCGGGATGGTCGTGAACGTCGGCTCCGGGGCCGGGTTCTGGAAGAAGTCGTTGCCCTTGTCGTCGACCACGATGAAGGCCGGGAAGTCCTCGACCTCGATCTTCCATACGGCTTCCATGCCGAGCTCCTCGTACTCGACGACCTCGACCTTCTTGATGCAGTCCTGCGCGAGCCGCGCCGCGGGGCCGCCGATCGAGCCCAGGTAGAAGCCGCCGTGCGCGTCACAGGCGTCGGTGACCTGCTTGGAGCGGTTGCCCTTGGCGAGCATGACCTTGGAGCCGCCCGCCGCCTGGAACTGCTCTACGTAGGAGTCCATCCGGCCCGCGGTGGTCGGGCCGAAGGAGCCTGACGCGTAACCCTCGGGGGTCTTGGCGGGGCCCGCGTAGTAGACGGGGTGGTCCTTCAGGTACTGCGGCATCTCCTCGCCCGCGTCGAGCCGCTCCTTGATCTTGGCGTGCGCGATGTCGCGGGCCACGACGAGCGGGCCGTTGAGGGAGAGGCGGGTCTTCACCGGGTGCTTGGTGAGCTCGGCGAGGATGGCGTCCATGGGCTGGTTCAGGTCGATCTTGACGACGTCAGCGGCCTCGTCGCCCTTGTCGAGGGTCTCGTCCGTGGTCTCCGGCAGGAACCGCGCCGGGTCCGTCTCCAGCTGCTCCAGGAAGACGCCCTCGGCGGTGATCTTCGCCGTGGCCTGGCGGTCGGCCGAGCAGGAGACGGCGATCGCCACGGGCAGCGAGGCGCCGTGGCGGGGCAGGCGCACCACGCGGACGTCGTGGCAGAAGTACTTGCCGCCGAACTGCGCGCCGATGCCGATCTTCTGTGTCAGCTCGAAGACCTTCTCCTCGAGCTCCTTGTCGCGGAAGCCGTGTCCGGTCGGGGCGCCTTCGGCGGGCAGCTCGTCCAGGTAGTGCGCGGAGGCGTACTTCGCGGTCTTCAGGGCGAACTCGGCGCTGGTGCCGCCGACGACGATGGCCAGGTGGTACGGCGGGCAGGCGGCCGTACCCAGGGAGCGGATCTTCTCCTCCAGGAACTTCATCATGGAGGCCTCGTTCAGGACGGCCTTCGTCTCCTGGTAGAGGAACGACTTGTTGGCCGAGCCGCCGCCCTTGGCCATGAAGAGGAACTTGTAGGCGCCGCCGTCGGTCGCGTACAGCTCGATCTGGGCCGGGAGATTGGAACCGGTGTTCTTCTCCTCCCACATGTTCAGGGGGGCCATCTGGGAGTAGCGCAGATTGAGCTTCGTGTACGCGTCGTAGATGCCGTGCGAGAGCGCCTTCTCGTCCTCACCTTCGGTGAGGACGTTCTGTCCGCGCTTGCCCATGACGATCGCCGTGCCGGTGTCCTGGCACATCGGCAGGACGCCCGCGGCGGCGATGTTCGCGTTCTTCAGGAGGTCGAGGGCCACGAACTTGTCGTTGCCCGAGGCCTCTGGGTCGTCCACGATGCGCCGCAGCTGGGCCAGGTGCGCGGGTCGCAGATAGTGCTGGATGTCGTGGATCGCCTCGGCGGCGAGCGTGCGCAGCGCTTCCGGATCGACCTTGAGGAACGTCCGCCCGTCGGCCTCGAAGGTGGCGACACCCTCGGAGGTCACCAGCCGGTACGGGGTGGTGTCCTCTCCCAGCGGGAGCAGATCGGCGTACTCAAACTCTGGCATTTACGGCCATTCCTCACTCGGCAGACAGCAGCGCGGCCTCCATTGGCGACGCGCCAACCAGCGTAGAACGCCCGAAGCGGGCCGAGCCTGTGAGGTAAGGCTCAGTACGGGGCTCCAGAGCGGTCCAGGAGGCTCCGGGGGGTAGTCGCGATCTATCGCGTCTGGGTACGCTGAGTGGTGTGGACCTAGAGAAGCGCCCCCAGCAGACCCACCCGGAACCGCAGCCGCCCGCGGGCCTGCGCGCGTCGGACGCCGACCGGGACCGCACGGCGGACATCCTCCGCGAGGCGCTCGCGGAGGGCAGGCTGACCGCCGAGGAGCACGGCGAGCGGATCGACGGGGTCTATCGCGCCAAGACCATGGGTGAACTGGAGCCGCTGGTCAGCGACTTGCCCGCGGCGCGCGGCGCGTCCTCCGGGGTGTCGGCGGCGCACGAACCCGCCCCCTCCCGCCCGTCGGACGGCGTGGTGCCCCCGGTCGCCGACGAGAACCTGGTCGCGGTCTTCAGCAGCTCCGTCCGCAAGGGCCGCTGGCGTGTGGCCCGCCGCACGCATGTGTACGCGATCTTCGGCAATGTCGAGATCGACCTGAGCGAGGCGATCTTCGAGCAGCGGCAGGTCGTCATCAAGGCGGTCTCCGTCTTCGGCAACGTGGAGATCTCCGTCCCGGAGAACATCTCGCTGCGGGGCAACGGCACCGGTGTGCTCGGCAACTTCGAGGTGGAGACGCTCGACTCGGCCGAGCAGGACGCCCCGGTCGTCTTCGTCGACGGCTTCGCGGTCCTCGGCAACATCGAGGCGAAGCCCAAGCGGGGCAAGCTCGTGCGGGACCTCCACAAGCAGCTGCGCAAGCACCTCGGCCACTGAATCGGCGACTGAACCGGCCACTGAAAGGGGCGCATCCGGTCACGCACTGGCGGCGTGGGCTTCCGTACATCGGAACTCAGTGCATAGGCGCGTACACAGCGGGTAGAGCTTGCTGCATCGTCTCTCGCTCGCGAAGCCGTCGTCAGGAGTAGACCCGTGCCGCAGCCGTCGCATCAGTCCCTGCAGGTCGCCGCCGTTCCGGCCCAGCGGGAACCAGTGCGCGATCGGAATCAGGATTCCCCATGGCACACGGAGGCAGTGTGCCGGCGGGACGAGGCCGGGCTGTTCTTCGCCCCGTCCAAGGAGCCGACCGCCTCCCGCCTGTCCCGCGAGGAAGCCGCGAAGCGCGTCTGCGGCGGCTGTCCCGTGATGGTGGAATGCCGGGAGCACGCCCTGCTCCAACCGGAGCCGTACGGCGTCTGGGGCGGCCTCACGGCCGCGGAGCGCCGCGTGGTGCTCGCCCGGCGGCGCCGGCGTGAGGTGGAGCTCCAGAAGGCGGTTCACACGACCGCGGGCCCGATCGCAGCCGCCGGATAGCTGGCTAGCCGGACAGCCGGATAGGCGGACAGCTTTTCCGTACGCCGTCCGTACGTTGTTCGTACGCCGTCCGTACGACGGAGGGGGCGTCCCCCGCACGGGGCGCCCCCTCCGACGTACTCCGACTTGCTTGTTGCCCGGCTTGTCGCCCCGGCCCTACTTGGCGCGGTCGAAGTCGACGGCGCTGTAGGCGCGCAGCTTCGCGAGCCGGTGATCGGAGTCGATCTTGCGGATCGTGCCCGACTTGGAGCGCATGACGAGCGACGACGTCGAGGCCGTCTCCGCGGCGTAGCGCACGCCCTGGAGCAGTTCGCCGTCGGTGATGCCGGTCGCGACGAAGAAGACGTTGTCCCCGCTGACCAGGTCGGTCGTCGAGAGCGTACGGTCCAGGTCGTGGCCCGCGTCGATCGCGCGCTGCCGCTCGGCGTCGTCCTTCGGCCACAGCTTGCCCTGGATCACGCCGCCAAGGCACTTGATCGCGCAGGCCGAGATGATGCCTTCGGGGGTGCCGCCGATGCCCATGAGCATGTCGACTCCGGTGCCTTCGCGCACGGCCATGACCGAACCGGCCACATCGCCGTCCGAGATGAACTTGATGCGCGCGCCGGTCTCGCGGATCTCCTTGACGATGCCCTCGTGGCGGGGGCGGTCCAGGATCATGACCGTGACGTCCTCGGGCGCGCGGCCCTTGGCCTTGGCGACGCGGCGGATGTTGACGGAGGCCGGGGCGTTGATGTCCACGTAGTCGGCGGCCTCGGGGCCCGTGACCAGCTTGTCCATGTAGAACACGGCCGACGGGTCGAACATGGTGCCGCGGTCGGCGGCGGCGAGCACGGCGATCGCGTTCGGCATTCCCTTCGCGCACAGGGTCGTACCGTCGATCGGGTCGACGGCGATGTCGACCTCGGCGCCGGTGCCGTCACCGATGTGCTCCCCGTTGAAGAGCATCGGGGCCTCGTCCTTCTCGCCCTCACCGATGACGACGATGCCGTTCATCGAGACGGTGGAGACGAGGGTCCGCATGGCCCTGACGGCAGCGCCGTCGGCACCGATCTTGTCGCCGCGGCCGACCCAGCGGCCCGCTGCCATGGCGGCGGCCTCGGTGACCCGGACGAGCTCCAGGGCGAGGTTGCGGTCGGGAGCCTCGGGCGAGACTTCGAGCTCGGAAGGGAGATGATGCTCGGTCATCGGAGAGCACCTTTCTGCTGATACAAAAAAGTGGCGCGCCCGCAGGGCGTCCTTGGAAGGGCGGTGGTGGGAGACGGGAGGGCGGCCGGATGAGGGTGTGTCCTTGACTCTATCCGTAGGCCGACAAAATGAGCAGAGGGCCCCACGCATGAGCGGATCGGGCGCTTGTCGGTCGTTTGGGGAGCACCGGGGGAAGAGGTGTGTTCGGCGCCTGAGACCATGGGGGCGTGGCAGGCAGACAAGGCAAGCAGACCGTGAAGAACATGGTGTGGTCGATGGCGGTGATCGGCGTCGCCACCGGCGCGATATACATCTTCATCCCGCATGACGAGTCCAAGAGCCCCACCAAGCGTGTCGACTACCGGGTGGAGCTGCTGAGCGCGCGCCGGGCCGCCGCGTATCCGGTGGCGGCTCCCGAGGGTCTGGCCAAGACCTGGAAGCCGACGTCGGTGCGGTTCAACGGCGCGGAGAACGACAGCTGGCACCTGGGCTTCCTCGACCCGTCCGGGGAGTACGTCCAGATCAAGCAGTCCACGGCGAAGCCCTCCGAGTTCATCGAAGAGGCGACGCAGCAGGCGTCGAAGACGAAGGCCACCGAGGAGATCGGCGGCAAGACGTGGCAGCGGTACAAGGGGCGGACGTACGACGCCCTCGTGCTCCAGGACAAGGGGGCCACGACGGTGGTCGCGGGCACGGCGTCGTTCGGGGAGCTGGGCGAGATGGTGAAGGCCCTGAAGACTTCTTGAGCGCTCGAGCTCGAGAGAGGGCCCCCGGCGGTTAGCGCCGGGGGCCCTCTCTCATGGCTCTTGCGGGTGGTTTCTCAGTCTCAGACGGTCTCGATGACCTGGTCGAGCTCGAGGCGCGGGGAGCGCGGGAACCAGGCGTCCTCGCCGGGCTTGCCGATGTTGATGACCATCAGCGGGGAGTGGTCGCCGTCCAGGAACTCCTTCTGGAGGCCGGCGCCGTCGAAGCCGGTCATCGGGCCCGCGGCCAGGCCTGCGGCACGCACGCCGATGATGAAGTACGCGGCCTGCATCGTGGCGTTGAGGTGCGCGGCACCTTCGCGGGCCGGGCGCTCCGAGAAGAACAAGTCCTTGGCCTGCGGGAAGTGCGGGAGCAGCGCCGGGAGCTCGTGGTGGAACTCGTTGTCGGCGGAGAGGATCGCGACGAGCGGGGCGGACGCGGTCTTCGGCTGGTTGCCCTCGGCCATGTGCTTGACCAGGCGCTCACGGGCCTCGGGGGAGCGGACCAGCGTGATGCGCAGCGGCGACTGGTTGAAGGCGGTCGGACCGAACTTGATCAGGTCGTAGATCGCCTGTACCTGCTCGTCGGTGACCGGCTCATCGGTGAAGGTGTTCGCGGTGCGGGCCTCGCGGAAGAGCAGGTCCTGGGCGGCGGGGTCAAGGACGAGAGACATGGATCAACCTTCTCGGTGCGTACGCGGATCAGCTTGCGTCACCGACGGTACGGCGTTGCGGTTTAAGTTTCAACAAAATCTGGAGCATGGTGATCCGCTTCACAGCTGCCGGTAGGTGGCTGAGAGGGGGGAGGCTGGTGAGCGCCTGGGCGGGGTGCGGGCGGGTGCGCCTACTCCCCGTCCCCGTCGCCATCCTCATCGCCGTCCCCGTCCGGCCCCGCCAGGGCCGCGTCGAGGCGGGCGCGGGCGCCGTCGAGCCAGCGGCGGCACACCTTGGCCAGCTCCTCGCCGCGCTCCCAGAGGGCGAGTGACTCCTCCAATGTTGTGCCGCCCGTCTCCAGGCGGCGTACGACCTCGATGAGCTCGTCCCGCGCCTGCTCGTAGCCGAGTGCGTCGGCGGGGCCCGTGGCCTCGTCAGTCTTGCTGGTCATGTGCCCCACCCTAAATGTCGTTTCGTACGGCTTCTGCGGCACGCACTGCTACCTGGCTACTGCTACTTCTCATACCGCTCGCACGGTGAACTCGCCCTCGGCGACCCGCGCCCTCAACTCCTCGTCGGCAGCCACCTCGCCCGCATCCCGCACCACCGCACCGTCCGCCTTCTGAAGCACCGCGTACCCCCGCTGGAGCGTCGCGGCGGGGGAGAGGCCCACCACGCGCGCGTGGGTGTGCGTCAGCTCCGACTCGGCGCGGTCGAGCAGATGCCCGAGCGTGCGGCGGCTGCGGTCGACGAGCGCCGAGACCTGCTCCTCGCGCTCTTCGATCATGCGGTGCGGATTCTCCATGGAGGGACGGGCGAGGGCGTGGGCGAGCCCGCGGTCCTCGCGGTCGAGGAAGGCGTCCACGCAGCGCCGGGCCCGGTCCCGCAGCCAGCGCACGCGCTCGTACTCCTCGCCGACGTCCGGCACGACCTTCTTGGCGGCGTCGGTCGGAGTGGAGGCGCGCAGGTCGGCCACGTAATCGAGCAGGGGGTTGTCCGGCTCGTGCCCGATCGCGGAGACGACGGGCGTACGACAGGAGGCGACGGCTCGCACCAGCTGCTCGTCCGAGAACGGCAGAAGATCCTCCACACTGCCGCCGCCCCGTGCCACGATGATCACGTCCACGGCGTCGAGAGCGTCAAGATCCTTCACGGCCTGCACGACCTGCGGCACGGCGTGCACGCCCTGGACGGGGACGTTGCGCACCTCGAAGCGGACGGCGGGCCAGCGGTGCCTCGCGTTCTCCAGGATGTCCCGCTCGGCGGCGGACGCGCGGCCGGTGACGAGCCCGATGAGCTGGGGAAGGAAGGGCAGTGCCTTCTTCCGGTCGGCCGCGAAAAGCCCCTCCCCGGCGAGGTTCTTCTTCAACTGCTCGATCCGCGCGAGCAGTTCGCCCACTCCGACGGGCTTTATCTCGACGGCCCGCAGGGACAGCTGCCCCCGCGGTGCGTACCACTCGGGCTTGGCGTGGACGACGACTCGGGCGCCCTCGGAGACGACGTCCGCGACGGCGTCGAACACCTGGCGGTAACAGGTGACGCTGACGGAGATGTCGTGCGAGGGATCGCGCAGCGTCATGAATACGACACCCGCGCCGGGCCTGCGGGACAGCTGGGTGATCTGCCCCTCGACCCACACGGCACCGAGCCGATCGATCCACCCACCGATGAGCCGCGACACCTCGCCGACGGGCAGCGGGGCATCAGCTGACGTGTTCAAAGCCATGAGCCGAGCGTATCGGCAGGGTCTGACACGACGGGGTTCCCGTTTCGTCCTGCGCTGAGGATCGGACGCCGGGCAATCGGATGGGCGGGCAATCGGATGGGCGGGCGGGAAACATCCGCCGCGACGCGGCGGGCTAGGACTCCCCACGACGAGCCCGCTGGGCAAAGAGCACAACAAGCCCCACGGCGAACCAGATAGCACCCACCACCTGCGCGGACCCCGCAGCTTCGACAATCACCGCGATGGTGATCGCGGCCCCGAGCACCGGAACCAGGACGTGCCGCCACCAGCTGAAGGAACCCCCTTGCCGTCGTACGGCGAACCACCCCACCACGCTCGCGTGCAACAGCACGAACGCCGTCAACGCCCCGACATTGACCACCGACACCAGGTGATCCATCCCGTCGTCCCGCCGCGCCGCCCACACCGCCGCCACCAGCGTCACCACGGCCGCGCACAGCAACGCGAGCCGAGGCGTCCCGGAGTCGGTCTTCGACAGCGCCCCCGGCAGCCGCCGGTCACGAGCCATGGCGAAGAGAAGCCGCCCAGCGGCCGCCTGCCCGGCCAGCGCGGCGAACGCCGCGCCGATCGCCTTGCTGACGGCCACCAGGTCATGGAGCCAGTCCCCGACTCCCGCGTCGACCGCATCGTAGAAAGCGGACCCCTGCGCGGCGGGCTTCGCCGCGAGCTCGGCGGACGACACCGGTTCAAGGAGAGCGACGAGATAGGTCTGGGCGATGAACAGCACACCCGCGAGCGCCAGACAGAACAGCACGGCCCGCGCCACCTTCGCCGAGCCCCCCGTAACCTCCTCCGCGAACGAGGCGATCGCGTCGAAGCCCAAATACGAGAGCACCGCCACCGACACCGCCCCCACCACCGCGCCCAGCGCGAACGCGCCCTGCGAGCCGTCCCCGCTCAGCGGTGAGAGCCAGCCCCGCTGTGCCCCGTCCCGCGCGAGGACGACGATCGCCGACACCATGAAGACCAGCAGAACCACGATCTCCATCGCCAGCACCAGGAACCCGACCCGTGCGGCGGCCCGTACCCCCCACAGGTTCAGCGCGGTCGTCACCAGGACCGCGATCGCCGTCCACACCCACCGGGACACGGAGGGCACGAGCGCCTCCATGGCGATCCCGGAGAAGAGATAGGCGACGGCCGGGATGAGGAGATAGTCGAGCATCGCCATCCACCCGGCGATGAAACCGGGGCCGTTACCGAGCCCCACGCGCGCGTAGGCGAAGACCGACCCCGCCTTGGGGACCACCCTCACCATCTGGGCATAGCTGAACGCGGTGAACGCCATCGCGATCGTGGCGATGATGTAGACGAGCGCCACGGCCCCGTGCGACTTGGCATCGAGCGTCCCGAAGACACCCACCGGTGCCATCGGGGCGATGAACAGCAACCCGTAGACGACAAGATCACGGAAGCCGAGACTGCGCCGAAGGCCGTCCCCTTCAGCAGCGGTACCGGGATGGGCATGGGCGCCGGCCGTCGGGTCTGAGTTACCGGAGTGAGCGGACATCGTGCCTCCGTAAGTGAACGCAGGCCACCAGTCTCCCCAAGAAGCCGATCTTTGACGCGCTGGGCTCGGCCTTCCGCGCGCTGGGCTCGGCCGTACGCGCACTGGGCTCGGCCTTACGATGGTGCGTATGACTGCTTCGACTCCTGCCCGCCGAGTCCTGCTCGCCGCCCCCCGCGGCTACTGCGCGGGTGTGGACCGTGCCGTGATCGCCGTCGAGAAGGCCCTTGAGCAGTACGGGTCCCCGATCTATGTCCGCCACGAGATCGTTCACAACAAGTACGTCGTGCAGACCCTGGAGAAGAAGGGTGCGATCTTCGTCGACCAGACGGATGAGGTCCCCGAGGGCTCCATCGTCATGTTCTCCGCGCACGGAGTCGCACCGACGGTCCACGCGGAGGCCGCCGAGCGGAAGCTCGCGACGATCGACGCGACGTGCCCCCTGGTCACGAAGGTCCACAAGGAAGCCGTCCGGTTCGCCAATGACGACTTCGACATCCTCCTGATCGGCCACGAGGGCCACGAGGAAGTCATCGGTACGTCCGGTGAGGCGCCCGACCACATCACGCTCGTCGACGGCCCGGAGGACGTCGCGAACGTCGAGGTCAGGGACCCGGACAGGGTCGTCTGGCTCTCCCAGACCACGCTCTCGGTCGACGAGACCATGGAGACGGTCGACGCGCTCAAGACCAAGTTCCCCGGCCTGATCTCCCCTCCGAGCGACGACATCTGCTACGCGACGCAGAACCGCCAGATCGCGGTGAAGAAGCTGGCGGAGGACGCCGAGCTCGTCATCGTCGTCGGCTCCAAGAACTCATCGAACTCGATCCGGATGGTCGAGGTCGCCCTCGACGCCGGCGCCCCCGCCTCACACCTGGTGGACGGCGCCGACGAGATCGACGAGGCGTGGCTGGAAGGCGTGACCACGGTGGGCCTCACCTCGGGCGCATCCGTCCCCGACGTCCTGGTGGACGGCGTCATCGAGTGGCTGGCCGAGCGGGGCTACGGAGACGTGGAGACGGTGAAGACGGCCGACGAGTCGATCACCTTCTCGCTGCCCAAGGAGCTCCGCCGCGACCTGCGCGCAGAGGCCGCGGAGCTCTCACAGAAGTAACGCGAGGGTCAGGCACTGCCCGTAACGTGGGTCACATGCAGATCTTCGGTGTGGACATCGGCGGATCAGGGATCAAGGGCGCGCCCGTTGACCTGGACCGCGGAGACCTGGCACAAGAGCGGCACAAGGTCCTGACCCCGCATCCGGCCACGCCCGACGGCGTGGTCGACAAGGTGCGCGAGGTCGTCGAGCACTTCGGTTGGAAGGGCCCCGTCGGCGCCACGTTCCCCGGCGTGATCGCGGGCGGCACGGCGCGCACGGCGGCCAACGTGGACAAGAGCTGGATCGGCACGGACATCCAGAAACTGGTCACGGACCGGCTCGGCGGCGGCGCCCCCGTCACCGTCCTGAACGACGCGGACGCGGCGGGCGTGGCCGAGATGCACTTCGGCGCGGGCCGCGACCGCAAGGGCACGGTCATCCTGCTCACCTTCGGCACGGGTATCGGCAGCGCCTTGTTCACCGGCGGCCGCCTGGTCCCGAACACAGAGCTCGGCCACCTCGAACTCCACGGCCACGACGCCGAGAAGCGCGCCTCGTCCAAGGCCAAGGAGGACGGGGAGCTGACCTGGGAGCACTGGGCGCACCGCGTCCAGAAGTATCTGGCGCACGTAGAGATGCTGTTCTCGCCCGAGCTCTTCATCATCGGCGGCGGCGTGAGCCGAAAGGCTCAGAAGTTCCTGCCGCTGATCAAGGGCATCAAGGCCGAGCTCGTCCCGGCGGAGTTGCAGAACAACGCGGGCATCGTGGGCGCGGCGATGGCGGCGGCGGGCGAGGCGTAGCCCTCCCTGGGGCTTCAAGCGGTGGGCATACGCCGCTTGGCGCCCTTCCCCGTCCCTTTCCCCGTCCCTTTCCCTGTCCCCTTGGCCGCCCCCTTCGGCCCTCGCGGCGGCCTGGAGGCAACCGCACCGGCCGCCCTCGCCCGCCGCCGCTGCCCCATGAGCTTGATCCTGCGGACGGCCACGACAAGACCGGCGGCCAGCGTCCCGGCGTACAGCCAGCCCGCTTCCAGCGCGAGGGACGTGATCAGGCTCATGAAGTGCCCGCCGAATCCCCCATTGCCCCCCGAGACCGGGATGAGGCCGACAGCGAAGGCGATCGGCACGGCGATCGGCGCCGTCACCAGGTCCGCGGGCCGCACCCACAGGGCGGTCAGCACGCTCACCGGCACGAAGAGCACGCCGTAGGCGACGACCGAACTGCCGAAGAGCAGCCACAACAGGCAGCCGAGCAGGAACATCGCCGCGGCACAGAAGAGCCCGCTGCCGAGCCCCGTGAGACGCGGGTTCGGCATACCGCGCAGCGTGCGGTAGAGCGGCAACGCGCGCAGTTTGCGTACGAAGGGGGGGACGGGGCGGCTGGGCCGGGACGCGGCGCGGTAGACCACCGCCGATTCGGCGGACCTGCTGCCCTGCGGGGGCAGGGGCGCGGTGCGTCGTGGCCGGGCCGGAGGCTGAGGGGGACGCGTCCTGTGTTGCTCCACCGGACCAACCTAGGTCGAGCCATACCGATAATCCTGCCTGGGACACGCGCTTTGGCCGACCTTGGCCAAGCGTTCGATACTCGCGCGATACGCCGACGAGGGCGAGGCAAGCACGCCGTAGACTGGGGGATCGCCCTGAGGTCGCTCCGGCCCTACGGTCCTCCGGCCTCCGGGCCGTCCACTCACAGACTCACGTACGGGAAGTCGCAACGTGTCGCTCACGATCGGAATCGTCGGTCTGCCCAATGTCGGCAAGTCGACCCTGTTCAACGCCCTGACCAAGAACGACGTCCTTGCGGCCAACTACCCGTTCGCCACGATCGAGCCGAACGTCGGCGTGGTAGGCGTCCCTGACCCCCGCCTGACGAAACTGGCCGAGATCTTCTCCTCCCAGAAGATCCTCCCGGCGACGGTCGACTTCGTCGACATCGCGGGCATCGTGCGCGGCGCGAGCGAAGGCGAGGGCCTGGGCAACAAGTTCCTCGCGAACATCCGCGAGTCGGACGCGATCTGCCAGGTCATCCGTGCCTTCAAGGACGAGAACGTCGTGCACGTGGACGGCAAGGTCTCGCCCAAGGACGACATCGAGACGATCAACACCGAGCTGATCCTCGCCGACCTCCAGACCATCGAGAAGGTCCTGCCCCGCCTCCAGAAGGAGTCGCGGATCAAGAAGGACATCGGCCCGAAGGTGAAGGCGGTCGAGGAGGCCCAGGCGATCCTCGAAAAGGGCGACACGCTCTTCTCGGCGGGCATCGTCCAGGGCTCCGGCAACGAGGAACTGCTCCACGACCTCCACCTCCTCACGACCAAGCCCTTCCTCTACGTCTTCAACGTGGACGAGGACGAACTGACGGACGACGACTTCAAGGCCGCGCAGAGCGCCCTGGTCGCCCCCGCCGAGGCCATCTTCCTCAACGCCAAGCTGGAGCAGGACCTCGCCGAGCTGGACGACGAGGAAGCCCTCGAGCTCCTCCAGTCCGTCGGCCAGGAAGAGCCGGGCCTGGCCACCCTCGCCCACGTCGGCTTCCGCACCCTCGGCCTCCAGACCTACCTCACGGCAGGCCCCAAGGAGTCCCGCGCCTGGACGATCTCCCAGGGCGCCACGGCCCCCGAGGCGGCCGGCGTGATCCACACCGACTTCCAGAAGGGCTTCATCAAGGCCGAGGTCATCTCCTTCGCGGACCTGGTCGACACGGGCTCGGTCGCCGACGCCCGCGCGGCGGGCAAGGCGCGCATGGAGGGCAAGGAGTATGTGATGCAGGATGGGGATGTGGTGGAGTTCCGGTTCAATGTGTAGCGGGTGACATATCGCCACGTCACTGATCTGGCAAACATGCAGGTCAGGGAGGGTCCGGCTCTTCGGGGTCGGGCCCTTTGCGTTTTCCCGTGCTGGGATAGCTGACCCCTCGTCACCTGTCATCACCTCTGATCATCCCTACCGTGCTGGGATGGTGCTGGGATGGGATGAGAACGCCCGTGCTGGGTTGCGGACTGGTTCTGGGTGAGCGGGCAGGTGGAAGGTCCTGCTTTGCCCTGCCTCGGCCGGAGTGCGTGGATCGGTCGGCAGCGGGGCTCAGTACGAGCGAGGCCCGTACGGACTCCAGCTGCGGAGGAAGGGCGCGAGGTCGGCGGCGCCGGGCTTCGACGGGGTGGGGAGCTTGGGCGCCGAGGCGGTCTCGGTGAGGCGTTGGAGGTGCGTGGCTGCGAACGCGAGCCATTCCTCGATCTCGGCCCTCTCCTCGCCGGGCGGGAGCGCTGCGGCGTGAGTGCGTACGGCGGCCAAATAGTCGGCGAGGCGTGTGGCTCGGTGCCAGGCTTCGGCCTGCTCTTCGAGGTGCTTGACGTGGTGGGCGTGCGCGTAGGCGGTGCGGGCTTCTTGCATGGCGGTTTCCTTAGCGGCGCCGTCGTTCTTCGGCGGCGAGCTGGTCTGCGCGGCGTCGGCGTTCGGCGGCTTCTCCGCGGAGCGTGATCTCCTGTGCGATCTCGGCGAGTTGGTCTTCGAGGGGTCGGCCGGTGGTGTCTGCCCACTCCGTGGCGCGGTGTGGGCTGCCGCCGCGGAGGGTGAAGCGCAGGCGCTCGGAGGGGGTGTAGTCGAAGCGCGGGATGCGCATCCAGGAGTGCTCTTTTGCGTCGGCGCGCTCTTTGTCGGTGGGGATGTGTTCGCTGCGGTCCTGTTCTTGGAGGACGAGGAAACCGACCTTTTCGCCTTGGGCGGTGATGGTGAAGTGCGGCTCGGCTTTGCGGCGCCGCTGGGGCGGCACGGCGCCTCGGGTGGGGCCGAGCGCCACGACGTGGCCCTGTTGTCGGGCGGCGGTGATGAGGGCCTGGATGATGCGCAGGGCTCGCCCTTGAACGGCGTCGGTTAACCCCATGGGCTGGGGCTGCTTTTGGAGTGCGGCCACCGTGGCGTGGGGGCGGGTGAGCCGGGCGGGCACGGGCAGTGAAGCGAGTTCAGCGAGGCGCCAAGCGGGGATGTCGACGAGCTTGATTTCGTAGCCCCGGTGAGTGCGGTTTCCGTGGAGCTCCTGAGTGGCGGGGATCTTGCCGGACTTGCGGGTGATGCTGACGCGGTGCGCCCAACTCACTGCGTGAGGGCCGGGGTCGATGTGCTTTATGAGGCAGCCGTTGTTGGCGGCCAGTTCTTCGAGGAGCTGGTCGGCGTAGATCGCATGGGCCTTCGGCGTGGTTCTCGGCCGTGGCATTCTTACGCCCGCGCGGGGGTCTTCGGGTGTGCGACTGCTGGTACTTGCGGGGGCGCTGCTCTCGCCGGCGAAATGATGCCGCCCCTTGTCGGTCAGCTCGGCGGTCCAGTATCCCCGGCGTTTGGTGACCTTGACGAGCCCGCGGTTTTGCAGGGCTTGCGCGCCGACTTTGTAGGTCGTGTCGTTCCAGATTCCGTCGGGGCATCCGTTGCTGATCCAGTTGAGCACGGCTTGCTGGCGTTCATTGAGATCTCGCTGCACGTTGCCCTTCCCCAAGGCGCAGTCATTGCTGCTGTGGAGTAGATGCCCTGTCGCAGTTGGGCCAAGCCGGGGTGTGGCGGGGCAAGCGTGTTCTCCGGGTTACGGCTTCTCCCTTTCCCTTGAGCGAGCCCGGAGCTAGCTATTGCGCGGCATGGCAGGGCGGGGCTCCGTAGCGTGAGCGTCAGCGAATTTCACAGATGAGTTTGTAGATCGTCGCGTGCTGCCTTCCGGTGGGTGGTCAGGGGGTGGCGGTGGATCTACAAGTATTCGGCGGATTCCCGGTTTCGGTAACCGGTGATCCGCCGCTATGTTGCGCCCCGCACGGGACGGCGACTCGACGGTCCGGCGAGGCAGGCGCGCAGGCGTGGTCCGGCTACTCGGAAGGGCCGCATCGGCGGAGGGGGCAGCGGAGTGCCTCCGGGGCGTGGGGCCGCAGGGGGTCCGCGGACGATGAGGAAGAGGAGCGGCTGACTGTCACCTGGTGACCATCAGGTGACCGCTGGCCGACGGGCGATGTGTCGAATCCCAGGGAACGATGGGAGAGCGTCACCATGAGCGACCAGCCGCCGATACATCGCGCGAACACCCGGACCGCGCCGGAAGGACTGTTATGACCGCCACCGCGCCCAAGGCCCCGACCGCACCAGGGGTGCGGTCCTGGTGGGGAATTCCGTACGCCACCGCCGAGCGGTACCGCCGCCCCGTAGTCGCGGACTTCGATCCGGACCTCCCCTACGACCGCAAGGGCGTCGCCTCCGTCCAGCCCGACACCGGCGACTGGCTCGAAGCGGACAGCGGGACGGGCGAGGACTGCCTGAACCTGAACGTGTGGGCTCCCGAGCAGCCGGCCGCGAAGGTGCTGCCGGTGACCGTGTACATCCATGGCGGCGGATTCGAGTTCGGCGCGAACACGCAGATCACCTCGAACGCCGCCGGGCTCGCCGCGTCGGGGCGCGTGGTGGGCGTGTCGGTCAACTACCGGCTCGGCGCGCTGGGTGCGCTCTCGCTCTCGCAGTACGGCGGCCGGCTCGCCGAGGCCAGCAACCTCTGCCTGCAGGACGTCATCGCCGCGCTCACCTGGATCAAGCGGAACATCGCCCACTTCGGCGGCGACCCCGACAATGTCACCGTCTATGGCCACAGCGGCGGCGCTTACTCCACCTTCGGGCTGCTCGGCGCCGCCTCCGCCAACGGCCTGTACCGGCGACTGGCCGGGTTCTCCGCCGGGCCCTCGCGTCTCCAGCCGGCCTGGTGGGCCGAGGAGCTCGCGCACCGGTTCGTCAGCGAACTCGGCGTCGCGGACAACCCTGAGAAGCTGATCGATCTCGACACGGCCTCCCTGGTGGACGCCCTGCGCAAGGTCACCCCGACGGACCTCGGAGCCCGCGGCGGGATGGACAGCACAAGCCTCGGCGTCGTTCTGGATACCGGGCAGCCGGGCGCAGTGCTGCACGCCCACCCCATGGACGTCCTCGCCTCGGGCGCGCAGCGCGATGTCGACGTGCTGCTGAGCATGGCCAGTGACGACATGGGCTGGTGGGTGGCGAACGACCTCGACCGGTTCGACCCGCACACCGTCGACCGCATCGTCGACGAGGTCGCGGGGTGGCGGATTCCCCGCTCGCACGCCCAGAAGGTCGTCGATGCCTACGACCAGGGCGGCCGCACCCCGGCCGAGGTGCGCGCCGCGCTCCTGACGGACTACATCTTCGGGCTCCCCGCAGCCCGCGGTGCTCTCGCCCACGCCGCCGGCGGCGGCAACGCCCATCTCCTTCTGGTCGGGCCCGCCGAGGGCGCGCCCGCCGTGCACGGCACCGAGATGTACGCCCTGGTCGGCCAGGAACAGCCGGGCCGCAGCGCAGAACAGGCCGAGCGTGACACGCGTATCCGCGACATCGTGCTCGACTTCGCCACCGGCGAGCAGTCCCGTCTGTGGCCCGCCGTCACAGATCGGCCCACCTCGGAAAGCGTCGGCAACCCTCCCTTCGAGGCCGGCGCCCACTACCAGCAGGCACTCGACCTGTGGGAGAGCATCGACCGCCCCTGACGGTCGGCGGGCGATGCGGAACTGCGCGCCAAGGGGGCAAAACAGAGTAAGGAAACTCGATATGAGTCAACGGACAGCAGCCGCCGACGCCGCACCGGCGATCATGCGGGCCGTCGTCGTTACCCGGTCCGGCGGCCTCGACGCACTGGAGATCAAGGATGTGCCGGTGCCCGTCCGCAAGCCCGGCTGGGTGCGGATCAAGGTGAAGGCGTTCGGCGTCAACGAGTCCGAAGTCAGCACCCGCAAGGGCGAGTCGGACCCGGAGGTCACCTACCCGCGTATCCCCGGTATCGAGGGCGTCGGCGTGGTCGACCAGTCCGACGAGGACAGCGGGCTGCGGCCGGGGCAGCAGGTGGCGACCATGATGGGCGGGATGGGTCGCACCTTCGACGGGGCGTACGCCGAATACGTCACCGTCCCGGCCTGCCAGGTGATCCCTTTTACCTCCGGCCTGCCGTGGGGTGTTGTCGGCGGCCTGCCGGAGATGTTCCAGACCGCGTACGGCTCCCTCTCCGTCGGCCTCGGTCTGCAGGCGGGGCAGACGCTGCTGATCCGCGGCGGCACATCCACGGTCGGGCTGAGCGCGGCCACGCTCGCGAAGGACCTCGGAGCCACCGTGCTGTCCACCACCCGCAGCCCGGAGAGGGCCGGGGAACTGCGGGCCGCGGGCGTCGACCATCCCCTCGTCGACAGCGGCACGATCGCCGACCAGGTGAGCGAGCTGATGCCGGACGGCGTCGATGCCGCACTGGAACTGGTGGGCTGCTCGGTCCTCGCCGACACCCTCCGCACCGTCCGCCGGCACGGCACGGTCTGCTTCACCGGAGCCCTGGCGGGCCAGTGGACGATCCCCGACTTCACGCCGTTCATGATCCCCAACGGGGTGCGGCTGACCTCCTACGGCGGTCAAGCCGCCGACCTCCCGGCCGACGCCTTCGCCCACCAGCTCCAGGCCATCGCCGCAGGGCGCCTCAAAGTCCCGGTCGCGAAGGTCCACCACGGCCTGGAACAGGTCCGTGACGCCCAGGCCGACGTCGAGTCCGGCACCACGCCGGGCAAGCACGTCGTCGTCCTGGACGACTGAGACCTGGGCAACGAGAAACGACAAGGTCATCGCACACATCGTGCGCAGTGAGTGCCTCAGCCCGGCGGTGAGCGTCGCCCCTGCCCGTTGTTTCCGAAGGAGAGAACATCTGACGGACCAGACAGCGGCAGATTTTTTCGGTTGCCTGGTCCGGGAGCGCTGATTCGTCAGCAGGATGTGCCCATTGGTGAGCGGCAAGGGCGGCCGGCGCCGTTCGGGGGACGTTCGGGCAGGGCTGCCGCAGGTCGGGGGGCCTCAGCGCGCTCGAGGGAAAAGCTGCTCGACAGCGGTCACCACTGCGGCGCGGCGGGCGGCGGTGGTGGGGTCCACGGCGTGTGCGGCGGCGGCCTCGCTGAGTTCGGGTTGTGATGCCCAGGTCATGGCGATCTGGTTGACCAGGGCGAGGACGTCGGCCGGGTCCCAGGCGGGGTCGAGCTGTCCGGCCTGTTGCACCTGGCGGAGCTGGTCGATTTTGCGGACGAGCAGTGCCTGGGCGGGATCGTCGGCAACGGCTGTGGTGCCCGGCAGTTCGAGGCGGCCCCAGGTGATCAGGCGGTGGTGGTCTGGACGGGCGACGAAGTAGTCGAACAGGCGGCCCGCGTAGCCAGGGAGGTCGCACGGGTCTATCTGGGTGGCCTCGGCGATGACGACGTACTCCCGTGCGGCGACGGCGGCATAGAGCGCGTCTTTACCGCGGAAGTAGGCGTAGACGCGTTCTTTGCTGGTCTTGGCGAGTTTGGCGATGCGGTCCACACGGGCGCCGGCGATGCCGTGGCGGGCGAACTCCTCCATGGCAGCGGTAAGGATGCGCTCGCGCGTGGTGTCGCCGGCGGCGGCTGCGGGCGCTGCGGTCTGGCCGGAGTCGCGGGACTGGGACATGGTCCCAGGATAGAGCACCAAACCGTTTGGTTTGGCATCCAGGCGATCGGCGCGTAGAGTCAAACGGAACAGTTCGGTTTGACCTCTGCGGGTGAAGCCGGCGAACTACTCAGGGAGTGAACTCATGCAGCACCGCAATCTGGGCTCTCAGGGTCTGCGCGTCTCGGCGCTCGGCCTGGGGACCATGGGCATGTCCATGGCCTACGGCGCCTCGAACGACGACGAGGGCATCGCGACCATCCGCCGCGCCCACGAACTCGGGGTCGACTTCTTCGACACTGCCGAGCTGTACGGCGCCGGTACCGGCAGCAACGAGATGCTCCTGGGCGAGGCAGTCAAGGACTTCCGCGAGGAGGTGGTCCTTGCCACCAAGTTCGGCTTCGACATGACCGCCCCGGTGACCAGCCCCGCCTTCGACAGCCGCCCGGAAAACATCCGCAACGTCGCCGAGAACAGCCTGCGCTACCTGCAGAGCGACCACATCGACCTCTTCTACCAGCACATCTCCGACCCCGACATTCCGGTCGAGGAGGTCGCCGGCGTGGTCGGCGAACTGATCACCGAAGGCAAGGTGAAGTACTTCGGCCTGAGCAACGTCGGCCCCCAGTACATCCGCCGCGCCCACGCCGTCACCCCGGTCTCCGTGCTCCAGTACGAGTACTCGCTCTTCGAGCGGGAGGTCGAGGAGGAGATCCTTCCCGTTCTGCGGGAACTCGGCATCGGCCTGGTGCCCTACTCCCCGCTCGGCCGCGGCTTCCTCACCGGCCAGGTCAAGCCCGCCAGCGAGTACGCCGCGGACGACATGCGCAGCTGGGACGAACGTTGGCAGGGCGAGAACTACACCTACAACCTGCACGCCACCGAGCAGCTCAAGGATCTGGCTGACACCAAGGGCATCACCACCGCCCAGCTCGCGCTGGCCTGGCTGCTCGCCCAGGGTGAGGGCATCGCGCCCATTCCCGGCACCCGCAGCACCAAGCGCATCGAGGAGAACGCCGGCGCCACCGACGTCCGGCTCTCCGCCACCGATCTGGCCCGCATCACGGAGATCCTTCCCCACGGCTCGGCGGGCAGCCGCCTCCCGGCCGCAGTGCTGTCCAGCTTCACCACAGACTGACCGTGCCGACACCCGCGCGTACGAGGCTGGGCCCGTCGGTCAAAGGCGGCACGCGGGGGCTCGGGAACCTCAACCAGCGGGAGGCGGGGGGAGCGTCGTGGTCTCGTCGGCCGCGAAGGCGGTCGGGGTGAGACCGGTGCGGTCGCGGAAGAAGCGGCCGAAGTTCGCGGGATCGGTGAAGCCGAGGTGGCCGGCCACGGACCGGGCATCCCATCGGGCGCTTCCCAGCAGGCGCCGGGCTTCGAGCAGGCGCCGTTCGTCGATGAGTTCACGTACCCCCTTGCCGGTGGTTTCCCGGGCGGCGCGGCTGAGGGTGCGGACCGAGCAGCCGAGCAACTCCGCGTAGTCCGCGGCTTGGTGCAGTTCGCGGAAGTGCAGCTCCAGGGCGTCCGTGAACCGTCTGTAGGTGTCACCACGGCTCGTGCCGGCACTCGTGTCGGCGGGGGTGATCCCGGGGGCGTTGGCCAGGCGCAGCAGCAGCGATTCGAGCAGGCTGCGCCGCAGGGCGTGGTGGACGTCGAGGGGCCGACGCCCGAGTGCGCGGTGTTCGTCCAGAAGCTGGAGTGCCGTCTGCTGGAGCCAGGCGGCGTCGTCGGGGTGCGGGCTCAGCACGCAAGGAGCCCCGTGTGCGGTGAGCGGGGCCAGCAGGCGGGCGATGTCGGGCCGCAGCACATCCGGTTCGAACAGGATGAACGTGCCGCGAGCGGCGCTGGGCGGATGCCAGCACTGTGCATGCCCGGGGCGCACCCACAGCCACTGGCCGGGGCTGACGATCCGCGTGAGGTGGTCGACGTCGTGCCGCAACTCGCCTTCGGTGACGGCGATGAGGTAGTGGAAGGTGGCGCGGCCCGGACGCGGCGGGTTCCACGGCCAGTCCTCGTGCTGGGCGAAGAAGTCCTCGACGGTGCTCACCTCCAGGCCGTACGGGGTGCCGACCGGGGGCTGGAAACCGTACAACGGGACCGCGGCCCGTCCGGCCTGTCCGCTCGGGCTGGGTTGTCGCTTGTCGACCATCATGTGTCCGCAGCCTACTGCCCTATTTGTCGGCTTCGAAGGAAGGATGGGGTGTGCCGCCGCGACCACCCCGTGAGGAAGGCAACGCCCCATGAACGGAACGACCCTGCACAAGACCGCCGCCGACCGCGCCGAGGGGCTTCCCGGAGCCCAGCTGGAGCATCCCTTCGGCGACGACTGGGAGGTCTTCAAGGTGCGCGGCAAGGTGTTCATGCTGATGACCGAGGTCCCGGGGCGCCCGGTCGTGATCCTCAAGGCGGACCCCGGCGAGGCCCACGCCCTGCGGGAGCAGTACAGCCACATCACCCCCGGCTACCACATGAACAAGAAACATTGGATCACGCTGGAGGGCGGGGACGGCGTCGACAGGGAACTCGTCGATGAGCTCGTCACCGACTCCTACCGACTTGTGGTCGCTCGCCTGCCCAGGGCCGAGCGGCCCGTCGACCCGCACACCTACGGCATCCGCATGCGGGCGGCCCGGTGAGCGCGGCCGGCGACCGGGTCCAGGACACCGCCCGCCACGCGGCCCTCGCGCTGCCCGGGACGGACCACGGTTACCCGTTCACCGAGCACCTGGACGTCTACAAGGTCGCGGGCAAGGTGTTCCTGATCGTCACCGACGACCCGGACGAGCAGATCATCACGGTCAAGTGCGAACCCGAACACGCCCGCGCGCACATGCACGCCCACGCCTCGATCACACCGGGCCGCTACCTCGACAAACGGCACTGGATCTCGCTCGGACCAGGCCCCGGCATCACCAAGCGGCTGGTCACCGGCGCAGTCGAGGATTCCTACGACCTGGCGGTCGCGCGGCTGCCGCAACGCGACCGCCCCCGGCCCCATCCCCGTACCTGATGAGCACCGCAAGCGCGCGCACGAGCCGCTGAGCCCGCGCTTGTCAGTGCCCTGTGCAAGGCTCGCCACGCCCGCACAGCTCCGCCCGCAATCTGAGAGACCGATGGAACCGACCGAAGCGACCCTGCCGCTCTTCGACGAGGAGCCCGCCCGGCCACTGGCCGACCGGCTGCGTCCCACCCGACTGGAGGACGTCGTCGGGCAGGACCACCTCTTGGCCCCGGACGCCCCGCTGGGCCGCATGGTCGCCCAGCGGCGCCTCGGTTCCGCCATCCTGTGGGGCCCACCCGGCGTGGGGAAAACGACCATCGCCCGCCTCCTCGCGGACGGCAGCAACCTGGCCTTCGAACCGGTGTCGGCCACCTTCTCCGGCGTGGCCGAGCTGCGCAAGGTCTTCGCCGCCGCCCGCAGCCGGCGCACCATCGGCCAAGGCACCCTGCTGTTCGTCGACGAGATCCACCGCTTCAACCGCGCCCAACAGGACAGCTTCCTGCCCTACGTCGAGGACGGCACGATCACCCTGGTCGGCGCCACCACGGAGAACCCCAGCTTCGAACTCAACGGCGCCCTCCTCTCCCGCACCCAGGTCCTCGTCCTCAAACGCCTCGACGAAGCCGGCCTGTCCACACTTCTCGACCGCGCCGAGGACCTCACCGGCCACCGGCTGCCACTGGACGACGACGCCCGCCGCGCCCTGATCGCCATGGCCGACGGCGACGGCCGCTACCTCCTCAACATCGCCGAACAGCTCCAGGCCCTCCCGGCCCCCGGCACCCCCCTGGACGCCGCCGCGCTCGCCCACCACATCCAGCAGCGCGCCCCTCTGTACGACAAGGCGCAGGAGGGCCACTACAACCTGATCTCCGCCCTCCACAAGTCGATGCGCGGCTCCGACCCGGACGCGGCCCTGTACTGGCTCGCCCGCATGCTCGACGGCGGCGAGGACCCCCTGTTCGCGGCCCGCCGCCTGGTCCGCTTCGCGAACGAGGACATCGGTATCGCCGACCCGCACGCCATCCAGCAGGCCCTTGCCGCCTGGGACGTGTACGAGCGACTCGGCTCACCCGAGGGCGAGTTGGCGATCGCCCAGGCCGTCGTGTACCTCGCCACGGCCCCCAAGTCCATCGCCGTCTACCGCGGCTTCAATGCGGCCCACCGATCCGCTCGCCGCACCGGCTCACTCATGCCGCCCGCCCACATCCTCAACGCCCCGACCCGGCTGATGAAGGACATCGGCTACGGCAAGGACTACCAGTACGACCCCGACACCACCGACGGCTTCTCCGGCGCCGACTACTTCCCCGACGGCATGGACCACGAGACCTACTACCAGCCCACCCGCAACGGCTACGAGTCCCAGATATCCGAGCGCCTGCGCCACTGGACCGGCTTGCGCGCTCGTAGGCGCAGCGGCTGACGTGGACGTATGGGCAGCGGACAGAGCCCGCACACGACAGAAGGGTGATGAGTCGTCGTGCGATCCGCGCATTCGATGCCGCGCGGTCCGGAGGTGTGCGGATCCACGACTCGCGACCGTGAGGGACAGCTGGCGAAGTGGATTCCCCACGCATGGGACTAACGCCGATGTTACTAACATCGGCGTTAGCCGTTCTCGGGTCGCGAGTCGTCTTCGTTGGAAGGGGTAAATCCCAAGGTCAGACGTCCTTGATCTGTACTCCGTCGCCGCACAGTTTCGACCAGTCGTCGCGGTCCGAGGTCATTACGAGGACGGGTGCCGGGGAGCGGAGCGCCATCGCGGCTACGAGGGCGTCGATGGCGTACTTGTGGCCGTGCAGGCCGCCGGCGTCGCTCAGGAGCTGCACCGCAGTGAGACTGTCCACCTGGGTGACGTCTTGGACTTGAAGGCGGGAGAGCACCCAGCGCAGCCGGGCGGTATCTGTCTTCCCGTAGACGGCCTCCACCACGGTCAGGGCCGATACGAGGACGGGCACGCCTACGCGCCGGGCGGCCTCGATCCGGGTGATCATCTGGCGGTCGTTGCGCAAGAGCAGCGAGAGTGCCTGGGAGTCCAGAACCAGGGACCTGGCTGTGGGTTCCTTCATGCGGCACTGTCGCCGGATGCGTACGGCGCCGGTGCGTCACCGAACAACTCGTGCTGCGCGGCCTGGATCTCGGCCTCGCTCAACGGTTCGTGCTCGGCTTCGTAGGCGGCCACGATCTCGGCGAGGCCGTCCATCGCCAGCTGATGCCGGACCGCCGCGGTCACGTAGGCGGACACGCCGCGTTTGCCGGTGCGCGTACGCAGAACACCGAGGAGTTCCGAGGGCATCGAGACGGAGATGTTCTCCGTGCCTCCGGGGCGGGGTGACTTCATGAAGCCAGTCTAGTACAGGAACTATTACATCGTCGGGGTGCTGTGCAGGCTGCATCGGTGACGCATAGTCTTGGCGCTCCGGATCTTCTTGTACTTTGTCGCGGCTCCCGTGCTGGGATGGTGCTGGGATGCGCCCGCATACCCGCAGGTCAGAGCCTTGTCGTGGAATCCCGCTTCAACGTGTAGCGGGTGACGTAACACCACGTCGCTGATCTGGCAAACATGCAGCTCAGATGGGGCCCGACTCTTCGGAGTCGGGCCCTTTGTATTTCCCGTACTGGGATGGTGCTGGGACAGCTGCCCCCTCGTCACCTGTGAGGCGATCCGGGGCTGACCCACTAACTAGCGGTCGGTGTAGTGGCCGTAGACGCGGGCGATCTCCAGTACGTCACCGCTCACCCGGTACACGAGGCGGTGTTCCTCGGTGATGCGTCGTGAGCACCAGCCCTTGAGTGCGCCTTTCAGCATCTCGGGCTTCCCGAGGCCGTTGCCGTCATCGGGGTTGCGCTGGATGTCCGCGATCAGGACGTTGATGCGTTTGAGGGTGCGCCGGTCGGTCATGGCCCACTGCGCGTACTGCTCCCACGCGCGAGTGGAGAACATGACCTTCACTCCGCCGCCTCCGGGTCGATCAGGTCGCGCGCAGTGCCGCGTCCGGCGTCCAGCTCGGCAACGGACTCCATCAGCTCAGCGGCGGTGCGCGCGTTGCCGAGCAGGTACATGGTCTCCGTCCACGCTTCGTAGTCGGACTCCGCCATGAGGACGGCGTTTCCCTGCTTGGAGGCGATCCGCACCGGCGCGTGATCGTCGTTGACCTTCTTCAGCAGGGGGAAGAAGTCCCTCCGCGCCTCGGTTCCGGTGATCGTCATTGCTGTTGTCCCTTTCGTTCCGGCCACCCTCATATGGTACTGAAAAATGTACACCATCGGTACGGATTTCGGTACCAAGGGAGGAGGCTACCGGCCTTTTCCACGACGGCCTCGCGGCCAATGGGCGGCTCATCGCCGAGCGGGATGGTCAACTCCGCGTTCTCGGCGAACAAGCAGGCGAGGACGTCCTTGGTCGTCCGGCTCTCGGGTGGTCACAACCGACCGGTGCGCTCGATCACCTGGCAGGCGAAGTCAAGCATCTGGTCAAGGTCGGGGAACAGTGCGAAGGCGTCCACGAACGCCTCGTCCGCACCGGACTCTGCGAAGCGCTTGAGCTTGTCGGCCAGCGCACCAACGGACGTGCCCGGTTCGAGGTTGATGCGTATGGCCTTCTTCAGCGCGTCGGGATCGCGGCCGGCCTCTTGCGCCGCCTGGCGCGCGAGCGACCACAATCGGTCGGCGACCTCGTCCGGCAGAAGATCGATCCCGAGCCAGCCGGTGGCGCTGCGGCCGACCCGGCGCATCGCGGCCTCGCTGGCACCGCCGATCCAGATGGGCGGCCCACCCGCTTGCACCGGGCGCAGGTCGGCGTGGACCGCCGGCAGCGAGAAGAACTCGCTTTCCCAGGAGACCGGGTTGGCCGTCCACCACTCGTGCAGGAACGCCAGCAGGTCATCGAGCATCCGTCCGCGCCGGCGCCAGTCCGCGCTGCGGGAGATGTCGTGCTCGTCCTTCATCCACCCGAGTCCCACGCCGACATCGAGACGGCCGTCGCTGAGCACGTCGAGCGTGGTCAGCATCCGGGCCAGGTGCGGCGGCTCGTAGTAGAAGGTGCTGAGCGTGCTGGCATTCAGCCGCACCCGGCTGGTCGCCGTCGCGGCGACGGTCCACAGCAGCACCGGGTCGAGGTAACGCTTCATCTGTGGCGGGTACGGCTGCTCTTTGCCCGGATAGGTGCTGTGCATATCGACCGGCTGGACCAGGCGATCGCCGACCCACAGCGTGTCGTAGCCAAGGTCCTCGATCCCGCGGCAGAACGCGCTCAGGCCAGCTGCGCTGCTGATAGCGGGCCCGATTATGGGAAGTGTGAAACCAAGCTTCATGGCGAGCCCCTTCGGTGTTCCGTCAACCGTTTGGTCAGACGGGAAGCTCGGTGATGCTGAGGGCGAAGTCCAAGTTCCCCACCCCGTTGTTGGCGAGGCCCACCGTGACCACGCCCGCTCCTTCCAGCCAGTGCGCCATTTTCAGGCCGCCGACGTCCAGCGGGCGCATCCCGAGGCTTTCGACGAACGCTTCCACGCTTGCCTTGGCCTGCGCGTTGTCACCGGCGAGGAAGACGTCGGGCCGGCCCTTCTCCAGGACATGACGGAAGACGGTGTTGAACGCCTTCACCACGGTGGCGCCGGCCGGGGCCGCCTTGGCGACTTCCTGCGCGATCGAGGTCTCCTCGCGGTGGGCAAGACCGTCGAACGTGCTGTTGAAGGGATTGCTGATGTCGACGATGACCTTGCCCGCGAGAGCGTCTCCGTACTGGGTGACGACAGGCACGACGCCGTCGTGCAGCAGGGCCACGATGACGATGTCCCCGGCGGGGGCGGTGCCCCATTCTCCCGTCGTGGCGCCGCCGCCGAGAGCCTTGGCCAGGTCGGCGGCCTTGGACTGATCGCGGCCCATGACCTCGACGGTGTTGCCGCCCGCTATTGCCCGCGCGCCGATGGTGCGGGCCATGTTCCCGGTGCCGATGATGCTGATGCTGCTCATGAGATTTCCTGTCCTGTGCTGGTTGTGGGTTGTTCGGTTCAGATGGCGGTGGTGCCGCCGTCGGCGACGAGTTCCATGCCGTTGACGTAGCTGGAGTCGTCGGAGGCGAGGAAGAGGGCGGCGGTGGCGATTTCGTCGGGGCGGCCCATCTGGCCGCGGGGGATGAGGGACTCGAACTGGCGCTTGGTGGCCTCGTCGAAGAGCTCTGCCTGCTTGGCGGTGGCGACCTGTCCGGGGGTCAGGACGTTGACGCGGATGCGGCGGTCCTTGAGCTCGTTGAGCCAGACGCGGGCCCATGCCTGCTGGACTGCCTTGCTGCCGGCGTAGACGCTCCAGCCGGGAAAGGCGCCGAGGGAGGCGTTGGAGCCGGTCATGAGGATGGAGCCGCCGTCGTTGAAGAGCGGGAGGGCCTTCTGGACGGTGAACAGGGTGCCGCGGGCGTTGAGCCCGAACCAGGTGTCGAACTGGGCCTCGGTGATCTCGCCGAGCGGAGCGGGCTCGCCCCCGCCGGCGCTGGCCCACAGCACGTCGAGACTGCCCTTCTCCCGCTTGACGGTGTCGTACAGGCGGTCCAGGTCGTCCAGGTCGGCGGCGTCACCCTGAACGCCGGTGACGTTGCGGCCGATCTGCTTCACGGCCTCGTCCAGGGCTTCCTGGCGGCGGCCGGTGATGAAGACGTGCGCTCCCTCGTCGACGAACAGCTTCGCGCCGGCCAGGGCCATGCCGGTGGTGCCGCCGGTGATGACCGCGACCTTGCCGTCGAGCTTTCCCATAGTCATTCCCTTGGGTCGGTGGTGCCGTATGTACCTGGGGCGTCGACTTTAAGTACACCGCCCTGTGTGCTTAACGTACGGGGTGGGCGGTCGGGGCGCAAGCTATGTACACCGCTCGTTACCTAGCTGCGGTACGCTGAGCCCATGACGGAGTTGGAGAAGGGCCCCACGGGTAGCCGCCGCGGACGGGGCGCCCGCGAGCGCATCCTCGGCGCGTCCCAGCAGCTGTTCCGCGAGCAGGGCATCAACGGCACCGGCATGGACCAGCTCTGCGCGGCGGCCCAGGTGTCCAAGCGCACCGCCTACCAGCACTTCACCGGCAAGGACGAACTCGTCGCCGAGTACCTGCGCCGGTTCGACCCCTCCGTTCTGTCCGGCGTGTTCGACCGCACCGACCTCACGCCCCGCGAACGGCTCCTCGCCGCCTTCGACATCCCCCCCACCACCCCCCTGTGCCCCTACATCGCCGCCGCCGTCGAACTCCACGACCCCCAGCACCCCGCATCGCAGTACGCACGCGAGTACAAGAAAGCCGTCGCCGCGCGGCTCGCCGACGCCGCCCGCGAAGCCGGCGCCGCCGACCCCGAACAACTCGGCGAGCAGCTCGCGCTGCTCATCGACGGCGCCGCGGCCCGCACCCGGGTCCTCGACGCCGACGCCTTCCCCACTGCCGCCGCCATCGCCGCCGTCCTCATCGACAACGCCATCCCCGCCACAGCCGGCGATGACCGGCGACGGGAGGAAGTGCCGAGTTGACGTGGCACTCCGCGGCCGGGCTGGACGCGCGTGACAAGAACTCGGGCGCCGGCTTGGACCCCGCTCGGGGAGCCGTGTGCCTGCAGGTCTGGGCGCAGGGCTGGGTCGAGCGACGAGCTATCGGCGACACGACTCGTCGCAACTACGAGCTGCACGGTGCTGGGGCGGAACTCCCGTGCTGGGATGGTGCTGGGAGAGACCCCTCGGAAACGACGTTTCCGCAGGTGGGAGCCCTGCATCAAACATTTCGCTTCAATGTGTAGTGGGTGACATGCCACCGCGTCGCTGATCTGGCAAACATGCAGGTCAGAAGGGGTCCGACTCTTCGGAGTCGGGCCCTTAGTTTTTTCCCGTGCTGGGATGGTGCTGGGATAGCTGACCCCTCGTCACCTGTCATCACCCCTGCTCATCCCTACCGTGCTGGGATCGTGCTGGGATGGGATGAGGGTGTCCGTGCTGGGATTTGTGCGAGCAGGGCGCTGACCGAGCTGTGAAGGTAGTGCGGACGTGGCGCTTTTCCTACTCGTTTGACACAATCGGGGGCATGGCTGAGACGACGTACAGCATCGGGGAAGGCCCGGCGACGCGGGTGAGCCTGTCGCTGCCGGAGGGGACGGCGGAGGCGATCCGGGCTCGGGTGGGGAAGCGGGAGTTCTCCGCGTTCATCGCCGAGGCAGTCGAGCGTGAGCTGCGCGGGCAGGTCCTTGACGAGTATCTGGCGGACTACGAGAGCCGCAAGGGGCCGGTGTCCGAGACGACTCGTCAGCGGGCGCGGCAGGTGTTCGACGAGGTGTTCGCCGAGGAGGCCGAGTGGCCCGCCGCAGGCTGAGTCACGAGGGGACGCTGGTCCTCGACAGCGAGGGACTCTCGAAGCTGCTCGCCGACGACGAGCAGGTGGTGGCTCTGATCGCTGAGGCGCGCTCGCGTGGCATGGAGGTCGTGATCAGTGCGCTCACCATCATCGAAGCCGTCCACGCCCGTACGAACAAGTCCCGCCTGAACTGGGTGCTTTCCGGACTGCGCGTGGTCCCGGTGGGCGACGAGGAGGCGAGGGCGGCCTCGAAGTTGCTGATGAATACCGGGTTGCACGGACACAAGTACGCGATCGATGCGGCCGTCGCCGAGGCCGCGCTGCGACAGCACCGCCCCGTGGTCATGCTGACTTCCGATATCGACGACATGACGAAGCTGTGCGGCGAGCGGGTCCGGCTCGTGGCGGTGTGATTTCCCCTGGTTCGGCTTCTGCCTTTCGACGGTTGATCAGTGAGTGGCGGTGGAACTACCAGTATTCGGCGGACCACCGGTTTCGGTAACCGGCGATCCGCCGCTATGTTGCCGCTCTTCCGCCTGGTGAAATTCCGTAGGTCGCGGGCGGAGTCAAAGCTCAGTAGGAGCGGGGCCCGTAGGGGCTCCAGTGACCGAGGAAGGGCTTGAGGTCGTCGCCGCTGGGCTTCGGCGGCGTGGGCAGTTTCGGTGCTGAGACCGATTCGGTGAGGATTTGGAGGTGCGCGTCCGCGAACGCGAGCCACGCCTCGATCTCGGTCCGCTCCTGCCCGGGCGGAAGTGATGTGGCGTGGTCGCGTACTGCTGCGATGTATTCGGTCAGGCGGCTGGCCTGGCACCAGGTGTCTGCCTGTTCTCCGAGGCGTTTGACGCGGTAGGCGTGGGCGTAGGCGGCGTGGGCTTCCTGCATGGCGGCTTCCCAGCGCTTTTGCTGTACCTCTCTGGCTTTCTGGTCTGCAAGGCGTTTACGCTCCGCGGCTTCGCCGCGTAGACCGACCTCCTGCGCGATCTCGGCGAGTTGTTCTTCCAGAGGCCGGTCGGGGAGATCCGCCCATTCGCTTGCGCGGTGCGGGCTGCCGCCGCGGAGCATGAAACGCACTCGGCTGGAGGGGGTGTAGTCGAAGCGGGCGATGCGCATCCATGAGTACTTCTTGGCCTCGGCGAGCTCCTTGTCAGTGGGGACGTGTTCGCTGCGATCTTGTTCTTGAAGGACGAGGAATCCGACGCTTTCGCCTTGGGCGGTGATGGAGAAGTGCGGTGGTGCCTTGCGGCGCCGATGGGGTGGGGGAGCGCCTTGTGTGGTTCCGAGCGCTGCCTTGTGGCCTTGTGCTTCGGTGGCGGTGATGAGGGTTTGGATGATGCGCAGGGCTCGGCCCTGGAGGGGTTTGGTCAGGCCCATGGGCTGCGGCTGCTTTTGGAGGGCGGCCACGACGGCATGGGGTTTGGTGAGTCTGGCCGGAACATGGAGCGGGGTGAGTTCCGCGAGGCGCCAGGCAGGGATGTCGACCAGCTTGATCTCGTAGCCGCGGTGGGTGCGGTATCCGTGGAGTTCCTGCGTGTGTGGGATCTTGCCGGACTTGCGGGCGGCGTTGACCCGTGTCGCCCAATTCACCGCGTGCGGGCCGGATTCGATGGGCTTGATGAGACAGCCGTCGTTCGCAGCGGCCAGTTCTTCGAGTAGCTGATCCGCGTAGTTCGTAAGGGCCTTCGGCGCGGCTCTGGGGCGCGGCGGTGCCGGTTTTCGAGCGGGCCGTTCCGGCGGTGGGGTGCTCTGCTCCAAGGGATGGATGCCGCGTTCGGTGAGGTGCTGCCGCCCCTTCTCGGTGAGGTGGGCGCTCCAATGCCCGCGGCGTTTCGTGACTTTGATGAGCCCTCGGTTCTGCAGGGCCTGTCCGCTGGTCTTGTACGTGCTGTCCGGCCAGACTCCGTCGGGACACCCCTGGCCCACCCAGTCGAGCACGGCCTGCTGCCGCTCATTGAGGGCCTGGTGCATGTGGTCCCCCCTGCGGTTTCTAGCTGCGCTGCCCTGGAGACAATGCCCGCAGCTTCCGCGGGAATTCCAGACGACCTGAGAGAGCCTTCGATCGGATGACGTCTGCCTCGCCCTGCGGGTGTACGCAGTGCCACCGGTGTGCCTCGGCGTCGCCTGCCTGGTCGGGGAACGCGGTTGCGCACGCGTCGTCCGCCTTCCAGCAGCGGGTTCGGAAGGGGCAGCCGGTGGGCGGGTGGGTGGCGGAGGGCACCGGGCCGTGCAGCACGATGCGCTCCGGGCGTTCCAGCAGGCTCGGCGTCGCCGACAATAGAGCCTCCGTGTACGGGTGCCGGGTTTGCTCCGTGACCTGTTCGGCCGGCCCCTCCTCGACGACGCGGCCCAGGTAGAGCACGGCGATGCGGTCCGCGAGGTAGCGCACGGTCTGGACGTCGTGGGAGATGAACACCATGCCGAGGCCCAGGCGTTCGCGCAGATCGCTGAGGAGGTTGAGGATCTGGGCGCGCACCGATACGTCGAGGGCGCTGGTGGGTTCGTCGGCGACGATGAGCTCGGGTTCGAGGGCGAGGGCGCGGGCGATGGCCACGCGTTGGCGTTGGCCGCCGGAGAGCTGGCCGGGCAGGGCGTCGAGTGTGTGGCCGGGCAGGCCGACCAGGTCCAGGAGTTCCGCGACGCGCGCCTCGCGGGCTTCCCTCGTGCCACGCCGGTGCACGTCCAAGGGGTCGCGCAGGATGCGGCGGACGGGCAGGCGTGGGTTGAGTGCGGTGGACGGGTCCTGGAAGACGACGCCCACGGAGGGCCCGAAGTCCGTGCGGCGTTCGGCTGCCGACATCTCCCACACATCCCGGCCGCGGAAGAGGACTTGTCCCTCCGTGGGTCGCTGCAGCCCGGTGACCGCGCGGGCCAACGTGGATTTGCCGCAGCCGGACTCCCCGACGAGGCCGAGGATCTCGCCGCGGCGGACCTGGAGGGAGACGTCGGTTAGGGCGTAGACGGAGTCCCGGCGCAGAACGCCGCCGCTGCGGGCCTTGTGCCGCACATGAATGTTGTTGAGGCGGATCAGCGGGTCCATGGCGGTGTCCTGAGCGTCCTGGGTGTCCCGGATATCCAGGACACCCAGGGTGCCAGGGGAGCCCTGAGTGTGCGGGCTGTCCGGTGTGTGCTGCGTCGTGGTCATCGGGTGCTCCCCAGGGCCTGTGCCGACGGCGCCGGTCGTGTCGCGGATGCGGGGTGGTGGCAGGCGAATCGATGGTCGTCGGCGGTGCCCCGGCCGACGGTGGGCGGCGGGGCCGTGGCGCAGAGTTCGCCGGCGGCGGCGCACCGCGAGACGAACCGGCACCCGGCGCCGAACGCCTTGGGCGCGGGCACGACGCCGCGGATCTGGTGCAGCCGGTCAGCGCCCGCTTCCAGTGAGACCACGGAACCGAGCAGGCCACGGCTGTAGTGGTGGGCCGGGTCGGCGAGCAGCGAACGAGTGGCGCCGATCTCCGCTACCTGGCCCGCGTACATCACGGCGACCCGGTGGGCGAGGTCGCCGACGAGCGCGAGGTCGTGCGAGACGAGGACCATGGCGAAGCCCAGTTCATCGCGCAACTGCACCAGGAGCTCGACGACTTGGGCCTGCACCGTGACGTCGAGCGCGGTGGTCGGCTCGTCGGCGATGAGCAGGCGGGGGTTGCGGGAGAGGGCCATGGCGATCAGGACGCGCTGGCGCTGGCCGCCGGACAGCTCGTGGGGGTAGCTGCGCAGGGTGCGTTCGGAGGAGAGGTCGACCAGGTCGAGGAGTTCGGCCGGGGTGCGGGTGCCGCCGCGCGAGGTGAGCCGCTTCAGCTGGGTGCCGATCAGGACGGACGGGTTCAGGGACGACATGGCGTCCTGGTAGACCATGGCAATCTCCGGGCCCATCAGGGCGCGGCGCTCCTTCGGCGCCAGCTTCAGCAGGTCGCGACCACGGTAGAGGATCTCGCCCTGGACCTCGGCGTTGCGGGCCAGCAGGCCCATGACGGCGAGGCTGGTGATGGACTTTCCGCAGCCGGACTCGCCCACCAGACCCAGCGTCTCGCCCTCGCGTACGGTCAACGAGATGCCGTCGACGACGCGGGTGTCGCCGTACCGATCGGGGAAGCGGATCGTCAGATCCCGTACGACGAGAAGTTCGGGGGCGTCGGCAGGGACCGGTGGCACCGCGGGTTCGGTCTCGGCCCGGCGCTGGGCGAGTTCGGCCAGCGCCGCGTTCACGTCGTCCTGGTCCGCGACGGCCGCCGCGGGCGCCTCGTCGCGGTCGCCGCCCCCGGTACGGGACTTGTCGGGCGAGGCCGCCGTGTCCGTCATGCCCTCGGAGAGAATGTTCAGAGCGAGCACGGTGATCAGCAGGCACAGGCCGGGGAAGAAGGTGGCCCACCAGCCGCCGGACAGCATGATCTGCCGGCCGTAGGCGAGGACGCTGCCCCAGCTGGGGTCGGGGTCCTGCACACCGGCGCCGATGAAGGACAGGCTTGCCTCGAAGATGATCGAGTCGGCGACCATGACGGTGGCGAACACTAGGATCGGGGCGGCGCAGTTGATGGCGACGTGCCGGGTGACGATGTAGCCGCGCCGTGCGCCGATGACGTGCTCGGCGGCTACGTAGTCCTCGCCGTACTGCTCAAGGACGTTGGCGCGGACGACGCGGGCCAGGGACGGCGCGTACACGAAGGCGATGGTGAAGATGATGACCGGGACGCTCGGGCCGAACACCGCGACGAGGACGGCCGCGAGGGCGATCGGCGGGAACGACATGATGACGTCGAGCGAGCGCATCACGCCCTCGTCCGCGAGCTTGCGCGTGGTCGCGGCCAGGGAGCCGAGCAGCGAGCCGAGCACGAGGGCCAGGAACGTGGCGCCGAAGCCGATGGTGAGCGAGTAGCGGGCGCCGTGCACGACGCGGGCGAAGACGTCGCGGCCGGCCCGGTCGGTGCCGAACCAGTGGTCGCCGCTGGGTGCTTGGGCCGGGGTGCCGGTGGCGAGCGGGTCCTGGGTGAGCAGGGGCGCGAGGATAGCGCCGAGGGCGACCGCCAGGAGCACGCCGAGCGCGATCCGGGAGGTCAGCGGCAGGCGGCGCAGCCGGGTGCCGGGCCGGGCGAGACGCTCGGCGAGGGAGCGGGGGGCGAGCATCACACCGTCCTGATACGCGGGTTGACGAGCAGATAGAGCAGGTCGACGACGACGTTGACCACGAGGAACGCGATGGCGATGGTGAGGACGGTGCCCTGCACGAGGGCGACATCGCCGCCGGTGACGCCTTCGAGGATCAGCTTGCCCATGCCGGGCAGGTCGAAGATGGCCTCGATGACGACGGCGCCGCTGAGCAGATAGCCGACCTTCACACCGAGCACGGTGAGCGGGGTGACCAGGGCGTTGCGCAGCACCGACCGGATGATGAGGAACGGCGGCAGGCCGCTGCCCTTCGCTGTGCGCACGTAGTCGCGGTCGAGTTCGGCCACCATCGACGTGCGGATGAGGCGGGCGAGCGACGCCGCGACCGGTACCGCGAGGGAGATCGCGGGCAGGGCCATGGAGTTCAGCCAGCCTGTGAAGGAGTCCGCCGGGTTGACGTAGCCGCCGGTCGGGAAGAGCGGCGTGTTCAGCGCGAACTGCTGGATCAGCAGGACGCCGAGCCAAAAGGAGGGCAGGGCGATGCCGGCCATCGACAGGACGCGGAAGACCTGGTCGGGCCAGCGGTCGCGGTACACGGCACTGGTGACGCCCATGGCCAGCGCGAGCACGATCGCGAGGACGAGACCGAGCAGGGTCAGCTGGAAGGTGAGCGGAAACGCGGTGGCGATGCGGTCGGTGACGGGCTGGCTGGGTGCCATGGTGACACCGAGATCGCCCTGGATGAGCTGGCCGAGGAAGGTGAAGTACCGTACCGGAAACGGGTCGTTGAGGCCCTGGGACTCGGCGAACGCGGACCGCGCCTCGGGGCTCGCGCTGTCGCCGAGCGCGTTGTACGCGGGGTCGACCGGCGAGAATTGCAGGACCACGAAGACAAGGAGTGCGATGCCGAGGATCATCACCGGCATCATCGCGACGCGGCGCAGCGCGAGCCGGAGGAAAGCAACCATCGTGAGGTTCCTAGAGGTTGGGGGCAGGGACCGCCGCGCCGCCTGAAGCGCGGCGAGCCCTGCGGCCTTGCGGTACGGCGCTCAGAGGCGGCGCTCAGAGGCGGCGCTCAGGCCCGGCCGGCGCCGACGAAGGACAGACCGGTTGTGGGCAGCGGCTTGAAACCGGTGAGCGCGTCGGTGTTCCAGGCGGTGGGCAGCTTGCGGTGCAGCACCGGGTAAAGAGCGGCCTCCTCGGCGACCAGGTCGGTGACCTGACCCCACAGCTCCTTGCGCTTGCCTTCGTCGACGGCGCTCGCAGCCTGGTCGAGCAGTTGCTTGGTCTTCTTGTACGCGGCCGATCCGGCCCAGCCGTAGCGATTCTCGGGCCAGAAGCCGTAGTAGAACCAGCGCAGCAGCAGATCGGCGTCGTTGCCGAACACGGACGGGTCGCCGGGCGCGGCCACTGCGTCGAAGTTCCCCTTGTCGACCTTGGCGTACTGGGCGGCGGACTGCGCGATGTCGAGCTTGGCGTCGATGCCGACCGCGGCCCAGCTCTCCTTGATGAGCGGGGCGATGTCCTTGACCCAGCCCGTGTCCGTGAGCAGCAGGGTGAAGGCGAGGTTCTTCGCCCCGGCGTCGGCGAGCAGCTTCTTCGCCTTGGCGACGTCGTGCCCGTAGACGGTGGCGGCCTTGTGGTAGTCCGGGTGGGTCGCCGGGACGTAGCCGGTGGCGGGCGCGGCATTGCCGAGCAGCGCCGTCTCGATGATCTTCTCCGTGTCCAGGGCGTAGTGCAGCGCCTGGCGGACCCGCTTGTCCGCGAACCGCTCGTCCGCGCAGTTGAACATCAGGAAGAGCAGCCCGAAGGACTGCACCGACTCGACCTTGTTCTTGCCCGTGAAGCCCTTCATGTCGATGTAGGGCACATCCTCGATGGCCTGCACACGGCCGGACTGCAGGGCGCTGACGCGGGCGGAGGGGTCGGACATGAGGCGCCAGACCATCTTCTTGGCCTTTGCGGGGCGCGGCCCGTTGTACTTGTCGTACGCCGCCATGACGATCTTGTCCTCGCGTACCGCGGAGACGAAGCTGTAGGGGCCCGAGCCGACCGGCTTGGCGTCGAATGCCTTGGCGTCCGCCCCCGCGATCTTCTTCGGCACGATCCGCACCACGGATATCCGGGAGGGGAACAGGGCGAAGGGGTGCTTGAGTTTGAACTCGACGGTGCCCGTGTCGACCGCGCTCACCTTGTCGATGAACGGCACGAACTGCGCCATCAGCGAGGCGTTCTTCGGGTCGAGGACGCGCTCGAAGCTGAAGACGACGTCGTCGGCGGTGACGGGGGAGCCATCGTGGAAGGTGGCCCCCTTGCGCAGGGTGGCGCGGTACGTCGTCGCGTTGATCTTCTTCGGCATGCCGGTGGCCAGCGCGGGCCGTGCCACGAGCGTGACCGGATCGAGGTCCACCAGGCCCTCGAAGATGTGCATGTTCGCGGCGTACGGTGTGGCGCCGGAGGTGATCATCGGGTCGAAGCCCGTGGACAGGGCGTAGGAGAGGCCGGCCTCGATCGTTCCGGCGTCGGCACCGGCGGAACCCTGCGATCCGTCGCCGTTGGAGGCGGGGCCGCCGCAGGCCGACAGACCGGCGGTGATCGCGGTCGTCACACCGATGGCGCTCGTGTATCTCATGAGGGTGCGGCGATCGACGCCGGCAGAGCTGCGCGCGGACAAGAGGGGGTCCTCCAGGCAGAAGAAGAGTGACTAAGGATGGCCAGAGGAATGGCCGTTCCGGCGGGAAATGTGACCAGAACCCCACCGCTTGGGCATCAGACGTCTGATGTCTGATGCCTTGATAGTGTGGGAAGGTAGTCCGACGGGTGAGAGGGGTCAAGGGGTGACGTTGAAACACGGGGCGGAGAGGTCGGCCACGCCGGAACCCAAGGCGGCGCGACAGCCGCTGCGGCAGGAGGTCGTCGACGGCGTCAAGTCGTACATCCTGCGCAACAAGCTCCGTCCCGGCGACCCGCTGCCCAGCGAGACGGCCTTGTGCGAGGCCCTCGGTGCGAGCCGTAGCAGTGTGCGCGAGGCCATCAGGATCCTCACCGCGCTCGACATCGTCGAGGTGCGCCACGGTCACGGCACGTACGTCGGCCGACTGAGCCTGTCCGCCCTCGTGGAGAGCCTGACCTTCCGCGGGCTGCTCAGTCCCGACGACGACTTCCAGGTGATGGCCGACCTTGTCGAGGTGCGTGAACTGTTCGAGCGCGGCATGGCTGATCGGCTCGTCGGGGCGCTCGACGAGGAACAGATCGACCGCCTTCAGGGATTCGTCGACACGATGTGCGCGGCCGGCGCGGACAAGGGGCACGGCTTCGTCGACGCCGACCGCTCCTTCCACACCCTGCTCGTCGCTCCGCTCGGCAATGACCTCATTGGACAGCTGTCCGCGGCGTTCTGGGATGTCTACGTTATCGTCGCCCCGCACCTCGACGTCTTCACGCACGAGCACGAGGCGTCCACCATCGCGAACCACCAGCGCATCGTGGACGCCGTGCGCACCCGTGACGCCGCGGAGTTCGCCGCCGCGCTGACCGACCACTACGCGCCGGTGCGCCACCGGATCGCGGAGGCGCGCGCCCGCCGCTGAAGCGGCGATCCCGACCTGCGGCGCACGCCTCGACCGAGGCGTGCGCCGCTCGGCTGTGCCCTTTCGCGACGCAGCCCTCGCTGAACTGCTTCTCGCCGCTGGACACTTGACGCGCGTCGAGGGGAATCTTAGAGTCCCAGGACAGCAGACATCAGACGTCTGCTGTTCCACGGTGTGGATCACCGCCGCACTCCTCTCCTCCGCGCTGCGCCGCGCGCACGCCTCACCCAGCGAGGCCCCTTCCATGCCCCTGACGGACCTCACCCTCGCCCAGTGCCTGGCACTGCGGCCCAACTGCGACGAGCCGGCCGACCTCGACCGGTTCTGGACCCAGGTCCTGGACGGGGCCCGTGCCGTCGGCGCCCGCCCGCGGTTCACCCCGGTGGACACCGGTCTGACGCAGGTCACGACCTACGACGCGACCGTGCCGGGCCACGACGGCCAGCCCGTGCGCGGCTGGCTTCATCTGCCGGCCGGGGCGAGTGAACCCCTCGGCTGCGTCGTGGAGTTCCTCGGGTACGGGCGCGGGCGTGGTCTGCCGCACGAGCAAGTGCTGTGGGCGAACGCCGGATACGCGCACTTCATCATGGACACCCGGGGCCAGGGCTGGTCGACGGCCGGCGGAGACACCCTGGACACGGCGACGCTCGGCGGCACGGTCCCAGGCTTCCTGACCCGTGGCGTGGAGAGTCCGCAACAGCACTACTACCGAAGGTTGTTCACGGACGGGGTCCGCTGCGTCGACGCGGTACGCACTCACCCCGCCGTCGACCCGGACAAGATCGTGGTGACCGGCATCAGCCAGGGCGGCGGCATCGCCCTCGCGGTCGCCGCGCTCGTGCCGGGCCTTGCCGGAGTGATGCCGGACGTCCCGTTCCTGTGCGACATCCGGCGCGCCGCACGGATCTCCGCCGCCGGCCCGTACACCGAGATCGCCGAGTACCTGCGCCTGCACCGCGACCGCACCGACACCGTCTTCCGCACCCTGTCCTACGTCGACGCCGCGCTGCTGGCCTCCCGGGCCACGGCCCCGGCCCTGTTCTCCATCGCGATGATGGACGACATCTGCCCGCCCTCCACCTGTTTCGCCGCCTACCACCGCTACGCCGGCCCCAAGGACGTACGCGTCTACGAGTTCAACGGCCATGAGGGCGGCGGCGGCCGCCACCGGCGCGAACAGCTCACCTGGGTCAGGGAGTTGTTCACCCCCGCCCGCAGTGTCGGTACTCCATCCCCGCACGACCCCCAACTCGTCTGACCCCCCACCAGAGATGAGGCCCGTCCATGCAGCGAAGAGTCACCTTGGCCCTTGCCGCGGCGCTTGCCGTCGTGGCCACCACCACCATGACCACCGCCCACGGCGCCACGATCGGCACGCTCACCTCGCAGGACCTGGCGACCGCGGGCACCGGCTCGCCCTTCTACCGCATCCCCGCTCTGACCACGACCACCAAGGGCACCGTGCTCGCCGCGTACGACGCCCGGCCCACCCTCGGCGATCTGCCCGGCAACATAGGCATCGTGGTGCGGCGCAGCACTGATGGCGGCGCCACCTGGGGGGCCCAGCAGGTGGTACGCAAGGACGCCGCCCCCAAGGGCTACGGCGACCCGAGCGCCCTGGTGGACCGGGAGACCGGCCGCGTCTTCCTCTTCTACGCGGCGTCCGTGAACCAGGGCTTCGCGGGTTCAGCCACCGGCAACGACGAGAGCGACCCGAACGTCCTGCAGGCCGACTACAGCTACTCCGACGACGACGGCCTGACCTGGAAGCACGAACGCATCACCGCCGACATCAAGAACCCCGCCTGGGGCGGCATGTTCGCGGCCTCCGGCGAGGGCATCCAGCTGCGCCGCGGCACGTACAAGGGACGCCTGATCCAGCAGTACGCGATCCGTAACAACGGCGCCAACTACGCGGTCAGCGCCTACAGCGACGATCACGGCGCCACCTGGAAGATGGGCACACCCGTGGGCCCCGGTGGCGACGAGAACAAGACCGTCGAACTCTCCGACGGCCGCATCATGCTCAACAACCGCTCGGCGCCTTACCGGACCGTGGCCTACTCCAGCGACGGTGGCGTCACCTACACGCCCCTCCAGCAGGACACCGAACTGCCCGACCCCGCCAACAACGGCTCGATCACCCGCTTCGCCCCGGATGTGGACGCCTCGCACCCGCGCGCGAAGTGGCTGATGTTCAGCAACACCGCGACCACCAGCGGCCGCAGCAACCTCACCGTCCGCCTCTCCTGCGACAACGGACAGAACTGGCCGGTGCGCAAGACCGTCGAGGCCGGCGCGGCCGCGTACTCGACGCTCACGCCCCTCAGCGACGGCACCGCGGCGAACCCGCGCGTGGGCCTGCTGTGGGAACGTGCCAACTACCAGCACATCACCTACTCGTCGTTCGACCTGCAGTGGGTCGGCGGCGTCTGCGCGCCCGTCACCGTCACCCCGCCCGCGGGTCTGCGCGCCGGCGCCACCACCGAGGTGACCGTGCGGGTCGTCAGCCAGAACGACGTGGCCCTGCCGGCCGGCTCGGTCTCGCTGAAACTGCCGCAGGGATACGGCGCCCCGGCGGTGACCGTTCCGGCGCTCAACCCGGGACAGGGCGCCAACGTGAAGGTGCCCGTCACCGTTCCCGCGGGTGCGTCCGCCGGAGCCGTCAAGGCCACCGCCGACTACCAGGTCCGTGGCCGGCAGCACGCCTACGGCGACACCACATTGACCATCACCGCCCCGTAACACCGGCGGGGCCGCCCGCCACTCACCGCCCCAGCCCGTACCACCCACGCACAAAACGGAGTTCACATGTCCTGGTCCCAGCCCCTAAGCGGCGTCGTCCCGCCCGTCTGCACCCCCCTGGACGCGGCGGGCGACGTCGACACGGCCTCCCTCGCACGGCTCGTCGAGCATCTCGTGGCCGGGGGAGTGCACGGCCTGTTCGTGCTGGGCTCCAGCAGTGAGGTCGCCTTCCTCACCGACCAGCAGCGGGCACTGGCCCTGGAGACGGTCGTCGACGCCGTCCAAGGGCGCGTCCCGGTCCTCGCCGGTGTCATCGACATGACCACCCCGCGGGTGGTCGAACACGCCCGGGACGCCCTCGCGGCAGGCGCCGACGCCCTGGTCGCCACCGCTCCCTTCTACGCCCGTACGCACCCCATCGAGATCGCCCGCCACTTCCGCATCCTGCGGGAGCGGGTCGACCTGCCGCTGTTCGCCTACGACCTGCCCGTCTGTGTGCACAGCAAGCTCTCCGCCGCCCTGGTGCGGGAACTGGCCGAGGACGGCACGCTCGCCGGGCTCAAGGACAGCAGCGGCGACGAAGGCTCCCTGCGACGGCTCATCGTCGAGCTGGGCGGACGCCACGGCCGCTTCGACGGCCCGGTGCCGGCCTTCAGTATCCTCACCGGATCCGAACTGACCGTCGACGCGGCCCTGTTGGCGGGCGCCGACGGCGTCGTGCCGGGCCTCGGCAATGTCGACCCCGGCGGATACGTCCGCCTCTACGACGCCGTGCGCGGCGGCGACCTGGACACCGCCGTCAAGGAACAGGAGCGGCTCGTCGAACTGTTCGGCCTCGTCGATGCCGGTCCGGAGAGCGAGATGGGCCGCAATTCCTCCGCGATCGGCGCCTTCAAGCACGCCCTGCGCCTGCTCGGCGTGTTCACCCACGGCACCACCGCAGACCCGCAGATCCAGTTGAGCGAGGGCTCCGTCGCGCTCGTCGAGCGGCGCCTGCAGGCCGCCGGCCTGCTTCCCGTCCGATGAAGAACCCCCAGCCGGTGATCGGCCTCGACCTGGGCGGCACGAAGATCGACGCCGCCCTGGTCGCGGGCGACGGGACCACCGTTCTGGCCCGGCACAGTCTGCCCACCCCGGCCGGGGAGGGCGCCGAGGTCGTGCTCGACGCCTTGGCCGCCGCCGCCGAAGCGGTGCGCGGAACGGAGGCCGCCGCCATCGGTGTCGCCGCGGCCGGCGTCATCGACCCGCTCTCCGGAACCGTCACCAGCGCCACCGACACCATCCGCGGCTGGGCCGGAACGGCTCTCGCCGCCGGTCTAGCCTCCCGCACGGGTCTCCCGGTTGCCTGCGACAACGACGTGCGCGCCGCCGCGACCACCGAACTCGCGTCGCTGAGCGGCCAGGACGGCTCGCTCATCTACGCGGCTGTCGGCACCGGAGTCGGTGGCGCCGTCGCCGTCGCGGGCCGCATGCTGCACGGCGCCACCGGTATCGCCGGGCACCTCGGCCACCTGCCGAGCCCCGAGGCCGCCGGGCTGCCCTGCACCTGCGGAGCGACGGGGCACCTCGAAGCCATCGCCGCCGGACCCGCCATCGCCGCCCACTACGCCCGTGCCACGGGGACAGAGGCCGGTCCTCTCCAGCGGGTCGCCGCGTACGCCGTTCACGGTGACCCGCACGCCGTGTCCGCCATCACCCTCGGTGCGCGGGCCGTCGGAAGCGCCCTGGGGGGCCTCGCCAACGCGCTCGGACCCGAGCGCGTTGTCGTCGCGGGCGGTGTCCCACGGATCGGCGCGCTGTACTGGGACGTGTTGTGCGAGGCGTTCGCCGCCGAACTCATGCTGCCTTTGCGGGAGTTGCGGCCCATCCCGCCGCGCGTGGGCCACAGCGCGGCTGTCCTCGGCGCCGCCGCCCTCCCCCGCACCCTTCCCCTGTACACCCCACACACGACCGGAGTTCCCCGATGACCGCCACCCCGCTGGCCGCCACCCTCGCCGGCCGCCTCATCGTGTCCTGCCAGGCCCCGCCCGGCGACGCGATGCGGCATACCGACACCCTCGTGCGTATGACACGCGCGGCCCAGGACGGCGGTGCCGCCGCCGTCCGCGTCAACGAGCCGGAGGTCGTCGCGGCCACCGTCGCTGCCATTGGCCTTCCAGTGATCGGCCTGTGGAAGGACGGCGACACCGGCGTCTACATCACCCCTACCGTGCGTCACGCCCTCGCCCTGGTCGAGGCGGGCGCGGCGGTCGTCGCCGCCGACGCGACCGCGCGACCGCGTCCGGACGGCAGCACCTTCGCGGACCTGGTCGCCGCGGTCCACGGCGCCGGCGCCCTCGTGATGGCCGACGTCTCCAACGTCACCGAAGGGTGTGAAGCCGCCCGCCAGGGCGCCGACTTCCTCTCGACGACGCTCTCCGGCTACGTATCCGGAACTCCGCGGCAGACCGCACCGGACCTGCGCCTCGTCACCGAACTCGCCGCCGCCATCACCACTCCCGTCGTCGCCGAAGGGCGCATCGCGACCCCGGCCCAGGCCGCCGAAGCACTGGCCGCGGGCGCCTCCAGCGTGGTCGTCGGAACCGCCATCACCGCGCCGACCGCGCTGACCCGGCTGTATGTGACGGAGCTCGGCGGGTGAGCGCCCACTGAGGCCGCGAGCCGCCAGGGCGCGCGGGCGGAGCGAGAGGTCCACCGGACGGGGCGAGCGGAGCTCACCACCGCAAGGGTTCTGGTCCCGGTGGGAGCTGACACAGTGTCAGGTATCTGGGATGCTCTCCACATGACCGCTGCCACCCCGCCCACGAGCCCCTCCGGTCCGATACCTGACGTGCTCGCCCCGGCCCGACTGGGCCCTGTGCGGCTGCGCAACAGGATCATCAAGGCGGCCACCTTCGAGGGTGTCACTCCCGATGCCCTGGTCACCGACGAGCTGATCGCGTACCACCGTCGCCCCGCCGCCGGAGGTGTGGCGATGACCACCGTGGCCTACTGCGCCGTCGCCCCTGAAGGCCGCACCGAGCGTGCGCAGTTGTGGATGCGACCCGAGGCGCTGCCCGGCTTGCGCCGGCTCACCGCGGCCGTCCATGAGACGGGCGCCGCCGTCGCGCTGCAGCTCGGGCACGCCGGTCCCGTGGCCAACGCCCGCTCGAACCAGCTCCCCTCGCTGTCCCCGATGGGCGGCTTCAACCCGGTCAGCCTGCGCCGCGACCGGGCAGCCACGCCCGAGGACCTGGACCGGGTGATCCGCGCCCACGCGTCGGCCGCGCAGCTGGCCGTGGACGCCGGGGCCGATGCCGTGGAGCTGCACCTGGGCCACAACTACCTGGCCAGCGCCTTCCTCAGCCCCCGGCTCAACCGCCGCACCGACGCCCACGGGGGCACCCTGGCCAACCGGGCGCGCCTCGCGCTGGGCATCGCACGTGCCGTGCGGGAGCAGGTCGGCGACCGGATCGCGATCACCGCGAAGCTCAACATGACCGACGGCGTACGCGGCGGCCTCTCCCTCGACGACAGCCGCCAGGTGGCGCAGTGGCTACAGGAAGACGGCTCGGTGGACGCCCTGACGCTCACCGCCGGCAGCTCACTCCTCAACCCCATGTACCTGTTTCGCGGGGAGGTGCCGCTCAAGGAGTTCGCCGCCCAGTTCCCGCTGCCGCAACGGATCGGGCTGCGCACCGTCGGCCGGTCGTTCCTGCGCGCCTACCCGTATGAGCCGCTGTATCTCCTTGAGCATGCACGGCAGTTCCGCGAGGCGCTCACCCTGCCTCTGGTCCTTCTCGGTGGCGTCACCGACCGCGAAGGCATGGACCGGGCCATGGCCGGGGGCTTCGAGTTCGTCGCCATGGCCCGAGCCCTCCTGCGCGAACCCGATCTGCCACGGCGCATCGGCCACGACCCGGCAACCCGTTCGCTCTGTATCCACTGCAACCGCTGTATGCCCACCATTTACACCGGCACCCACTGCCCTCTGATCGACGGCCGGTAGCTGCTTCCCGGCGAGCCGTGCAGACCGGAGGGCGGGGATGCCGCGCTCGATGTGCTGCCTGCGGCGCTATCCTGCGCGGATGACCGACGAGCCGGAGCTGACATCGTCCGTCGAACTCTGTCTTGACAACGGGCGGTTGAACCCGGCCGCCGTCGGCTGGACCCGGCGTCCGCTGCACACCGCCAACCTGCGCGGCTGGGGGCGGGCCAAACGCTGGGAGTACTGGGGCATCGTCACGCCGGACCACATCGTCGGCCTGGTTGCCTCGTCGCTGGACTACGCGGGCATCCACGGTGTGTACGTACTGGACCGGGCGACCGGCGAGGAGACCAGCACCGACGTGGTGGTGCCGGCGGCCCGTGGGGCGGTGTTCCCCGCGCGCAGCGGCGAGGGAGAGATCTCCGTCCGGGGCCGCGGGCTGTCGCTCCGTATCAGCCAGCGCCCGGACGGGACCAGGATCCGCGCGACGGCACCCGACGTCCGGCTGGACGTGGAGGTGCCGCTGCCGAGGGGGCGCGAGTCGCTCGGTGTGGTGGTGCCGTGGAGTGGCCGACGGTTTCAGTACACGGTCAAGGATGTCGGCCGACCGGTTCACGGCACGCTGGAGCTGCACGGGCGCGCGCACGACATCGGCGGCCCGGATGCCTTCGCGGTGCTCGACCACGGCCGCGGCAAGTGGCCGTACTCGATCACCTGGAACTGGGCGGCCGGAGCGGCGCCGGGCCGGGCGATCCAGCTCGGCGGGGCATGGACGGACGGCACCGGCGTCACCGAGAACGCCCTGTTCGTCGACGGCCGCCTGCACAAGATCGGTGAGGAGCTCCGGTGGAGCTACGACCGGTCGGACTGGCTGCGCCCGTGGCATATCGGCGGGGAGCGGGTGGAGGTGGAGTTCCGTCCGTTCCACGAGAAGGCCGCCCGTACGAACCTGGGCATCGTCGCGAACGAGACCCACCAGTGCTTCGGCCGTTTCAGCGGCTGGGCGCTGACCGACGACGGGCACAAGACGGATCTCGACGGCCTGGTCGGCTGGGCCGAGGAAGCACGCAACCGGTGGTAGAGCCCACACCGAGCACATCCTCGCCCGCTACGGCATCACATGATCAAACCGGACGCCCCGGAAACCTGCCGGGGCCCTGGCCTTACTGTCGATTGCCGCACCAAGCTCACACATCTTTGATCTGTACGCGGTCACCGCACAGTTTCGACCAGTCGTCGCGGTCGCGCCCTTCGCCTCGGCGCGATGATGGGCGTTCATGATGAGCACGGTTCGGTCGTCCGGTCCGGTGAACGCGAAGAGGTCCGTCATGTCGAGCCGCGAGTCTCCGCGGGGTGGGCGGAGATTCGGGCCGCTGAGGTGATGAGACATGCTTGGGGAGTCGTCGATGTACCGCCGCCGCCGACAGCATGACGAGCCACGCGGTCATCCCCGCCACTCCACTGGCGTTATCTCACCTGTGTTCAGCCGGACGGGTAGACCTGTGTCCCCGTGAGCGTTGGCTCCCGGGGACACAGGGTGTGTACGGACTACCAGGTGAGGGCGGTTGACTGCTTGCTGGTGGCGGTGCAGTAGGAGGTGAAGGCGCCGTCAGGGCTGTTGACGGTGAACTTCAGGGACCAGTTGCTCTCGCTCGGCGTCCCCGTGAGGGCGACCGAGTCGGTGGTGTCACCGGCGGCCAGGGATCCGGCGGCGAGCGGGAGCGGACCGAACGCGATCGGGTCGCCCGTGGTGGCGGCCGGGTGCACGGTGCCGGCGAACTGCACCTCGCTCGTCGCGCCACCGGATGTCTTGTTCAGCTTCAGCGTGGTGGTCACGGTGTTGGCATCGAGCGGGAACTGCGTGCGGATGTCCGTGGAGTCGATCCGTATCGTCTTGCCGCCGGAGTCGGCCGCGGTGAGCGTGACGGTGCCGCTGCCCGCGGAATCGCAGTCGTACGAGGCTGTCGCCGACGCCGGAGCGACAGCGACGGCGGAGCCGGCCAGGGCCAGGGACGCCGCGAGTGCGCCTGAGGCGGCGATCGCGGTCAGGGTGCATCGTCGCGTGGAGAAGCCGTGCATGGGGGTGCTCCTTCTTGGCAGGTGCCGTATTCCTGACAGAACTGGGATGCGTGATTCCTGACAGAACTGGGATGCGTGCGAGTGCCGGGCCCGGCGTCTCGACAGCAGTAGAGCCCGTGATCCTCTTCTGGTGGTTGGCGATCTCTTGGTTGCCGTCGACGAGCCGTGGCCCCTGAGGGCTTCAGGGCTCGTATAGGACACGTATGGCACGCCCCGGCAGGGTGGGCTCGACTTGTCCGACCCAGGAACGCGCATGGACCCGACAGGAGCAGCCTTGTCCGAACCACAGGCCGTCGTCACCGCTCAGTGGCGCGTCGTGCTGAACGGCGAGGGGCAGTACTCGATCTGGCTGACCGACCGTCAACTGCCCGCGGGCTGGCGTGTCGAGGGGACCAGTGGGACGCGGGAGCGGTGTCTGGCCCGGGTGCAAGAGGTGTGGGCCGATCTGCGCCCGGCGGGGCTGCGCCGTCGTACGGCGGAGGGGGTGAGCGCGGGGGGCGCCTGTGTCGCGGGTGCCATCGGGCGGCAGGCGCGCCGGATGCCGGGGGAGGTGGCCGTGCAGGGTGAGGGGTTCGCGCTGTCCTTCGGAGGGCTCGAGGCGGCGTCGAACCGCTGGGCCCGGTATCTGCGGTCGCTGGGTGTGGGGCGCGGCGCGCTGGTCGGGGTGCTGCTCGGGCGGGGTGCCGAGCTGCACGCGGTGACCCTGGGCGTGTGGAAGGCGGGGGCCGGGTGTCTGCCGCTGGACCCGGATCTCCCGGCGGCCCGGCTGCGCGCGCTGCTCGCCGAGGCGGGGGCTCGGGTCCTGATCACCGAAGTGGCGTACGGGCCGGTCGGATTCGAGGGGCGGGTCCGGTACGTGGACGATCCCGAGGTCTGCGGCGCGCTCGCCCGGCACTCGGACGAGCCGCTCGACCGGGCGCCGGATCCGGAGGACGTGGCGTATGTGACGCAGGTGCCCGCGGCGGCCGGGCGGTCGGCCGCCGCGGCGGTCACGCACCGCGGCCTTGCGTACCATGTGGCCTGGGCAGCAAGGGAGTTGACCGGTTCGGGAGGTGGCGGCACCGCGGTGTTCGCGTCGGTCGCCGTCGAGCAGGCGGCGACGGGTCTGTGGGCTCCGCTGTTCGCCGGGCAGCGGGTGCTGCTCGCGCCGCAGGCCCTGGACCTGGCGGAGCTTGGGGAGTGGCTCGCGGCGGTCGGCGGCTCGTTCGCGTTCCTGAAATTGACTCCCAGTCATCTGGAGTTGCTCACCAGGCAATTGGGGGACGCGGGGAGTGCGGCGCTGGCCGCGACGTTCGTAGTCGCGGGCGGAGCGCCGGGGCCCGCGGCGGCGCGGCTCGCCGGGCTGCTCGACCCCGGCCGGCTGCGTACCGCGTACGGGACGGCCGAGACGTCGTACGGCGCCTTCCTGACCCCCGTGCGGCCCGGCGCGGACGACAGGCGGCTACGGGTGCTCGACGGCGCCTGGCTGCCGGTCCCGGACGGTGCGGTGGGCGAGCTGTACGTGGCCGGTCCTGGCGTCGCCCGTGGCTATGTGGGCCGGGCCGCGCTGACGGCGCAGCGGTTCGTCCCCGATCCCTACGGACCGGCGGGGACGCGGATGTACCGCACCGGGGAGCTCGCGCGCCGGACGGCGGAGGGGGAGGTGCAACTGCTCGGCCGTACCGACCGGCAGCTGTGGCTGCGCGGCCAACGGGCGGACCCGGCGGAGACCGAGGAGGTGCTGCACGACCACCCGGCCGTCGGCGAAGCCGTCGTCATCGGCGTACAGGCCGCGCCGGGCGATGTCCGCCTGGCCGCCTATGTGGTGCCGCGCCCCGGCGCGCAGGGCCTGGACGCGGCGGCACTGGCGGTCCATTGCGGGCGGCGGCTGCCCGGACACCTGGTGCCCGGGAGCCTCACCCTCCTCGACGAGGTGCCGCGCGACGCCGACGGGCGGGTGGAGCGGGCGGCGCTGCCCGCTCCACCCGGGCAGGGCGAACCGGACCGCGCCGGCCGGCGGGCCGCGCCGGGGCCGAGCACGCTTCTCGGCGGGCGCGACCTCGCGGAGCTGCTCGCGGCACACCGGGTGCCGGGTGCCTGCGTCGCCGTACTGGAGGACGGCGCCCTGGTGGCGGTGGAGGCCGCGGGCTGCGACGGCGCGGGCAGGCCGATCACGCCGCGCACCGCCTTCCCGGCGGGGGAGTTGAGCCGGCACGTCGTGGCCCTGGGCGCGCTGCGCCTGGTGGACGAGGGGCTGCTGGCACAGGACGCCGAGGTCGGCCGCACCGGGGGCACGCCGGTCACCCTGGCGGAGCTGCTGGGCCGCCGCGCCGACGTGGGTGCCGCGCTGCTGCCCGCGCTGCTCGAGGACGCCACGGGCGAGGCGTTCGGCCCGCTGATGCGGCGCCTGGTGCTCGGCCCGCTCGGCCTGGACGACAGCTGCTTCGGCGGGCCACCACCCCGTACGAACGGCAGGACCGGCGCCCTGGTGGCCCGGGTGGGCCATGACGCGGCCGGTCGCGCGCTCGACGGCGCCCGCCGGGCCACGGATCCGGCCGAACTGTGGACCACCGCCGCCGATCTGGCCGAGGCGGCGTTGGAGATCCGGCGTTCCGTGCTCGGCGCCCCGCTCGCTCTGCTCGGCCGGGACACCGCGGCCCGCATGGTGGCTCCGGACCCGGACCGCCGCTACGGCCTTGCCACGACCGTCGACGCCTTCGGCTCCGGCATGGAGTTCGGGCACGAGGCGGCCCAGACCGGTCATTACGCCTCGTCGGTACTCGGCCTGCGCGCGGGCCGCGGCTTCGTCGTGCTGGCCAACGGACGGGCCGGGGAACGGTTGCGCAAAGAGATCGAAATCTGGCTGAGAAGCACGGGCCGGATGGCGGCCGGGCGCCGGACGGCCGGTGACGGAACGTGGCGGAACTCGGTGGATCCGCAGGAAGGACACCAAGTTACCGGTACGTAGGGTGAGTTGGGGTGGAAGTATGTTGTCAAGACCAGGTCTACTCCACAGAATGTCACCGCAATGTCTTCGCGGGGGGCGGGACGTGCGCAGTCCTGGAAGGAGGCGGTGTGGCGCCTCAATTGTCGTTCCAGGTGCTCGGACCGCTCAAGGTAAGTGTGGACGGTCGGCCACTGCTGCTGCGCAGCGCACGACAGCGCACGGTGCTGGCCGTGCTGCTGTTCACCCCGGGGCGTGCCGTCTCCGTGGACGCGCTCGCGGACGCCGTATGGCACAGCGATCCGCCTGCCACCGCCCGCAACCAGATCGCCATCTGTGTCTCCGCACTGCGCAAGACATTCCGCGACGAGGCGGGCGTCGACGGCCTCATCGAGACGCTGATGCCCGGCTACGCACTGCACAGGGAGGGCCACTACGTCGATGTGGCCGACCTGTACGAGTCGGCCGCGGCGGCCCGCGCCGCCGCCGAGGCCGGGGACGCGAACGAGGCCGCGGCCCGCTTCGAGGACGCCCTCGCGCTGTGGTCGGGGCCGGTGCTCGACGGCATGGACGGCAGCGCGCTGAGCGGCACGGTCGGCCGGATCTCCGAGCTGCGGATCGACCTGGCCGAGGAGTGCGCCGCCGTCCAGCTCCAGCAGGGCCGCTACCGGTCGGTGGTGGAGGGCCTGGGCCCGGTCGTCGCCGAGCACCCGCTGCGCGAGCACGCCCGCGCCGTACTCATGCAGGCGTACCACCTGTCGGGCCGCCGGTCCGAAGCGCTGGACTGTTACCGCGAAGGGCGCCGCATCCTCGTCGCGGAGCTGGGCGTCGAGCCGGGCGCCGAACTGCGGGACCTGCACCGCACGGTGCTCGAGGGCGACGGGCGGGCCCTGGTGCGGGCCGCCGCCGCGCCGGAGGCCGTTGTTCCCGATGCGGCTCCCGGCCCCGATCTGGATGACGTACCCCGCCAACTGCCCCTGCCACCCGAGCCGTTCGTCGGCCGGGCGGGCGAGATCGAGCTGCTGCGGCGGCTCGTGCCGCCGACGACGGGGTACAACGGCGGCACGACGGCCCGCGTCGCGGCGGTCTGCGGCGCCGCCGGAGTCGGCAAGAGCGCGCTCGCCCTGCACTGGGCCGACGGCGTGGCGGGGCGCTTCCCCGACGGCCAGCTCTACCTGGACTTACAGGGCCCGCACGGACACAGCGGCCCCGGTACACCCGAGGATGCCCTCGACCGGGCGCTGCGCGCGCTCGGTGTGCCCGGCACCTCGATCCCCGCGGGCCTCGAGGACCGGGCCGCGCTCTACCGGAGCACCATCGACGGCAAACGGCTGCTCGTCGTCCTCGACAACGCCCGCTCCGTGGAGCAGATCCGCCCGCTGCTGCCCGGCCGCGGCTCCGCCCGGGTCCTGGTCACCAGCCGGGACCCGCTGAACGAGCTCGCCGGGATGTTCGCCGTGCTCCGCGTGGAACTCGGCGCCATGAGCTCGGCCGAGTCACTGGACCTGCTCGCCGCCACGATCGGTGAGCACCGGGTGACGGCCGAACCGGCCCCGGCGCAGCGCCTGGTGGACCTGTGCGACCGGCTCCCGCTGGCCTTGCGGGTCGTCGCCACCCGGCTGCTGTCCGACCACCGGTGGTCGCTGCGCCAGATGGCGGCGCGGATGGAGGACCGCCGTGAGCGCATGGGTGTGCTCAGTCCGGGTGAGAGCGGACTGCGTTCGGGTGTCTGGCTCGGCTACCGGGCGCTGTCGGTGCAGGCCGCGCGGCTCTACCGGCAGTTGAGCATGTTGGAGGCGCCCGACTTCCCGGCCTGGATCGGTGTCCCCGTCCTCGGCGTCGCGCCCGATGCCTCCGAGGAACTGCTCCACCAGCTCGTCGGCGCCCAGCTCTTGGAGACCCGTCCCGCGCGGGACGGCGGGACCCGCTTCCGCTTCCAGGAACTGATGCGCCTGTTCGCCCGGGAGCGGTGCCTGGCCGAGGACAGCGCGCAGGAGCGCGAGCAGACCCTGGAGCGGGTCCTGGCCGCCGTACTCACACTGGTGTACGCGGCCAAGGAGCAGCTGTACGGCAAGGGCGAGGCTTCGCGCGGGGGCCCGGTGCACACCGAGCCGCTCCCGGGCGAGACGGTGAGCGAACTGGTTGCCGACCCCATCGAGTGGTTCGAGGGCGAGCGGGAGACGCTCGACGCCCTGGTGGCACAGGCAGTGCGCGACGGGCAGGCGGCCCGCGCCTGGCTCCTCGTGGTGGGGACGGTTCCGTTCTACGAGACCCGCAACTACCTGGAGGACTGGCGGCGCACCGCCGAGTGCGCCCTGGACGGCGCCCGGCGCGCGGGCCACACCCGCGGGGAGGGCACCATGCTCCGCTCCCTGGGGACGCTCGCCATCTACCAGCGCCGCTACGAGGAGGCGCGGGGGCGGCTGCTCACCGCCCTGGCCCATCTGGAGCGGACCGACGACACCCAGGGCCGGGCCATCGCGCGGCGCAACCTCGCGGTCTGCGCCCGCTTCCTGGGCGACCTCGTCGAGGCGGCCCGCTACTGCGAGGAGTCCCTGGTGCTGTTCCGGCGGGCCGGGGACAACTCGGGCCTCTCCCACGCGCTGGGGCTGCTCGCCCAGATCGAGATCGAGCAGGGCAACCCGGAGCGCGGCGTGGAGCTGAGCAACCAGGCGATCGAGGTCAGTTACGCGGCCGGGTCGCTGCGCAGCCGCACCCAGAACCTCTACCGGCTCGCCGAGGCGCTGCTCGGCACGGGCCGCTCCGCGCAGGCGGAGCGGATCTGCCACGACGTGGTGGGCCTCACCCGCGGTCAGGGCGACCGGCTCGGCGAGGCCCACGGGCTGTGCGCCCTCGGCGAGGCGCAATGGCGGCAGAACGAGCCGCGCAGGGCTCGCGCCAGCCTGCTGCGGGCGCTGCGTCTCGCCGAAGAGGTGGGCGACCGGTTCTTGCAGGCCCGGATCGTCATCCACCTCGCCTGCGCCGAAGCGATCCGTGGTGCCGTCGGTGCGGGCGAGCCCCTGGACTGGGCCCAGGAGGAGTTCCGTACGTTCAACGCGCCGATGTGGGTGCGGCGCGCGGGCCGGCTGCGCGAGGTTCTGGAGTCGCACGACGCCGCCCGTCCCATCGAAGGACCGGTCCTGGCCGGTCTGCTCGCCGACCGCTGACCGCTGACCCGCTGGGTCTTCCTCCCGCGTCCCGCCTACGCGTCACGTCCAGGGCAGGTCGCCCTGCGTGACACTGCCCTGCGCCCTGATCCCGGTCCACGGCAGATCGTCCGCGCTCTGCCCGGCGTCCATGGCGAGAAGCAGTGGAAGCAGGAGGAGCGCGGTGCCGGCGAGCGCGCTTGCGACCGTACGGGGCTTACGCATCAAGGATTCTCCTCATCGTTTCCAGAAATGCTCGCAGTGAGCTCGCAGTGATGCTTGTAGGAATGACTTGCAGGAATTCCTGGCGGAGTTTCTGGAAGCATCCTAGAAGGTGCGCCATTTTGATGCGATTTCTCTGCTATTTCGCGTACCCGAAATCCACTCGATAACGCGCGAAAAGTGCCCCCGGATACGGTTGTGGAGATTGATTCACACGGGATATACGGGGGATGTGGATTGAGGTACGGGGATTGCGCTGTGCTGAACTCTGCTGGTGTGGCCGTCCAGCCCGCCGAGAGTGCCGCCGAGCCGCAAGGGCCGGGCGCCGATGCTTCGGGGGCGCTCGAATTCCGGCTGCTCGGCCCGGTCTCCGTGACCCGGGCGGGTGCGCTTGTGCCGCTGTCCGGGGCGAAGATCCACACCGTGCTCGCGGTGTTGCTGCTCGCGCGCGGCGCTCTGGTCGCCGACAGCCGGCTGAGCGCCGCCCTGTGGGGAGACACGCCGCCGCCCACCTCGAACTCGCAGATCTATACCTATGTATCCCGGCTCAGGAAAACACTCAGGAACTGCGTGCAGATCTTTCGGAAAGGGGCGGGATACGTTCTCGACGCCCGGGAAGCCGAGGTTGACCTGTTCTCCTTCGAACGGCTCGACAGGCTCGGCCGCCAGGCCCTTGAGGAGAGCCGTCATGAAGAAGCGGGAAGGCTGCTCGGTGGCGCACTCGACTGCTGGAGCGGCCCCGCCCTGGAGAACGTGACCGAGCACCTTCTGCAGTTCGAGCGGCCGCGGCTGGAATTCCTGCGGGCGCAGGCGCTTGAGCGCCGGATCGAGGCGGATCTGTCGCTCGGCAGGCACCGCTCCCTGGTGCCCGAACTCCTGTCCCTGGTGGCCCGCTTCCCCATGGACGAGAACCTGCGTGCCCACCTCATCACCGCGCTGCACCACTCCGGCCGGCAGGCCGAGGCCGTCCAGGTCTACGGCGAAGGCCGCCGGATCCTCGACGAACAGCTCGGCGTCGCACCGGGACCGCAGCTCAGCGGCGCCTACGTGCGGATGCTGCGCGGCGAGAGCGCCGAAGGACCGCGCAGGCCGCTCGTGCTGCTGCCCCCCAGGTCCGCCGCGTTCACCGGGCGCACCGCCGAGACGGCCCGGCTCAGGTCGATGCTGCTGCGCCGCCCCTCGGGCCCCGGCGCCCGGCTCAGGGCGGCGCTGGTCACGGGGATGCCCGGCAGCGGCAAGACGGCCCTGGCCGCCGAAGTGGCCCACGGCTGCGCCGAGGCGTTCCCGGACGGCGTGGTGCATGCCGAACTCCAGGACGCCGACGGGGCCGCCCGGCCGCCCGCGGCCGTGCTCGAGGAGATCCTCGCCGCGCTGGGCGGGACCGAGGCCGCCGGGCAGGCCGCCCGGCACGGCCTGAGCGAGCTGGTGCGGCGCTACCGCGCCCGGACCGCGGGCTCCCGGCTGCTCGTCGTACTGGACGACGCCTCGGGCGACGTACAACTGACCGGGCTGCTGCCCGCAGGACCGGACAGCGCGCTGCTCGTCACCAGCCGGGCGCGTCTCGCGACCGTGCCCGCCGGTCACACCATGAGCCTCGGGCCGCTGGGCGATGAGGGCGCCGTGGCGCTGCTCGCCGAGGCCGTCGGCGCCGACCGTATCCGCGCCGAACCCGCGGCGGTCCGGGACCTGGTGCGCTACTGCGCCGGGCTGCCGCTCGCGCTGCGGATCGCGGGCGCCCGGCTCGCCGCCCGCCCGCACCGGACCGTGGCCCGGTTCGCCGCCCAACTCGCCGACCCGCGCACCCGGCTCGCCGTCCTGAGCTACGGCAAGCTCGATCTGGCCCGCACCCTCGGCTGGGCCCTGACCCGGCTCAGCCCGGCCACCGCGGCTGTGCTGCCCTGGCTGGCCTCGGTGGGGCCCGGCCCCTTCACTGCCCGGCTCGCGGGCGAGGTGACCGGCCTGACCGAGGCCGAGGCGGAACGCGCCCTGGAAGAACTCGTCGACGGCAGCCTGCTCTTCGAGGAGCCCGAAGGATCCCTCGGCGAGGACCGCTACCGCTTCCACCCGCTGGTCCTGCTGCACGCGGACACGACTCCCCGACGGGAATTGCCCCGGTGACCCCCTGCCAAGTCGACGGCAAGTCCGGCGAAAGCCCTGTTCAAGTCGGCGAAAGCCCTGTTCAAGACGGACGGCCGAGGCCGGCCGCCATGAAGCGTAAGGATGGTGACTGCCATGAGTGAGGTGGCCCCGATCACTCGGCAAGACGCGGTACAGGCCCTCTACTCGGCCATCGAGGAAGCGGCCGGACTGCTGGAGGTGGAGTACGCGCGCGACGACGTGCTGCGCATCCTGGACCTGTACGGAGGTGATCTCACCCAGGCCCTGGTCGCGTTCCGGGTGTCGACCGGCGCGCGCCGCGCGGGTGATCTCGACTGCCGGTTCACGGTGCCGGATGGTATCGACCCGTACCAACTCGCCGTGGACAACGGCCTGTTGGAGAAGACGGACCACCCCGTGGCCCAGCTGCTCGCGGACCTGCGGGACAACTGCCCCGTCGACGGCTACGGCATCGACTTCGGTGTCGTAGGAGGGTTCAAGAAGATATGGGTGGTGCTGCCGCGCACCGCCCTCCAGGACGTCACGAGACTCGCCGGCCTTCCGTCGATGCCGCGCAGCCTGGGCGAGAGCCTCGACTTCATCGCCCGGCACGGCCTCGGCGACACCGTGGGTCTGCTCGGCATCGACTACCGCAACCGCACCGTCAACATCTACTTCGGCGAGCCGCCCGCCGGGGGCATCTCCCCCGAGTCCGTACGCTCCATGCTCCGCGAGGTCGACCAGGCCGAACCCAGCGAGCAGATGCTCCGGCTCGGCCGCCAGGCCTTCGGCGTCTACGTGACCCTCGACTGGGACTCCCCGGTGATCGAGCGGATCTGCTTCGCCGTGGCGACGACGGACCCGGCCTCTCTGCCCGTCGAACTCGACGAGCAGATCGGGCTGTTCGTGCGGCACATGCAATGTGCCGACCCGAACACGAAGTTCGTCTACGCCGTCGCCTCCCAGCCCGACGGTGAGTACTACAAGCTCCAGGCCTACTACCGCTGGGATTCCGGCGTGCCGGAGATCATGCAGCTCCCCGAAGGGGCCCTCGCGGACCCGGTGTGACCTCGCGCCGCCTCTCCGCCCCTCTCCGCCCTCTCCGCCCTCTCTCCCCTCTCCTTTCCTCTCTCCTCTTCCCTTCTTCTCTTCTCATCTTCCTTCGGAAGGACAAACCTTGAGCACCGTAGAAGTTCCGGTACTGATCGTGGGCGGCGGCGGCTCCGGCCTGGCCGCTTCCGTCTTCCTGTCCGGCCACGGCGTCGAGCACCTGCTGGTGGAGCGCCGCGCGGACACCTCGCGCCTGCCGAAGGCGCACTACATGAACCAGCGCACCATGGAGATCTTCCGCCAGTACGGCCTGGCGGACGACGTGGCCGGACCGGCCGCCACGCCCGAACAGTTCGGCAAGGTCCGCTGGCAGACCACGCTCACCGGCCAGGGCCCGCTGGACGGGCGGGTCATCCATGAGATGGACGGCTTCGGCGGCGGCGCGCTGCGCGAAACCTACGAAGCGGCGGGCCCCGTGCTGCCGGCCAAGCTGCCGCAGCTGCGCCTCGAACCGGTGCTGCGCCGTCACGCGGAGGAGCGCAACCCCGGACGCGTCCGGTTCGGCCACGAACTGGTCTCGCTCACCGAGGACGAGGACGGCGAGAGCATCACCGCGGAGATCCGCTCCGCCGAGAACGGCGAGACCACGACGGTCATCGCGCAGTACGTGATCGCGGCGGACGCCGGCCGCACGGTGGGCCCCGCCCTCGGCGTACGGATGGAGGGCCTGCCCGCCCTGTTCGACGCCACCACCGCGTACTTCTCCGCTGATCTGTCGCAGTGGTGGACCGAGGGATCGATCATCACCTGGTTCCTCAACCCCTACCGCCGCGAACTGTCGAGCGCACTCATCGAGATGGGCCCGACCTGGGGCAAGCACTGCGAGGAGTGGGGCCTGCACCTGCCGCTCGTCGGTCTCGACCCCACCGACGAGGACGCGGTCGTCGGCCGCATCCGCGAGGTGCTCGGCCTGCCCGACCTGGAGCTGACCCTGCACGATGTGACCAGTTGGAGCGTGGAGGCGGTGCTCGCCGAGCGCTACCGCCACGGCCGGTCGTTCCTCGTCGGTGACGCCGCCCACCGCCAGCCGCCCGCGGTCGGCCTCGGCCTCAACAGCGGCATCCAGGACGCGCACAACCTCGCCTGGAAGCTCGCCGCGGTGCTCTCGGGCCGGGCCGGCGACAGCCTGCTCGACACCTACGAGGCCGAGCGCCGGCCCGTCGGCCAGTACAACCTGGGCTGGGCGATGTCCGCCGCCGCGAACCACCAGGTGGTCATCGATGCCGCCGTCGGTCTCGGCCCGCATGTGCCGCCGGAGCGCCGCATGCCGGTGTTCTTCTCCTACTTCTCGCCGACCCCGGTCGGTGCCGCGCAGCGCGCCCGCGCAGCGGAGATCTTCGCCACCCACCGCGCCGAGTGCCAGGCCCTCGACGTGGAGACCGGTTTCGCCTATGAGCAGGGCGCGGTCGTCCCGGACGGCAGCCGCCCGCCGGTCCGCTCGCCGCTGGGCGACGAGTACCGGCCCACGACCCGGCCGGGGCATCTGCTGCCGCACGCCTGGGTCGAGCGGGACGGCCGGCGGGTGTCCACCCACGACCTGGTCGGCTCGGGCACCGGCTTCGTGCTGATCACCGGGGCGGACGGGGCGGCATGGAACGAGGCCGCCGAACTGGCCGCCGGGAAGCTCTCCGTCCCCGTGACCGCGGTCCGGATCGGCGAGGGCGGCGAGGGCACGGAGTTCACCGACGCCGACGGCGTCTGGCAGCGCCTGCGCGAGACGGACGGGGCGGGTGCCGTGCTGGTCCGGCCCGACCAGCACGTGGCCTGGCGCGCCACGGGCGCCGAGGCGGACCCGGCGGGAGCCCTGACCGAGGCGCTCTCCCTCGTCCTTGGGCGCCGGGCGCCGTGACCGCCCGCACCACAAGACCGAACTCCCTTACGAACACGGAAGAAACCACATGATCAACAGAAGGTCCTTCCTCGCCGGTGCCGGCGGTGCCGCGCTGGCCACCACGGTGCTGTCCGGCGCCGCGCAGGCCAAGTCGACTGCCCTCGGCTCCCAGTGGAACCGGCTGGCCGACCGGCTCCAGGGACGTCTCGTGCTCCCGTCGGACGCGGACTACCAGCGGGCGAAGCAGCTCTACCAGGTCCAGTTCGACGCCACCAGCCCCAGGGCGGTCGCCTACTGCTCCTCCACCGCCGACGTCTCCGCCTGCATCCGGTTCGCCGAGGCACACGGCATACCCGTCGCCGCGCGCAGCGGCGGTCACAGTGCGGGCGGCTACTCCACCACCCAGGGCCTGGTCATCGATGTCTCCGGGCTCAACTCCGTGGTCCTCGGCGACGGTTCGGCGCGGATGGGGCCCGGCGCCCAGCTCGTCGACATCACGAACACGCTCGCGCCGGCCGGCCTCGGCATCGCCGGCGGCTACTGCCCCACTGTCGCGGCCGGCGGGTTCTTCCAGGGCGGCGGGATGGGCCTGTTCACCCGCAGTGTCGGTATCGCCTCCGACAGCGTGACCTCGGCGCAGGTGGTCCTCGCCGACGGGCGCACCGTCACCGCCTCGCCGAAGAGCCACAGCGATCTGTACTGGGCCCTGCGCGGGGGCGGTGGTGGCAACTTCGGGATCGTGACGTCGTACGACGTCACGCCGTCGCCGCTGACCGACGTGGCCGCCATCAACCTCGTATGGACCTTCGACCAGGCCCTGGACATGCTGGACGGCTGGAACAAGTGGCTGTCCGACGCCCCGTGGACGATCGGCAGCGGTGTCAACGTCACGCTCACCGACGCCGGTCCCGGCACCGTGCCGACGGCCTCGGTGTTCCTCGGCTCGGTGGACACCGGCGCGGCGTTCGACAGCGAGATCGCCCGGCTGATCTCGCTGGTCGGCCGCCCCCCGGCGTACCAGCAGAAGTTCACCGCCCCGTACAAGTCGGTCCTGATGTCGCTGTACCAGTGCTCCGAGCTCACGGTGCAGCAGTGCCACCGCGCGGACACCTCCCCCGACGGGAAGCTCCAGCGCCCGGCGTTCGGCGCCTGGCGCAGCCGTCTGTTCGAGCGGGAGATGCCGCGCGCGGGCTGGGCAGAGGCGCTCGAGACGTTCAACGCGAAGCGGTTCTCCGGGCAGATGCGCCAGCTGCAGATCTCGGCCCTCGGAGGCCGGGCCAACACCGTGGCCCGCGACGCCACCGCCTATGTCCACCGCGACAGCCTCTTCTCGGTCAGCTACCTCACCTCGAACGCCGCCGCACCGATCACGGACGAAGCGAGGACCGCCGCACTGGAGTACGTCGACGCCGGCTTCGCGGTGATCGACCCGTACTCCAACGGCGAGACCTACCAGAACTTCATCGACCCGCGCCTGCCGGACTGGCGGCGCTCCTACTACGCCGAGAACGGCGCACGGCTGTCCCGGGTCAAGGCGAAGTACGACCCGCACCGGTTCTTCCGGTTCGAGCAGGGCGTCCGCTGACCCACTGCCCGGCTCCGCACGGTGCCCGCCCCGGCGGGGCGGGCCCGTTCCCGTAACCCCAGGCCATCCCGCCGGTTCGGACCGGCCAGACAGGAGCACTCCATGAAGATCGCGGACCGCGCGCGACCGGCCCCGCTGACCCTGCCCGACGAGATTCGCCCGGACGACGTACGACAGGCCACGGCCCGTCTTGTCGCGTACGTCAGCGGCCGAACCGACGACGACGGTGTGATCCGGGAGCAGTGCGAGAGCAGGGTGCTCGAGTCCGCGCTCGCCCTCTCGCTGATGACGCGGACCGGGGCCGAATCCCCGGCCAGGGACCGCCTCCTCGCCTATCTGCGCGGCCACCAGGAGTCCCCGGACAAGCTCGACCGGGTGCTCGCCTCGCTCGCCCTCGGGGGTGCCGCGGGCCGGGAGCCCGGTGGCGACAGCGCCCTCGTCGGCACCCTGGCGGCGGGCGTCCTGGGCGCCGCGCCGGGTTTCATCTCCACCCGCCGCCGCCTCATGGTGTACGCGGTGCTCTCGGTACTCGGCTGCCCGCTGCCCGCCGACGCCGAACTCCCGGGCGGCGGACGGGTACCCACCGACCCGCTGCACTCCTGGGCCGCCGTGCAGCAGGCGGCCATCACGCGGATCCTGGCCGACGCCCTCGGCGTACGGAACGGGGTCACCGAGGCGGCCTTGGACACCCTGCTTGCCACCGACCCCGGCACCACGGTGTGGGAGGGCTACGCGCTCATGCACCTGCTGGTGCTGCACGCGCTCGCCGGGGCGCCCGGCCACGAGGAGACCGTGCGCCGCGGCCTGGGGACGCTGCTGCGTCATCAGCGCACCGACGGCGGCTTCCCGTTCGTCCTGGAGATGCACAACTGGTGCACGTCCACCGGCGGTCTCGCCCTGCACGCGGCGGGCGCCGACCCGGCGCTGCTGAACCGGATGGCGGCGACGCTCAGCGCCCAGCGGGGCGGCGCCGCGCTCCGCTCGCTCTCCCGCGGCCAGACGCTGACCGGCGGCTGGTCCATGTCGCCGATCGTCGCGCAGAACGACGTCGACGACACCTCCTGCGCCCTGGAGTTCCTCCAGGTGGTCGACCCGGTCGCACACGTCGGGACGGTGCACAGCGGGGTGGCCGCGCTGCTGGCCGTGCAGGGCGCGGACGGCGGCTTCCCGACCTACGTCCAGGGCGCCTCGTCCGAGCCGTGCATGACGGCCGCCGCGGTCTGCGCGCTCGGCCCGCACCCGGCCACCGCACCGCAGCGCGAGAAGGCCCTGGCGTTCCTCGCCGGCAGCCAGCTTGACGACGGCGGCTTCGAGCCGGGCTGGAGCCGCAGCCGCCTGCACAGCATGTTCCGGGTGCGGCTCGCCGCCTGCACGGCGGGCCCGGATGATCTGCGCTCCGCCGCCATGGCCGCACGGATCGAGCAGTCGGCGCGCGAGACGCAGAACACCGACGGCGGCTGGGGTATGCAGCCCGGCGACCCCAGCGACGACATCAGCACCGCCTACGGCCTGATCACGCTCTGCCACGCCGACGATCCGCAGCCCGTCGGCGCCGCCCTGACCTGGCTGCTCGAGCGGCAGAAGGCCGACGGCGGCTATGGCGGCCCGCCCGACATGGTCGGCCCGCGCCCCTTCGCCTACCGCTTCCCGCTGCTCACCGACATACCGGTGCTGCTCGCACTCGGGCACGTCCGCGCGCGGGTCACCGGGTGAACTCCTGAACCGCCTGTTTCACCAGCCACTGAACACACCATTCACCCCACGGAACACGGAGAGGCAGACATGCTTCGAAAACTGGCCGCCCTACCCAGCGGAAGGGTCGGCAAGTGGGTCGTCATCGCGATCTGGGCCGTCGTACTGGTCCCGGCGCTGATGCTGGCCGGGAAGCTCGGTGACGCGGAAGAGAACGACAACTCGGCCTGGCTGCCGGGCAACGCGGAGTCCACCGCGGTCGTCGAGCAGGCCCAGAAGCTGATGCCTGCCGACTCCGTGCCCGCGATCGTGATCTACGACCGGGCCGGCGGGGTCACCGGCGCCGACCTGGCCAAGGCGCAGGCGGACGCCAAGGCGTTCCAGAGCATCGACAACGTCGTGGGCCGGCCGCAAGAACCGGTCAAGTCCCAGGACGGCAAGGCCATCCAGACCATCGTCCAGGTCCACAAGGACAAGTCCGGCTGGGAAGGCCTTGGCAAGGTCGTCGACTCGATGACCGACGTCGGCAAGAAAGACGCGGACGGCCTCAGCTTCCACGTCGCGGGACCAGCCGGTTACGGGGCCGACTCGATCAAGGCGTTCGGCGGAGGCGGAGCGCTGACCACGATCACCGCGCTGGTCGTGGTCGCGATCCTGCTGATCACCTACCGCAGCCCGGTGCTGCCCCTGTTGCCGCTGATCACGGTCGGCGTCGCCCTGATGGCGGCGGAGGCGCTGATCTATCTGCTGGCCGAGCACGCCGGCCTCGTCATCAACAAACAGACCAGCTTCATCCTGGTCGTACTCATCTTCGGCGTCGCCACCGACTATGCGCTGCTGCTGATTTCCCGCTACCGGGAAGAGCTGGCGCGTCATGAGGACCGGCACGAGGCGATGGCGGAGGCCCTGTACCGCTCAGGACCCGCGATCATGGCCAGCGCGGCGACCGTCGCGATCAGCCTGATGCTGCTGATGCTCGCCCTTCTGAACTCCACCAAGGGCATGGGCCCGGCCTGCGCCATCGGCGTCCTGGTCGGCCTGGTCGCCATGGTGACGTTGATGCCGGCGCTGCTTGTCGCCTGCGGCCGGTGGATCTTCTGGCCGGTGAAGCCGGTGTACGGAGCGGAGGCCGCGCAGAAGGAGAGCATCTGGAGCCGGGTCGGGAACGCCATCTCCGGCCGCCCGCGGCTGGTGTGGGTGGGCACCGTGCTGGTGCTCGCGGCGATGGCGCTCGGCACGCTCGGACTCGATGCCTCGGGCCTGTCCAACAAGGACCAGTTCACCGACAAGCCGCAGATGGCGGTCGGTGAGGAGATCCGCGCCGCGCACTTCCCGGCCGGATCCGGCGACCCCGTCTTCGTCGTGGCCAGGGCCGCCGAGGCCGGTCAGGTCAAGACGGTGCTGGCCAAGGTGTCCGGGGTGAGCGCCGTCGCGGACCCGGTGATCAAGGACGGCAAGGCGGTGCTGAGCGCGCAGCTGGCGGACGAGCCGAGCAGCGAGGCGGCGATGCGCACCGTCGACCGGGCCCGGACCGCGGTCCACCGGATCGAGGGCGCGGACGCACAGGTCGGCGGCAGCACCGCGATCATGGTCGACACGGAGAACGCGGCGGCTCGCGACTCCAAGTTGATCATCCCGATCGTGCTGCTCGTGGTGCTGCTCATCCTGGGGCTGCTGCTGCGCGCGGTGGTCGCGCCGCTGCTGCTGATGGCGACGGTGCTGCTGTCGTTCGGCGCGGCCCTCGGCGTGAGCAGTCTGGTGTTCGAGCACGTCCTCGGCCTCGCCGGAGCCGATGCGTCGTTCCCCCTGCTGGCGTTCGTGTTCCTGGTCGCGCTCGGCATCGACTACAACATCTTCCTGGTCACCCGGGTCCGCGAGGACACCCTGCTGTACGGCACCCGGCGCGCCGCGCTGACCGGCCTTTCGTCCACCGGCGGTGTGATCACCTCGGCCGGTGTGGTGCTGGCCGGCACCTTCGCGGCGATGGCCTCGCTGCCGCTGGTCTTCGCGGTGGAGCTGGGCTTCACGGTGGCGTTCGGCGTGCTTCTCGACACGATCGTGGTGCGCTCGGTGCTGGTCACCGCGCTCACCCTGGACGTGGGCGGCTGGATGTGGTGGCCCGGCAAGCTGTTCCGGCAGCGCGACGACGCCGTGGCTTCGGCGGGCGAACCCGACCAGGTGCCCGCGTACAGCGGCAGGTGAACAACTCCCGCGCCGGGACCCGGCGCGGGAGGCCGGCCCGGGGACCGTGGGGAGCGGACCCGGCCGTGCGACGCGAACTCAGGGGCGGGCCTTGTGGCAGAGGCAACCGCATGGACAGTCCGCATGCACAGTCCGGGGCATGCCCGGACACACACTTTCGGGGCAGACCCTATGAGTGCAGAGACGATGGGCAGGGGAATCCGCCGCAGTGCCATGACCGCCGTCCCGGTGGTCGTCGGACAGCGCGGACGACAGGCTGTTGCCGAGCAGCGGCCAGGGGGGAGCGCCGGGAGCACGGAAACCACGGGTATGCAGCGCATAGCGGAACTCGAGCGCGAGATAGGGGAGTTGAAGCGCGCCAACGAGACACTCAAGCAGTACGTCAGTAAGGCGCTCGACCTCGACACCGCCTCCCCCCGGCGCCGGGACGACCGCGTCCCGGACACCGCAGGGGACGAAAGGCCGGACGGTGCCGGTCCACCGCGCCGCCCCGCGTCGGGCGTCGGGGTGGAGTTCCGGGTGCTCGGCCCGGTCGAGGCGGCCGTCGGCGGCCGGTGGGTGGACCTGGGGGCGCCCAAGCAGCGTGCGGCGCTCGTGCTGCTTGTGAGCCAGGTGGGCCAGCCGGTCTCGGTGGACGTACTGGTGGAGGCGCTGTGGGACGGACGGCCGCCGCAGTCGGCGATCACTTCGCTGCACGCGTACATCGCCAATCTGCGGCGCGCCCTGGAACCCCACCGGGCACCGCGCACCCCGGCGACGGTGCTGTGCACCCGCGGGCGGGGCTATCTGCTGAACAGCCGGGCCGTCGAGGTCGATGCCCACCGCTTCTGGGAGAGCGCCACCGCCGGATGGCAGGCGCTGGACCGGGGCGATCCGCAGCGGGCGCTGTACGCGTTCGAGGCGGGCCTGGCCCTGTGGCGCGGGGAGGCGTACGCGGAGGTCGCCGCGGCCCCGCATGTCGCACCCGAGGCGGTACGCCTGGAGGAGCTGCGCCTGTCGGTGATCGAGGGCCGCTGCGCCACCCTGATCGCGGTGGGCAACCACGAGATGGCGGTGCCCGAACTGGTGCCCTTCACCCAGGCCCATCCGCTGCGCGAGTACGGCTGCGAACTGCTGAGCCTCGCGCTGTACCGGGCGGGCCGGCAGGCCGACGCACTGTCGGTGCTGCGGGCCCACCAGAAGAAGATGGTGGAGGACCTGGGCATCTCGCCGAGCCCCGCGTTGCAGCACCTGGAACTGGAGATCCTGCGCCAGGCACCGGAGCTCGAGCGCTCCTAGGGCCTCCTGGGGCGGGTTTCGAAAGCGGCGTCCGAGCCTCCGGCCCGGCGGTCCTCGAACGGGCCGCCGGGCCGGAGGCTTCTTCGGCTGTCCGTGTCCCCGCGTGTCCCCGCGGCAGGGCGGGTCAGCGGGCGAGCACGAGGGTGGTGGGGGACGGGGTGTCCAGGAAGCGGATGTCCTCGAACCCGGCGGCGGTGAGCCACGCGTGGTAATCGCGGCGCCGCCACGTGGAACCCTGTCGGCTCTTGAGGAGCATCTCCCCGGCGAAGGTCAGGGCGAACGGCGGGCCGGTGCGGTCGTCGTCGGTGATGTAGTCGGAGACGACGAGCGTGCCGCCGGGCCGCAGCGCCCTGCGGATTCGGGTGAAGACCGCCTGGTTGCTCTGAGGCCCTTCCTGGTGGGCGATGTTGGAGTACATGACGACGTCGTGGTCGCCATCGCCGAAGTCGGCGGTGTGGAAGTCGCCGTCGACGTGGTCGACCCGGTCGCCCACGCCCTGTTCAGCGAGGAGCCGCCGGGCGATCGCGTTGATCGGTGCCCAGTCGATCTGGGTGGCGCGGGCGTCGGGGTTGAGCCCGAGCCAGACGGCCGAGCAGACCCCCGAACCGCCGCCGATGTCGAGGATCGAGACCTTCCCGGCGTCGGCGAGACCGAGCGCCTCGCCGGCGATGTGCGCCACGGGCACGGACTGTGCGGCGATGGCCTGGACGAGGTTCTCCCAGTGCGGGTTGTCGGCGACCTCCACCACCGCGTCCGCCACCGGCCCTCCGGCGCGTACGACGTCGGGCAGTGCGGCCAGTGATCCCAGGTGGCCCATCTTGAGGCGGGCGAACCCGGCCAGTGACGCGGGCCTGCCCGCCACGAGAAAGGCGGCCGCCTCCGGGGTGTTGCGGTAGCGGCCCCGCGCGACCTCGACCAGGCCGAGGGCGACCAGACCGTCCAGGAGCGCCTGCGCGCCGCGCGGCGCGATCCCGGCCTTCTCGGCCAGCGCCGCCGCCGTGTCCGCGCCGTCCTCCAGATGCGTGAACAGGTCGTACGTCGCCGCCGTGCCCAGCACTCCGGTGGCCCAGTAGCCGTTGATCATCCGCATGATCCGGTCGGACGTGGGTCCGTCCTGCGTGCCGATGGTGTTGTCGATGCCGGTGCTGCTCATGCGATCCTCCCTGCGTACGGGCGCGGCGCGGCCTCCGCGGCCGGGTGCGCCCCGTGGTGATGGGCCGTGCCGTCGACCCAGGTGCCCAAGGCCATCTCGGCGGTGATGCCGGGGCCGAAGCCGGCGATCATGCCGGTGGCGTCCGTGGGCAGCGGCCCTTCCTCGAACCGCCTGCGCAGGGCGTCGAACACCACCGCGCTGGCGATGTTCCCGTACTCGGTCAGCGTCCCCCAGCTGTGCCGGAAGACCGAGCGGTCGACGCCGAGGTACTTGGCGAGGTCGTCCAGGATCCGGGGGCCGCCGGCGTGGACGATGTAGAAGTCGAGGTCCGCGGCGTCCCAGCCATGGTCCGCCGCGAGGTCGCGCAGCACCGGGGCGAGCGGCTCCATGGTGCCCGGCACCCGGCGGTCGAGCTGGAAGTGGAACCCGGTGTCGCGCACGGCGTACGAGATCCACTCCTCGGTGTTCGGAATGAGGTACGAGGCGTTGCGGCGCAGCTGGACACCGGTGACGCCGGGGCCGCCACGGCCGCGCACCACGGCCGCCGCGACCGCGTCGCCGAACAGTCCGTCGGACAGCAGCGAGCCGATGTCGTCGGCTTCGGGCTGGTAGCACAGCGAGCACATCTCGCACGAGACGATCAGTACGTTGCTGTCGGGGTGGGCCGCGCAGAAGTCATGGGCGCGGTTGATCGCCGCTCCGCCCGCCGCGCAGCCCAGCTGAGCGATGGGCAACTGCCGTGTGTCGTAGCGGAACCCCATGGTGTTGATCAGCCATGCGGTGAGCGAGGGCATCATGAATCCGGTGCACGACACATAGATGATCGCGTCGATGTCGTCGGCTTGCAGCAACGCGTTCGCCAGGGCCTCCTCGACGGCCTCGGGGCAGCGTTTTTTCGATTCGGTCTCGTAGATGCGGTTGCGTTTCTCGAAGCCGGGGTGGCCCAGGGTCTTCTCGATGGGCTGCACCAGGTGCCGCTTCTGCACTCCGGTGTTCTCTATCAGTCGGAGTGCAAGCGGAAGCTGCGGTTTTCCCGCATGGGCTTTCCTGGCGAAATCCAGAGTCTGCTCCATGGTGATGACGTATTCCGGTACGCGGACCGAGGGCTTGCAAAGGATGGGCATGTCCTGCGTCTGCCTCTCAGAAAGTAAAGACATTTCTTCTGCCTTTGCCACGGCCGCTCGGTCGGCGGCCGCGGCTCATGGCGGCCGGCTCCGGCCGCGCCGCTGTCCGGCACCTCGGTCAGGTGGGGCGCAGGTTGTTCTTCAGCTCGGCCCGCAGTACGTCTACGACGCGTTCGGCCTGGTCCGGGCGGAGTTCGGCGTGCATGGGGATGGCCAGATTGCGCTTGAAGAGATCCGCGGACACCGGGCAGCGCTGCACGGCGTCGTACACCGGCTGCAAGTGGCTGGCCCAGGTGCCGTGCCCGCAGCCGATGCCCTGGGCGCGCAGCGCGGCGGCGAGCCCGGAGCGGTCCACGCGCGGGTCGAGGGTCACCAGATAGGACTGCCAGGCGTGGGTGCGGTCCCCGGGCACGTACGGCAGCGTGAGCAGTTCCTCGTCGGCGAGCAGCTCCGCGTACGACGCCGCGATCGCGTTCCGGCGCTCCAGTAGTTCGCCGACCCGCTCCAGCTGCACCTGGAGGATCGCGGCGGCGATGTCGGAGAGCTTGTAGTTGTAGCCGATGTCGGTGAACGAGGGGATCGGCAGGCCGACCACCTGCGCCTGGTCGTAGATGCTCCCGATGCCGAACGACGACCGCAGCCGGGCGTCCGCCCCGATCACCGGGTCGGCGGCGAGCAGCGCCCCGCCCTCACCGCTGGTGGCGCCCTTGCGGCCGTGGAAGGAGAGGCAGGCCACCGGCGCGAGCGCGCCCGCCGGGCGGCCCTGGTAGGTGGCGCCGACCGCGCAGGCGGCGTCCTCGACGACGAACAGGCCGTGCCGGTCGGCGACGGCCATCAGTTCGGTGTAGTCGGCGGGCAGCCCGACGGTGTCCACCGCGATCACACCCACCGTGCGCGGGCCGATCAGATCCGCCACCGCCTGCGGGTCGACGGTGCCGGTGTCGCGGCGTACGTCCGCGAAGACAGGAGTCGCGCCGACGTAGCGCACCGCGTGGGCCGGGGCCGGGAAGGTGTAGTCGGCGACGATCACCTCGTCGCCGGGCTCGACGCCGAGCGCCAACATGCTCAGGTGGAGCGCCGCGCCGCAGTTGCTCAGCGTGACCGCGTCACCGACGCCGTAGCGCTGCTTCAGCTGGGCCTCGAGTGCCTTGCCCCGCGGGCCCTGTCCGGCCGGCCAGCCCGAGGCGAACACCTCGGCGACGGCGGTGAGTTCCTGTTCGCCCAGGCTCGCGTGCACGAGCGAGATGCTGTCCGTGGTCGTCACAGTCATCAGAGGTCGCCCCTCGGCTCTTCCGTGCTCGGGGTGGGTGGGGTGAAGCGGAGTGGGGTGATCTGCTGGACGTCGTAGCGCTCGCGCATCCGCTCCACGGCCTCGGAGCTCACCGAAGGTCCCGCGGCGAAGATCTCGACGATCTCCTCGAAGTAGCGCTCGTGGTCGGGCGAGGGTGAGCTCTGGAAGAGCATCCGGGCCGGCTTGTCCGTGGGGTTGCGAAAGGCGTGCGGGCAGCCCGGCGGCACGAACATGCAGCTTCCCGTGACCGCGCGGGCGGCGCGGTCGCCGCTCGGGGACTCCCAGCCGTGCCAGGTGTCCGGGGTCCGCTCGGTGGGCTCGAACGAGAAGAGCTCCAACTCCCCTTCCAGGACGTAGAAGAACTCCTGGGAATGGCTGTGGGTGTGCGCGCCGACGTCGAACCCCGGCGGCACGACCACCTCGAACACGGAGGAGGAGGAGCCGTCCGCGGCCGTGACCTTGAAGGTCACGTCCTGCGCTTTCGTGAGGAGTTTTCGGCCCTGACCGGGCGGGACTATGAGACCGCTCATGTGGTGTCGCTCTCTCGGGTGGAATGCGGGCGCGGCCTTGGCGGCCGGGAGACGGCGGAATTCTGGAGACAGCGGCGGCACACCGTGAAATCCGCGCCCCGGGCTTGGCGGCCTGCCCCCGCAGTGAGAATGCCAGCGGCGACTTGGCGGCGACTGGGTCCGGGATTGGTGCCTGCTTGCCGCCAAGCCGGGGCCAACTCGCCGCGTATTCCCCGGCAAGGGGCGGCGTCGAGTATGCATTTCGCGGTCCGCCGATCGCCGTCGGGACGGCAGCACCCGTACGGAATTCAGAAGTCCGGCGCATTCTTCTTCTGACCACCCCGAGGGGGAAACGTGGCGTTCAAACTGCCGGTGGAGCCGGCCGAACTCGAAGAGCCCAGCGGCATCGATGAGGAGACCTGCGGCAAGCTGCTGGATCGCGTCGACCGGCGGATCGAGGAGTTGCTGACTGCCGAGGAGAAGCGCTGGGGTGCCGTGGACGCCCGGGTGGCGGTGCCGGTGGCGGTCGTCGCGGAGCTGGTCGCGGCGGGAGGCAAGCGGCTGCGTCCCTTGTTCTGCGTCACCGGCTATCTGGCGGCCGGCGCCGCCGGGGACGAGGACACGGTCGTCGACGCGGCGGCGGCGCTCGAGCTGCTGCACGCGTTCGCGCTCATCCACGACGACGTCATGGACAACTCGCCCACCCGGCGCGGCGCACCGACCGTCCATGTCGCGTACGCGGACCTCCACGCACGGCGCGCCTGGGCGGGGGAGTCCCGCAGGTACGGGGAGGGTGTCGCCATCCTCGCCGGAGACCTGGCGCTCAGCTACGCGAACCGGCTCGCGGGCAGGCTGACAGGACCGGCGGCGCAGGTGTGGCACGAGCTGGTCACGGAGATGATCATCGGCCAGCAGCTGGACATCGCCCTGGCCGCCGAGGTGGAGCCGGACCCGGATCTGGCCCGCTGGGTCGCCGTCTGCAAGTCCGGCCGCTACACCATCCACCGCCCCCTCGCCCTCGGCGCGGCCATCGCCGGACGCCCCGGGCTGCACGCGGTGTTCGAGGCGTACGGGGTCGCGGCCGGTGAGGCGTTCCAGCTGCGGGACGACCTGCTGGACGTGTTCGGTGACGCGGCGATGACAGGCAAGCCGACCGGCCTTGACCTCAGCGAACACAAGATGACGCTGCTGATCGCGCTGGCCGCGGCCAAGGACCCGCGGGTGGCCCGGCTGGTCGAGGACAGCCGCCACGCGGACTGGAACCCGGCCGGACTCCGTGCCGCCCTGCTCGCCTCCGGGGTGCGTGCGGAGGTCGAGGAGCGGATCGACGCCCTGGTCGCCGATGCCCGCGCGGCCCTGGTGGACGCCGGCCTGCCGCGCCGCTGGCGCCTGCGCCTCGAGGAACTGGCCGAGATGGTCGCCCACCGCGACCGCTGATGCCGTACCCCGCACCACCGCTCAGCCGGACGCAAAGGGAGATCTGATGGGAAGCACGTTGCTGTACAAGCTGAGTCACAAGCCGAACCGAGCGTCGGCCCGTACGTCGGCCCGTACGTCGGCCCGTACGTCGATACACAAGCGCGGCCTCTATCTCGGCGTCGTACCGGAGCGAGCCGCGCGCCTCCGCGGCGCCATGCCGCTCGTCCTCGACCACGACCTCGACGTCCTGCCGGAGTCCGGGCGACGGCTGACGGTCAGTCAACTCGCGGGACACGTCGCGGACATCGCGAACCGGCTCGCGGTCGCCGGGGTGCGCCCCGGCGGCCATGTGGTGATCTGCAAGGCCCCCAACTTCGACCTCTGGCTGCTTGCGACGGCCGTGGAGCGCATCGGTGCGGTCCCTGTCATGCTCTCGCAGCACCTGGACTCCGAGGCCATCGCCGCGCTGCTGGCCCGTCTTGAGCGGCCGCACCTGGTCACCGACGGGCCCAAGCTCCGCGCGTTGACCGAGGATGCCGTGGACCTGGCGGAGCTGACCCGGGGCGTGATCGGGGTGGGGGACGCCGGTCCGGGTGCGGTCGCGCTCGCCGATCTTGACGGCACGGTGCCGGTGCGGCCGGTGCTGCGCGGTCTTGACGAGCCGGCCATGATCACGCACACCTCCGGCACGACAGGGCTGCCCAAGCTGGTCGTGCACACGCCGCGGACGATGCGGTCCCGGCTGCGCCCGCAGCTGTTCCTGCTGGGGCTGATGAGGAAGCGGGGGACCGTAGCGATCCACATCCCCTTCGGCCACTCCCGGACGTTCGCGGCGCTGTCGCTCTGCCTCCTCCTGGGGATGCCGGCGCTGCTGGTGAAGGACGGCACCCCGGACGCCATCGCCGGGTTCTTCGCCGAGCGCCGCCCCTGGCTGATCGAGGCACTGCCCAACTCCTTCCTGGCCTGGGAGGAGTTGGCCGACGACACGCGCCGCCCGTTCGCGTCGGTGAAGTACTTCAGCAGCACCTTCGACGCGATCCACCCGAGGACGGTGCGCCGTCTGCTGGAGGCGTCCGCTCAGCGAGCGCAGTTCTTCCAGATCTACGGGCAGAGCGAGGTCGGCCCCGCGGTCGGCCGGCCGTACTACCGCCGGTTCGCTCACCGGATGGACGGCCGCTGCGTGGGCTATCCCCTGCCGGGCAGCGCTCAGGTCAGGCTGGTGAGCCGGGACGGCAGGCGGCCCTCGCAGCGGAACCCCGGCTTCATAGACGTCCGCTGGGACGGGATAGCGAAGACGTACCACGGCGAGCAGGAGCGCTACGACGCCAATCTGCACGACGGCTGGTGGCGTACCGGGGACGTCGGCTACCGCACCTCGTTCGGCTGCCTGCACATGCTCGACCGCGAGTTCGACTCGATCCCCGGGGTGGGCAGCAACCTGGAGATCGAGGACATCCTCCTGGACGCCCTTGCGGAGCTGACCGAGGTCGTCGTGGTGCCGGGCCCCGGGTCCCATGCGGTCCCGGTCGTCTGCACCCACCGGGACGAGCCGCTCGACCCGGACCGCTGGCGCACCGCCACGGCCGCGTACCCGCAGCTGGCGGAGCCTGTCCAGATCCCGCTGGCCGAACTGCCGCGCACCGCCACGCTGAAGACCCGCCGGGTCGAACTCTCCCGCCGCCTGGAGGCCGGCCTGTAGAACGGCCGCGGAACGTGTGGACCCCGCGAACTACCAGGGGCCGTGGTCGAGCAGGCCGAGGACAAGGACGGCCGTAGCGGTGGCCAGGAAGGCGATGCCGCCCACGATGTCGCGGGAGCCCACCCGCACGTGGGCGATGATCGCGCCGATGAAGTACAGGATGAGGCCGCAGGCGGCGAGAGTCCCCAGGAGCGGTACGGCGAGCCCGGCCAGCAGCCCCACGGCACCCGCTGCCAGCAAGGACCCCAGTACCGGTACGTACTTCCGGGGAATCCCCTTCATGTCCGCCTGGGTCTTGGGGTATTCGTGGCCGATCAGGTACGTGACGGCGGCGGCCCCGTTGAAGAGCACGCCGAGGATGGTGACCGTGACGAAGGCGGTGGACACGTTCTCTCCGCTCTGAGGGGACGCCTGCTGTGCCAGTGCCCCAACGCCTGGCAGCGGCTGTTCAACACCGCTACGTGATAGTTCTGTTGGGGTTGTGGATACTTCCTGTGCGCTGGTGATCGTACAGCCCTCCCGGCACCGGCGACTGGCTTTGCACACAGGAGGCACTGGAGGTCCTGACATGGCCAGTAAGTTCACCGAGCTCGCGATCGACTGTGCCGACCCTGACGCTCTCGCCCGGTTCTGGTGCTCGGTCCTCGGCTACGAGGTGCGGGAAGAGGAAGACGGAGTCGTCACCATCGGCTCCCCCGCGGTGCCCGAGGGCAGGAGCCGCCTCGGCCCGGTGCCGCCGACGCTGACCTTCGCGCTCGTGCCCGAGGGCAAGGTCGTCAAGAACCGGCTCCACATCGACGTCAACGCGACCGACAGGGAGCAGGACGAAGAGGTCAGTCGCCTGCTCGACCTGGGTGCCCGGCACGCCGACGTCGGTCAGAAGGGGGACGAGAGCTGGGTCACGCTCGCCGATCCGGAGGGGAACGAGTTCTGCGTTCTCGCGGGGCGCCGCCCCTGATCCGGCGGACGCGCGGGAAGACACGGAAGCAGGAAGAGGGGACGTAGTACTACCGATTTCCGTGTCTGTACGCCGACACAATGAGGGCACGGGCCCATCGGCCCGGGAATGGTGAACGGCGTCAGAGGGGGGCGAGTCCAGTGGACCGCACAATGCAGCTCGGAGAAGGCCGCCCGGCAGGAGAGATCAGGGGATTCTCCGTCGCGGCAGGGGCGGTCGGCCTGCGGCGGGCGATGAGCCTGTGCTGGATGTCGGCCGCGGCCCTGGGCCGCTCCCTCGCGGTCTCCTCGGCGATCGCCCTGGTGGGACCGGGCCTCGGCATGGTGCCGCGAGCGATGGAAGGCGTACGCGGTCTTGGCGACCGGCAGCGCGAACTGGCCCTGCGCTGGTCCGGGGTGGAGATACAGGCCCCGGCGGGACCGCCGCCGCCCGTGCCCGCGGGCGCTTCGGGCGCCGTCGCCCGCTACCGGTGGATCATGAGCGATCCGCAGACCCGGCGTGAGTGGGTCTGGGCCCTCGTGGACCCCGTGGCCGGCGCCTTCCTGGCCTTTCTCCCGATCGCACTGCTCCTCAGCGGCCTCTGGGGTGTCTTCCTCGCGTTCTTCGGCGTCCCCCTCTCCATGGAATGGGACGGCCTCTGGTACCAGTTCATCCCGATCGAGGGCCAGGCCACCGCGGTGCTCGCGGGTGTGCTCGGCGTGCTGCAACTGCCGCTGTCCCTGTGGGCGGCACCACGAGCCGTACGCAAACACGCCCTCTACACCCGCGCGATGCTCGCCCCGAGCGAGAGCGAGCTGATGGCCGGCCGGATCCAGCACCTCGCCACGACCCGCTCCGACGCCGTCGACACGCAGATGGCCGAGATCCGCCGCATCGAACGCGACCTGCACGACGGCGCCCAGGCCCGCCTGGTGGCGATGGGCATGACCCTGGACGCCGCGGAGCACCTCCTGGAGACCAACCCCGAGGCCGGTATCGCCCTCCTGCGAGAGGCGCGCCAGTCCTCGTCCAAGGCGCTTGAGGAGCTGCGCGACCTGGTCCGCGGAATCCATCCGCCGGTGCTCGCCGACCGTGGACTCGCGGACGCCGTAAGGGCGTTGGCCATGGTCTGCCCGGTCGCCAACGAGGTCACGGTCGAGCTGCCGGGCCGCCCCGAGATGCCGGTCGAGTCGGCCGCGTACTTCGCGATCTCGGAGATGCTCACCAACGTCGCCAAGCACTCGGGAGCCGACCGGGCCTGGATCGACATCCGTTACGATCACGGAATTCTGCGCATCACCGTGACCGACGACGGACATGGTGGCGCCGACGCGAGTCGCGGCACCGGTCTGCGCGGCATCGAGCGACGACTTGCCACATTCGACGGAGTCCTGGCCGTGAACAGCCCCGTCGACGGCCCGACCATGGTGACGATGGAGCTTCCGTGCGTATTGTCCTCGCCGAAGACCACTTCCTCCTGAGGGACGGTCTGATACGACTCCTGGAGGCGTACGGCCACGAGATCGTGGCCGCGGTGGACAACGGGACGGAACTGCTCAAGGCCCTCACCCGGGAGCGGCCCGATGTCGCTGTCGTGGACGTCAGGCTGCCGCCGGACTTCACCGACGAGGGCCTGCGCGCGGTCCTCGCCGCCCGCCGCGAGACGCCCGACCTGCCCGTCCTGCTCCTCTCGCAGTACGTCGAGCCGCTGTACGCACGCGAGTTGCTCGGCAGCGGCGGCCGGGGAGTCGGCTATCTGCTCAAGGACCGGGTGACCAATGGAACCCAGTTCATGGACTCCATCCAGCGGGTGGCCGATGGCGGCACCGCGATGGATCCCGAGGTGATCTCTCAGCTCCTGGTGCGCAAGGAACGCGACGAGAACGTGGGCCGACTCTCCGCCCGTGAGCGCGAGGTCCTGGAGTGGCTGGCACAGGGCCGCTCCAACGCGGGGATCGCCCAGGGACTCTTCATCTCCGAGAAGGCCGTCGCCAAGCACATCGGCAGCATCTTCACCAAGCTGGGCCTGGTTCCGACGGGCGGCGACAACCGCCGCGTACTGGCGGTCCTCGCCTATCTGGAGAAGTGAACGGATACCGGGAAGATGCGAACGGGGCCGGGTCCCCTGAAGGACCCGGCCCCGCTCTTTGTCACTACGGCTGCTACTGCACCGCGGGCAGCAGACCCGTGACCGGAGCGGCCAGGTCGGTCAGCTGGTGCAGCTGTTGGAGCTGGTACACGTCGTTGAGCCCGCCGAGCTGGCTGGTGACGGTCGGCACGTCGGCCTGGTGCTCCGCGGGAAGCGCGGACGTGCTGAGCGAGTCGACCACGCCCGTGGGGGAGATGTCCTCGGCGTTCGCGGCCGGTGCTGCCAGTGCGGAGGCGCCGGCGGCGAGCGCGAGGGCGGCGACGATGCGTCGTGTTGAGATCATGCTCTGCGCAACGGGCCGCGCGGGCGGTGGACACGGGCTGCGGGCCGATTTCATCAATGATGTACCTATCCGTGCCGTTACCTGGCGTCGACGGCGCCGTTGAAGGGACAGTGCGGCCGCACACATGCGGCCGTACTCGTCGATTCGAAGGAGAACGTGATGTCTCGCATCGCGAAGGCAGCCGCAGTTGCCCTCGGCACGGGCGCCGTGGTGCTCAGTGGCGCCGGTCTGGCCATGGCGGACGCCGGCGCCGAGGGTGCGGCCGTCGGCTCGCCCGGCGTCCTGTCGGGGAACCAGGCCCAGGTCCCGGTCCACATCCCGGTCAACGTGTGCGGCAACACGGTGGACATCATCGGCCTGCTGAACCCGGCGTTCGGCAACACCTGCGTCAACGCCGACGGTGGCCACGGTGACGGCGGCTACGGCGGCTGAACCCAGCTGTGATTCGAGCCCCTGGCGGTCCGCGACCGCCAGGGGCTCCGTCATGCGTGGAGCGGCAGGCGCCGGGTCATGCGTAGCGGTAGATGCGGCGGTGGCTGAGCAGCTCGTCCGGCTTCACGTCCCACGGCGGCATCGCCTCGTAGCGGGCGGCGACACTGCCGCGCCGCAGGCCTTCGGGACCCGGCGGCTTCTTGGGCAGGTAGGGCTCGGAATGCGGGTGCCGCGCCTGCCAGCGGTCCCACAGCAGGTCCACGAAGGAGTGGTGCAGCCAGAACACGGGGTCGTTGACCGATGCGCCGCCGAGCATGTGGCCGCCGATCCAGCGGTGGACCCGGTTGTGGTTGCGCCACTTGGCGCTGCCGCTGCCGGAGGTCCACCCTTCGAGCTTGTTCCGGTAGCCCTCGGTGGACGTGGAGTCCCAGGGCGCCGCGTCGTACACGGGATCGCGCGTCGCACGTGCCAGCTCGTCCTCGGTGGGCAGGTCGATCGGGTCGTGCGGCCGGCCGAAGTCGCGCATGAGGAAATCGCCGTCCGTCTCCCCTTCTTTGATGACCCAGTTCCCGGCAGGACCCGCGAAGGGACCGGTCATGACCTGGCGGTCGGAGCGCCGTCCGTTGCCGCCCATGAGCCCGCCTCCCCAGAGCGACGCCCCGGGGGTCCGGTCCACCGTCCAGTCCCAGTACGGGACGGTCACGGCGGAGTCCACGCGTTGCAGGGCCCGCTCGAACTCCAGGAGGAACCTGCGGTGCCAGGGGAAGAACGAGGGCGTCATATGGGCCACCCTCAGTCCGTCGTCCCCGTCGGACACGTAGTACTCGATGTGCGTCCGTACGAATGCGTCGTACCGCCCGCTGCGCTTGAGTTCGAGCAGTGCGTTGACGAACCGCCGCTTCTCGGCGCTGGTGAGGTGGCTCTGGTTCTTGCGGGTGTAGACCACGGCTGGGCGCTCCTCGGGTCGTCGGTTCCGATGTGCGGGCAGTGGTCAGGCGGGACCGTCGCGCAACTCCTGTGTGCGGCCCAGTTCGTCCACTGCCCTGCGGGTGGCGATGAGGGGCGTCGGATACGACTCGTAGTGGTCGATCATGCTCAAGTAGCCGCCGTCGGCGCGCCGCATGAGGTGGAGCGGTCTGCCGTCGACGGTGATGTGCCAGGGCGCGCCCGTGTGCGGGTGGTCTCCGGTGGCTTTCATCCCGCGGATGCGGCGACCCGCGTACATCTCGTCGAACGACCCTTCACCGAGGTCGTCGGAGGGCTGACGGTGTGCCGTGTGCCGTTGTGTCGACCAGAGGAGTGCGGCCGGTGCCGTCACGGCGGCGACGGCGCATCCGATGAGGTTCCGCATCGTGGCCCGGCGCGTGAACCATCCCGCGCCGGTGCCGTCGGTCGTGGCTTGATCGGTCACTGCTGATGCCTCCTTGTGCTGTCAGCTGGTCCAGAAGTCCCACCAGCGCGTGAGGATCAACATGCCGATGATGCCGACGTGCAGGACCGGGAACACCCAGGTGAACTCGCCGAAGAACGTACGCAGTCCGGAAGGGGCGGGCAGCAGGCCGTTACGGATGTTGTGCGAGGTGACGTACCAGAACATGGTGATCGTGGCGACCCAGGCCAGGCTGCACCACAGGCACAGCGAGTTGATCTCGTAGAGCGACTGGTACATCAGCCAGGTGCAGAAGCCGACCCCGAAGAGCGTGCCGGCGTTCAGCGTCAGCCAGTACCAGCGCGGGAAGCGCGCACCGCCCAGCAGGCTCATGCCGATACAGATCACGACCGCGTACGCGGCGATGCCCAGCATCGGATTCGGGAACCCGAAGACCGAGGCCTGCTCGCTCTTCATGATGTTGCCGCAGGAAACCACCGGATTGAGGCTGCACCCCGGAGTGAAGTCCGGGTCCTCGAGCAGCTTGAACTTGTCGAGGGTGATGACCCACGCCGCGAGCAGACCCGCCGCACCCGTGACCACCAGGAGCAGGGCGAAGGCGCGGCTCGTCTCGCCGCGGTCGGGTGCGTCCTTGCGGCCTAAGGAGACTTCGGGCCTGCGGGCTTCAGGCAGGGACGTCTTGGTGTGCATGGGCTGAGGTCCTCACTGGATTCATGGACGGCGGGTTCGGCACCCTTTTGCAGTAGTCGCGCATCTCTCGACACGACAGGGTCGGTATGGCTGATTAGCGTCGGTTCCGTCCCCAACGGATCTAGGAGATCCCCCATGAAGATCACGCTTCGTCGTGTCGCAGCGACGGCCATGCTCACCCTGGCCGTGGCGGTTCCGCTCACAACCACCGCCTCCGCGGCGGGAGTTCCCGCTCAGCAGGCGGCGGCCTCCCACCCGTGCGACCACGGCGGCTGCTGGGGCGGCCACCACCACCACCACGACCACCACCTGCTGGACGTGGACCTGGGTCTCGGTCTTCTCTGAGCGGTGAGCTGGGGTCCGCCGGTCTGTCCCGACCGGTGGACCCCAGTCGTGTGCGGTCCGCCTGCGAGACGCCGCTAACCGCGCAGGCTGCGGGCGGTGAGCAGGCAGTGCGTGGACCGGGCCATGGTCTCCTCGTTGCCCGCGAACGCCTTGAGGTCCTCTTCGGCGATCGGAACCCCGGGCTTGGCCTCGGGCCAGGTGCGCGTGGTGAACATGAAGTAGGCGTGACCCCGCTCGCCCACCGCGGCGAGCCACTGGGGCGGTACGACGCACTTGGCGTTGAGGTAGGGCATGTTCAGTACGGCCTGGCCCGCCTCGACGAGGAGGGTGACGGGGAGGCCCGGATTGCGGGAGCTCTCGACGACGGGACCGCCGATGGGGAGCCCGTTGTTCCGCAGCAGGACCTCGATGGCTTGAGAAGCGGCCTCCGGACCGCCTGTGCCGTCGCCCAGCGAATAGGCGAGCAGGAAAGGCATGTCCTTCTCGTCCTCGGGGTGTTCACCGCTCCAGGCGACCACGGTGAGGGTGCCGAGATCGGCGGCTCGGAAGGTGCGGTTTTCGCTCGATGTCGAGGTCATCCCGGAACCGTATCGATGTGTCCCGATATCCCCGGCCTTGCCGTCACTTGATTGGGTGAGTGCGGGCGCGCGATCACACGATCGGGGCACCTCGCTCGAACTGGAGCGCAGCGGAAATGCCGAGGGCCGGTTCCGCAGAACGTGTCTGCGGAACCGGCCCTCGCTGCCGCGCCGCGTACCCGCGGCAGTAATTCCCGGGGAACGTCAGCTGTTGACGCAGGTGTTGCCGAACGCCGGGTTCAGCAGACCGATGACGTTGACGGTGTTGCCGCAGAGGTTGACCGGAACGTGCACCGGGACCTGGACCAGGTTGCCGGACAGGACGCCGGGCGAACCGACAGCCGCGCCCTTGGCCGTGGCACCGCTGCCGTCGTGAGCGAAGGCGCTGCCGGAGGCGGCACCCGCGGCGAGACCGGCGGTGGCGAGGACGAGTGCGGCCTTCTTGGCGGTCTTCATCATTAAACCTTCCCTTCGGTTTTTTCGTACCTTATGGACCTGCTCGCGGAAGCCTCCGCAAGCACGCCCAATTGCCTCCCTCATTCGGCGTAATGCGGCCGGGACGGGAAGCAGAAAAGAGGCTCTACTGCGCGAGGGGAAGTCCGCCGAGAAGCTTGCCGGGTCCGGCGCCGCCCCCGTTCAGGGACTTCGCGGCACCCTTGACCGTGTTGACGGCCGAGTCGGTGTTGTCGGAGTCGAGTGCGTTGGTGGCCACCGGCGCGGCGCCGAGCGGGTCGCTCGCGATCGTGTCCACGGCACCGTTCAGGCTGGTGGGCATGAGGTCGGCGGCAAAGGCGGGCGCTGCGACACCAGCGATGACCATGGATCCGGCAACGACGGCGGCGGCCTTCAGCGGCTTCATCATGTTCCTTTCTTCGGCGACAGACGGTCGCCAGCGGGGCTTTTCACTTCGCCATGGGTAACGAGCGCTGTGTACAGCGGAAACTCTGTGCGGCGGAAATTCCGGGAACCCACCCGAACGAAGGCGCTGTCGCATTCTCCGATAAAAGCCCGTCGCGCCGGCCCGCAAGGGGGCGACGCGACGGGAACTGACTCGGGCTCAGGCTCAGACGCCGGGCACCGCGGGTGCCTGCGGCAGGCCGGGCGCGGCGGGCAGCTTCGGGGCCTCAGGCAGCTTGGGCAGGGCGGGCAGTCCTGCCAGGTCGGGGGCGGGGAGGCCGCCGCCGAGCAGCGTGGCGGCGACGAAGTTGACGAGGCTGGTGAGCACGACCGGGGCCTGCTTGGCCACGGCGGCGACGTCGCCCGCGGTGGCCGCCTTGACGAGGGCGTCGACCGCGGACTGCAGCGCCTTCAGGGCGTCACCCTTCAGGTCGGCGGGCGCCTTGGCGTCATCCGACAGCGTCCCCGGGAGCGCCGGGGCCTCCGGGAGCGCGGCGGTGTCGGGGGCCGCCGGGGTCTTGGGGAGTGCCGGGGTCTCGGGGAGTGCGGGGGCCTTGGGTGCCGCGGCCGAGGCAGTCGCGATGGCGTCCTTCACCGCGTCGCCGAGCTTCGTGGCGTCCGCGGCGGGCAGCTTGCCGTCGTCGGCGTTGAGGACGGCGGTGAGCAGGTCGGTGACCGGCTTCAGTACGCCGCCGGCGTCACCCAGCGTCTTGGCCTGCGCGAGCAGCGCGTCCGCGCCGGGCACCGGTGCGCGGGCCGCCTCCTGGGCGCTGCCGTGGGGGGAGTTGTTCTCGGCGGCGATGACAGGACCGGCCGTCCCGAGGAGGAGTGTCGCGCAGAGAGCGGAGGTCGCGAGACGCCGTGCGGGCAGAGCGCGCATGAATGGTGTTCCCTTCGGTGATACGTCGGATCTTGTGTTCACCGTGAAAGCGGTGAGCACCGACCGCAACCGAGCGACTGCCATTTGGGGGCATGGCGGCGATTCGGGTGACGCGGGAACGCACGAAGGCCGCCCTCCCCGGAGGGAGAACGGCCGTCGTGGAGAGCGTGCTGCTGAGGTGTCAGCTGTTGACGCAGGTGTTGCCGAACGCCGGGTTCAGGAGACCGATGACGTTGACGGTGTTGCCGCAGACGTTGACCGGAACGTGGACCGGGACCTGGACGGCGTTGCCCGAGATCACGCCGGGGGAGCCGACTGCGGCACCCTGGGCGCCGGCGTCGGCGGCGGCGATGCCGGCGCTGCCGGCCATGGCGGCCACGGCAACGGTGGAAAGGGCGAGTGCCTTCGCGGTACGCGACATGGGGAAATGCTCCTTGGTTGATCCATCGGCAGGGCGGGGTGCCCGGCCCATGGATCAACGGACTTCACGCGCAGGGGTTGTGGGCCCAAAAGGGTGATCTGCTGGCGCGAGGTTCACACGGCGGCCTCCGTCCGGTGCGTAACGCAGGCCCTGAGCGGCCCCTGCTTCATCATTCCGACACACTTGTCAGCCTTCCTGGATTTATACGGAAGGCGGCTACTGTTGCACTCCTCCTGAAGCCATTTGAAAGAACAAGTGCGGGAAGTTACGAGTCGGGTGTGACTTTCGCATTTCCCTTCTCCCTCCTGGTTCGGAACATTTTCCCGAAAGGGCAAGGCCGGTCATGCGTAATTCCCTGGGCCCCTTGGTGTGTCGTGTGACGCTGTGCGCCTTTTCCCTGGTGGTTGTCGCCGCGCCGGGCGGCGCAGCAGTGGCCGCACCCCCTGCCGCACAAGCGCCTCCGGCCGCCGCGGAAGCGTCGAGCATCAAGTTCGCGCAGCGCTATCACGCGCTCCAGCACGGCGGCATCACCCGCGCCGCCAACACGGCCATCACGTGCCGGAAGCGGATGACCGCTCGCGCGGTGTCGTGTCCTTCCGCGCGCGGGGGCAAGGCGGCGGCGAACAACGACTTCGACATGTTCTACGTCGACGTCGACCGCGACCCGAACACCTACAACTCCAGCCGCGGAGAGGTCAGGCTCCCGGCGGGCTCCCGCGTGACCAACGCGCGTCTGTACTGGGGCGGCAACCTCCGCGTAGGCGAGCAGAAGCCGCCCAAGGACAACGGCAAGGCCCTGATCGCCGAGCCGGGCGGCAGCTACCGGAATGTGAAGGCCGACACCCTGGTCGGGCACCGCACCGCCAACGGAGCGGACGCCTTCCAGGCATCGGCCGACGTCACGCCCCTCGTCAGGGCCAGCGGCGCGGGGCTCTACACCGTCGCGCAGGTCAATGTGGCGATGGGCAACTCCAAGGCCGGGGCGTGGGGCGGCTGGACGCTGGTCGTCGCGTACGAGAACCCGTCCGAGCCGCTGCGGCACCTGACCGTCTGGGACGGCTTCGACTCCTTCGACGCACGCGGGCGCAGCCACGCGATCCGTCTCAGGGGCACGCCGGTTCCGGCCCGTGCAGGCGGGAGCGTGGGCATGGTGGCGTACAACGGCGATCGCGGAACGACCGGCGACACGCTCACCGTGTCGACCGACCGGAGCAGGCCCGTGCGGCTCTCCAATGCGGCGAACCCCGCCCGCGACGTACTGAACTCGACCATCAGTGATCCGGGCGGGCCGGGCGGGCAGAGCGCCAGGACGCCTTCGTACGCCAACACGCTCGGGTACGACTCCGACATCTTCCGGCTCGGCGGAGCCCTCAAGGCCGACCGAAAGGGTCTGCTCATCCGTCTCGCCTCGCAGCGAGAGTCCGCGTGGGCCGGCGTGCTCTTCGCCGCTGTGGATGCCACGAAGCGGTAGCGCACTTCCTTCCCCCTGAGCAAGGCGCCGTGCATGCAACTGTCATCAACTGACCCCCGGCTGAGCGTCCTTCACGTCGCCCAGCCCGTCGACGGCGGAGTGGCCCGCGTGGTCACCGACCTGGTGACATCCCAGTTGTCCACCGGGATGCGGGTCGATGTGGCCTGTCCGGGCCGCGGCTGTCTGCCGGATGCCGTGCGCGGTCTGGGAAGCGGTACGCATGAGTGGGCGGCGGCCCGCTCTCCGGGGCCTGGTCTGCCGGACGAAGTGCGACGGCTCGCCCGTCTTGTCGACGAGGTCAGGCCCGACGTGGTGCACGCGCACAGCGCCAAGGCCGGGCTCGCGGCCAGGCTCGCCGTCCGCGGCCGTGTCCCCACGGTGTTCCAGCCGCATGCCTGGTCCTTCGAGGCCGTCGGCGGTGTGACCGCCCGCCTCGCCCTGCGGTGGGAGCGCTTCGGGGCGCGGTGGGCCGCCCATGTGGTCTGCGTCAGCGAGGCGGAGCGGCAAACCGGGCAGCGGTCCGGGGTCGACGCCCGCTGGTCCGTGATCCCCAACGGGGTGGACGTCGAGCGCTTCCGTCCCGTGGCCGCACAGACCGCGCGGACCGCCCTGGGGCTCACCGGACAGGCGCCTCTGGTGGTGTGCGTGGGGCGGCTCTGCCGGCAGAAGGGGCAGGACGTCCTGCTGCGGGCGTGGGCGGCGGTCGCTGAACGGATGCCGCTCGCGCGGCTCGTCCTGGTCGGGGACGGACCCGACGCGGCCGGACTCCGTGAACAGGCGCCCCCCTCCGTGCGGTTCGCCGGGGCCACCGAGGACGCCACCCTCTGGTACCAGGCCGCCGACCTGGTGGTCCTGCCGTCCCGCTGGGAGGGCATGGCACTCGTACCCCTCGAGGCGATGGCCTGCGGCCGTCCCGTGGTGGTCACCGATGTGGACGGCGCGCGCGAGAGCCTGCCGCCCCCACTCGTGCCCCACGGTCTGGTCCCGCCGGAAGACCCCGGGGCGCTGGCGCGGGCCGTCGTCGGCCTGCTCGGCGATCCGCCGCTGCGTGCGTCCCTCGGCCGTGCGGCGCACCGCCACGTTCTGACCACCCACGATGTGCGGCACACCGCGGACGCTGTCGCGGCCGTGTACCGCGAGCTACTGGGCGTGGGGCCCATCAAGTGCAGGGAGTCCATCAACCCGTGAGTGCGGAACGAACCGTCGCCACCCCTGCTGCGCAGCCACGGGCGGCGGACCATGCCATCACCGCATCGGTCATCCCTCCACGCGGGGCCGGGAGCGGCCGCGGAACGAGCACCGGCCGGAGTTCCTCCGTACGCCGTGCCTCGGCCTTCCCGCTGCTGGCCGTCGACTGCGGCGCCGCCCTGCTCGACACCGTGCTGCTCACCGATCCGGCGCGGCACCCTCTCCTGGTGGGCCTGCTCCTGGCGGGCGTGACCGGTCTGAACGCGCGCGCCGCGCTGTACCGCCCGTCCGCTGTGCCCTCCGCGCTCGACGAACTGCCGTCGCTTGCCTGGCAGATCATGCTGAGCTGGTGCGCCGTGGGCCTCGCGGCGGCGAGCCTCCCCGTCCTGCGTCCGCTCTCCCCCAGCACCCTGTTCACGGCGGCCGCCCTCCAGTGCGTCCTGTGCTGCGCGGGCCGCGGCGGCGTGTACTGGCGGGCGCGCAGGGCGGCACTTCGGCAGCCGCGCCCGGCCCTGGTGATCGGCCCCGGCGCCGTCGCGCGGCGCGTGGCGGAGGCGGTGCTCCGTCATCCGCAGGCCGGGGTGCGGCCCGTGGGCATCGTGGCGGACGCGCCCGCCGAGCGCACGGAGCCGGAGGGGGCGGCCGAACTGCCGGTGCTCTCCACGATGGAGGAGCTGCGCCGGGCGGTCATCCAGAACGCCGTACGCACCGTCCTGATCGTCGGGCCGACGCCGGGTCCCGAGCAGATCGGGTGGCTGCGGACGCTGAGCGGCTCCGGCTGCGACGTATGGGCGATCGACGCGACACAGCCGCCCGGCTACGACGCGCCGGGCAGGCAGACCAGATCCGGGCGGCTCGCCGGGTTCGTCTGCCGTCCGCTCGCCCCCGTGAGACGCAGGCACTTCAGCGTCAGCAAGCGCGCCCTGGACATCGTGACCTCGGGGGCCCTGCTCCTCCTCATCAGCCCCGTGCTCCTTGCCTGCGCGGCCGTCCTGCGGTCCGGTGAAGGACCTGGGGTGATCTTCCGTCAGGAGCGCATCGGCAGGGACGGGCGGCCCTTCACCCTGCTGAAGTTCCGCACGCACCGCCCCGCCGACCCGCATGAGGCCGCGACCCGGTGGACCGTCGCGGGCGAGCAGCACATGAGCGGCTTCTGCCAGTTCCTGCGCCGTACGTCGCTCGACGAGCTGCCACAGCTGTGGAACGTCCTCCGGGGAGACATGAGCCTGGTCGGTCCGCGCCCCGAACGCCCTTACTTCGTCGCCCAGTTCAGCCAGACGTACCCCGGCTACGCGGAACGTCACCGGATGCCGACCGGCATCACCGGACTCGCCCAGATCCAGGGCCTGCGGGGCGACACCTCGATCGAGGACCGGTGCCGGTTCGACAACGCCTATATCGACAGCTGGTCGTTCTGGCAGGACCTCTGCATCCTGCTGCGGACCGCGGCCTCCCTCGTACGTCCGACGGGGAGCTGACCGATGAGCGTGACGTCGATCGGTCTCTTCCCCGCCGGGTCACCGGCCGCCGCGCTCGCGGCGGCCACGCGCCGGTCCTGGCCGGTGCTGCCCGTCATGATCCTGGTCGCCCTGCTCGCACTGCCCGTGCCGTCGGACGGCGGCGAATCCGGCGGCGGCACGGTCGCCGACGCCGTCTCCGCCCTGGTGGTGCTCTGGTGCGTGGCCCGCGCCGTGCGCGGGGCGCGACAGCCGCTGACGCGGACCGCCGCCTTCGTGATCGGCCTCCCGGTGGTCGGCATCGCGGTCGCCGCGATCGGCGCGAGCACCGCGTCCGCCGGGGTGACGGGCCTGGCGCGCTACCTCCAGATCTTCGTCCTCGTACCGGCCGCGATCCTCGTACTCGTCCGCGACCGCCACGACTTCCGCCTGGTGGCGTGGTCCCTGATCGGCCTCGCCCTCTTCCAGGGCTCGCTCGGCGTCTATCAGTACGTCACCGGGACCGGCGCCACCTACATGGGCTCGGACATCCGGGCTGTGGGGACCTTCGGGTCGACGGACGTCATGGGGATGGCGACTGTCGTGTCGTACGGGGTGGTGTGCGCGGTCGCTCTGGCGCTGGGTCCGGTTTCTGCTTCCGCTTCTGCTTCTGCTGCTGCGAGGCAGCGTCGGATGGCGGTGCTGTGCGCGCTGCTCCTGATGGTTCCGCTCGCGCTCTCCTTCAGCCGCGGTGCCTGGATCGCCACCGTCGTGGCGTGCGGTGCGCAACTGGGGCTCGCGGGGGTGCGGCGCGCCCTGCGGGTGCTCGCGGTGACGGCGGCGGCGGGCGTGGTCCTGGTGGGCGGGTTCGGGATCGGCACGCAGATGCTCCAGGAGCGGATCACCAGCATCACGCAGGTGACCGACGCCCCCGACCAGTCGGTCACCGACCGGTACACCATGTGGGCCGCCGCGGTGGACATGTGGAGCGAGCACCCGGTGTCGGGCGTGGGGCTCAAGGCCTTCCCCGACCACCGCGACAGCCACGCCTCGCTGGCCCTCTCATCGGCCAGCGACACCGGGGGCGCGGGCGCGGAGTTCCGCCGCCAGCCGCTGCTCTCCCCGCACAACATGTATCTCCTCGTCCTCAGCGAGCAGGGGCTGCTCGGCCTGTGCACGCTGGTGGGCAGCTGGGCGGCCTTCCTGCTGCTCGGGCTCCGGCGCCTGGCGCGGGTGCGCGGGGGGCCCGGCGTGGACTGCGCTCTGGTCGCGTGCGGGCTGCTCGTCTGGCAGTTGGTGGACTTCGCGTACGCCGACATCGGCGGTCCTTCGACCGTGCTCATGGCGGTGGTACTCGGTCTCGTGGCCTGGTGGGCGCTGTCGGACCGGGTGTTGTCGGACCGGATGCTGTCGGACCGAGCGCTGTCTGGTCGAAAGCTGCTCGGGGAGGTCCCGCGATGACCTCGACGACGCACCCCGTGGACGCGGGTCCGGCCGCAGGCAGGGTGCCCGCTCCGGCGTCCGTCAAGGATGCCGGCTCCGACCCCTCCAACGGATTCCTCGCGAAGGCCGCTCTCGTCACCGCGGCCCTCACGGTCGCCGGATCCGTGCTCGGGCTCGGCCGCGACCAGGCACTCGCGCACTTCTTCGGGGCGGGCTCGGAGACCGACGCCTTCCTGGTCGCGTGGACCATCCCCGAGCTCGCCACCACGCTGCTCATCGAGGACGGCCTCGCCTTCGCCCTCGTACCCGCCTTCAGCATGGCGCTCGCCCGCCGCGCCCAGGGCGCGCGGCGCGATCCGGTGCGGGCCCTGGTGGCGGCCTCGCTGCCCCGCCTGATGCTGGCCTCCGCGGCCGTCGCGCTGCTCCTGATGGTCTCGGCGCCGTTCCTCGTGTCGGTCCTCGCGCCGGGCCTGCCCGACCCGCACCTGGCCGTGCACTGCACGCTCCTGACCGCCACCTGCGCCTTCACCTTCGGGCTCACGGGCTACTGCAGCGCGGCGCTGCGGGCCCACCGCCGGTTCGTGGCCCCCGCTGCCATCTACGTCTTCTACAACATCGGCATCATCACAGCGGTGTTCGTCCTCGGCCCCCGCTACGGCGTCCGGGCGGCGGCCTTCGGCGTCGCGGCCGGCGGCGTACTCATGGTGCTCGTCCAGGCCCCCTCCCTCTGGCGGCAGCTCACCCGCCGCAGGGAGGCCGAGCCGGTCGAGGAGGCGACAGGGCCTTCGGCCCCCGCGCTGATGAGCGGCACCCTCATCGCCACCGTGCTCCTTTTCGCCCTGTGCCGTCAGTCGCAGGTGCTCATCGAGCGGTTCCTGGCCTCGTCGCTGCCCGCGGGGGCCATCTCGCACCTCAACTACGCGCAAAAAGTGGCGCAGGTGCCGATGATCCTCTCCCTGATGCTGTGCACGGTCACGCTCCCCGTGGTCGCGCGGGCCCTGGCCGACGGGGACATCAAGCGGGCCAGGTCGCGCGTCGAACGTGACCTCGGCCTGGCAGGCTGCGTGGTCCTTCTCGGCACCGCCGTGGTCATCGCCTGTGCGCCACAGCTCATCCAACTCCTGTTCCAGCGGGGCGCGTTCACCGCCGCCGACACCGCGGCCACGGCCGCCGTCATGCGCGTGTACGCCCTCGGGCTCCTGGGCCACACGCTGGTGGGCGCCCTGGTCCGCTCCTACTTCTCCGGCGGGCGCGCCACCTGGTACCCGCTGGGCGCGATGGCTGTCGGCGTCGCCGCCACCGCCGGGATCGGCAGCTGGGCGGTGGACGTGTGGGGCGTACGCGGCATCGCGCTCGCCAATGCGGCGGGGATCACCGTGACCGCCTTCGTGCTGCTGTACGGGATGGGGCCGCGCAATGTGCCGATCCGGGTCCGCGGGGTGCTCGCCGAACTGGCCAAGCCGGTGGCCGCGATGGTCTGCGCCACCGGGTTCGGCGGGGCCCTCGCGAGCCGTTTCGAATCACCGCTGCTCGCCTGCGCGGCCGGTTCGGCGACCGTCGCCGCCGTCTTCGTCCTGGTGCTCTGCGCCCTGAAGGCCCAGGCCTTCGAGCCCGTCCTCCGCTCCGTCACGTCCGCCACACGAAAGCTCGCTCATGCCCGTTGACACACCTGACACAGCTGACACAGCACTTGGTGAGACCCCCGGTTCGCGGCACGCCCGGCGCACCCGGCACTGGCTGCCCGAAGCCCCGATGTGGGTGGCGATGTACCACTCCGTGGACGACTCCACGGACGACCCGTACAAGATCACCGTCACGCCCGAACGCCTCGCGGCCCAGCTGCGATGGCTCCGGCGCCAGGGTCTTCGCGGGGTGAGCATGACCCGGCTCCTCACGGCGCGCGCCCGTGGCGAGGGGCGTGGCCTGGTCGGCCTCACCTTCGACGACGGGTACACCGACTTCGTCGCCCACGCCCTGCCGCTCCTGCACCGCTACGACTTCGACGCCACGGTCTTTGTGCTCCCCGGCAGGCTCGCGGGCGACAACGCGTGGGATCCGCTGGGCCCGCGCAAACCGCTGCTCAGCGTGGAGGGCATCCGGCGCGCGGCCGACGAGGGCATGGAGGTCGCCTCGCACGGCCTGACCCACGTCGACCTCACCCGGGCGGACGACCGGCTCCTGTGGCAGGAGACCAGCGGCAGCCGGGTCGCACTCCGCGACCTCACCGGCCGCGAGGTCGAAGGCTTCTGCTACCCGTACGGCACCGTCGACCAGCGCGTCATCAGCGCCGTACGAGCGGCCGGCTACCGCTACGCCTGCGCGATCTCCCCAGGCACTCTCACCGGCGTCCACGCCCTTCCCCGCGTCCACATCGGACAGGAGGACACCGCCCTGCGCCTCCAGCTGAAGCTGCGGCTCAGCAGGCTGCGTCGGCGTACGGTCCGTTGTCCCGCAGGCCGCGAACCGGCGGTGACCGCATGAGAGCCCTGCACATCATCACCGGCCTCGGCGTCGGCGGCGCCGAGCAGCAACTGCGCCTGCTCCTGCGCCATTTGCCCGTCACCTGCGACGTCGTGACGCTCACCAACCCGGGCCCGGTCGCCCAGGGTCTGACGGACGACGGGGTGCGCGTCATCCACCTCGGCATGTCCGGCAACCGTGACGTCGGCGCCGTGCCCCGCCTCGCGAAGCTGATCCGCGGCGGCGGGTACGACCTCGTGCACACGCACCTCTACCGCGCCTGCCTGTACGGACGCATCGCCGCCCGCCTGGCGGGGACACGCGCCGTGGTGGCCACCGAGCACTCCCTCGGCGACACGCAGCTGGAGGGACGGCCGCTGACCGCGGGTATCCGTGCGCTGTATCTGACCGGGGAGCGCCTGGGGCGGGCCACCGTGGCGGTGTCCCCGTCCGTCGCCGAGCGGCTCAGTCAGTGGGGGGTGCCCCGGCAGCGCATCCACGTCGTACCGAACGGCATCGACGTGGAGCGGTTCCGCTTCGATCCCCGGGCCAGGGTCACGGCCCGCCGCCAACTGGGGCTGCCGGACGAGGCGTTCGTCATCGGCGGGGTCGGGCGCCTTGCCCCCGGTAAACGCTTCGACGTCCTGCTGCACGCTCTGGCCGCGCTGCCCCAGGACGTACGCCTTCTGTTGGCCGGTGGCGGACCTGATGAGGACCGGCTGCGCGAGACGGCGGGTCAACTGGGCCTCGCTGACCGGGTGTTGTTCGCCGGGGAGCGGCCTCATCTGTCCCGGGAACCGGCGGACCTGCCGGCTCTCCTCGCCGCCATGGACGTCCTCGCGTCGCCGTCCCCGGAGGAGGCCTTCGGCCTCGCCGTCGTGGAAGGCCTCGCCGCCGGTCTTCCGGTGCTCTACGTCCGGTGCCCCGCCGTCGAGGACCTTCCCCCGGAGGCTGCCACCGGCGCCCTGCGCGTCGCGGGCGATCCGGATTCCTTCGCGCGGGCGCTGCTGCGGGTCCGCGATGCGGGGCCACGGCCGCGCTTGGCCCTGGCGGCCGCGCACCACTACAGCATCACCCGAAGCGCGGCACAGCTGATGCACGTGTACGAGGCAGCTGCCAACGGCTCGACCCCGAGAGTGAGTTCCTGATGACCGATACCCTCAGCAGGCGGCACCGCCCGGCCGGTCGCCCGGCCCCGATGCTCGCCCGTGCGAAGCGACTTCCCACGTGGTGGCTCCTGCCGGCGGGCGCCGTGCTCGGCGCCCTGGCCGGTGGTGCGTACGGCGTGGTGAAGACACCGGCGTACACCGCGACGAGCTATGTGATCGCCGTCCCGCAGAAGGACTCCGACCCCACCGCCGCGCTCGGCTTCGCCACGGCGTACGGCAGGGTCGCCACGCAGGTCGCGGTGCTCGGCGACGCGCAGGTGGAGTCGGGTGTGTCGGCGCAGACGCTGCGCGACAGCGTGCAGGCGGCCACCTCGCCCGACGCGCCGATGATCTCCATCTCGGCGACCGCCGCCAAGCCGGGCAAGGCGGCCGACATCGCCAACGCGGTGTCACGCTCCCTGACCAACAACGCGAACCACACCAAGGACAGCACCCAGGTGCGTCTCCTGCAGCTCTCCCGCGCGGTGAAGCCCGCCGCCCCCGCGTCGGCCGCGCCGCCCATGACCGCCCTGGTGGGCGGCTGCGCGGGCGGTCTCATCGGCGGACTCGCCCTCCTCGTACGGCCACGGCGCGGCGAGTACGACGAGGACGCCGCGCCGGCTCCGGTACCGGGACCCGCGCAGTCCGCCGACCTCAACCGGGAGGCGTGATGGCGTTGCCTGATACTGCCCTGACCGTCGAACTCTGCACGAACGAAGGGGAGTTCGGGAGTCTCGCGGCGGCGTGGGCCCGGCTGCACCGCAGGTGCCGGACGGCGACGCCGTTCCAGAGCCACGCGTGGCTGCACTCGTGGTGGCTCTCCTACGGCAGGCGCGGGCGGCTCCGCGTGGTCCTCGTGCGCCGCGGCGGCGAACTCGTCGCAGCGGCCCCGCTGATGCGTGCGTACGCTCCGCTCCCCGCGCTCGTGCCTCTCGGCGGCGCGATCTCCGACTTCACCGACGTCCTCCTGGACGACGAGTTCGCCGACGAGGCGGCACAAGCGCTGACCGGCGGCTTGTCGGAACTCGCCCGCGGCGCGCTGATCGACTTCCGCGAGGTCAGATCAGGCGCTGCCGTCGAGCGGATCTACGACCGCTGGAGCGGGCCACGGCTCCGCCTCGTGGACTCGCTCTGCCTGGAGCTGCCCGCGGCCTCGATGGAGGAGCTGCTCGGGCGGCTGCCCAAGCCCCGGGCCCAGCGGGCGCGCGCCAAGATCCGCAAGATGGACGCGCTGGGCGTCGAGCGCAGGATCGTAGGACATGACGAGGTGGACGCGTCGGTGCGCACGCTCCTGCATCTCCACCAACTCCAGTGGCAGGGGCGGAAGGTGACGTCCGAACACTTGCAGCCGCGGTTCTCCGAGCACCTGATCAGGTCGGTGGGGCTCATGGTCCGTTCGGGAGACGCGGTGGTCACCGAGTTCCGGCTCGACGACGCCGTGGTGGCCGCTGACCTGACCCTGCTCTCGCCCCATCTGGTCGGCGGCTATCTGTACGGCGCGCATCCGCGGCTGCGGGAGCGGAAGGTCGACGTGGCGACGATGCTCCTGAACGCCTGCACCGAGCACGCCGAGGGCGACCGGAGCCGGGTGCTCAGCCTCCTGCGCGGCAACGAACCGTACAAACATCACTGGCGCCCCGAGGAAGCCACCAACCACCGCCTGCTGCTCGCCCGCAGGCGTACCACCCCCGTGCTGCGGGCGGCCGCATGGGACGCGGCCGCCCGCGACTGGGGCAAGGAGCTCCTGCGCAAGCGCCGGGAGCGGGAGGAGCCGTCCTGATCAGGAACGCTTCCACCAGTCGAGGCGCATACAGAGCTTGCCGCCGAGCCAGTACTCGACCCAGTCGCCCAGATTCAGCGGAGAACAGTTCGGCGGGGTCGCGGGCACGGTCGGCTGTGTCGGTTGCGTCGGCTGTGTCTGCTCCGGAGCCGGTTCGGTGTCCTTACGGCCGAAGAGCAGGGACCGGTAGGCCTTGGACGCCTTGGGGTTGTCCTCGCACTGCCACACACCGTGCGGGCAGTAGTCCGTGACGGTGTTGTAGAGCGGTTTGTGCTCGTCCATCCAGGCGAGCATTTTCCGCATGTAGTCCTCGTTGTCGCCGTTGCGGAAAAGACCCCACTCCGGATAGGAGATCTCTTTGCCGTGGGCCTTGGCGAATTCCACATGCTGTTTCAGGCCGTACGGCTCGCTGACCTGCTCGGCGAAATCCGTGCCCGTCGGCTGGTCGTACGAATCCATGCCGACGATATCCACGACGTCGTCGCCCGGATAGCACTGCGTCCAGGGAACGGCGTCCCGGCCCCTGCTCGGCGCGAAATCGAATTTGAACTTCTGCCCCGGCACCGAACGCATGGTGGTGACGATGCGCTTCCAGTACTTCTTCCAGGCTTCCGGGTCGGGACCACATCGATGGGTGTACGTGGTGCCGTTCATTTCCCAGCCGAGCACCACCACGGTGTCGGGCACATCGAGCTTCACGAGCCGTTCGGCGAGGGCGCGGTAATGCGCGTCGAAATCGCCCGCCGCACCGCGCCGCAGGAGCGTGCGGACCCCCCAGTCGCTGACGCGCGCCTCGTTGCGCTCCATCATCGGGACGTTGAGCACGAAGAGACGGTCGTCCTGTGCGCGCCGCCACTTGGCCCAGCTCTCGAGGAAGTCGGGCGACCCCTCGATATTGCTCCACCGGTCGCCCGGCAGATAGGTGTGCCCGACGCGCAGATCGGCGCCGCCCAGCCATTTGCTGAGCTCGGCCATCCGCTGCACGCCCTGGGGCCCGTAGTCGAGGTAGGCGCCGAAGGCGGGCTTCCTGGCCGCCTGGCCCGTGTCCGTCTGCCCCGCGTCAGTGGGGCTCGGCGACACGGAGGGGTCCGGGGCGGCCGGGGTGGCCGGGGTGGCCGCGGAGGGGGACGGGGCCGGGGCCGCCGTGGGCAGGCCCGGCAGCCGGACCGGTGGATCGGGCTCCTGTCCGGCACCCGACGCATATCCCGGTCCGACGGCGATCGCCGCCGACGCGGCGATTCCGGTGGCAATGAATGCCAGCCGTCTATTGGTGGTCTGGCGTCTGTCCGGGGCCATGGCCGCTCCTCATGCTGGCTCCTCCATCTACTGACACTCAGTCATATGTATTTCTATTGCGCCAATCGAGCCCCTAATCCTCTGGGCGTGCCCTTCGCCCGCATGGGGGATCGAATTGAGAGGATTTGGCCGTGCTCACTCTCGACACCCGGGTCCCCGCGGTTCTGCTGCGGATCGACAGGAACCCCTTTCATCACGGCACACTCGGAGCTGTTCGGTCGCTTGGCCGCGCGGGAGTGGAGGTGCACGTGGCAGCCGCGGATTCCGCGGAAAGCCCGGTGCACAGATCCCGCTATCTGTACCGGACGCACGCTCCGCCGCCGCCCGGCGCCGCACTCCAGGAAATCGCCGCAGTATTGCGCCGTATCGCGCACCGCGTGGCCCGCCCCGCCGTGCTCATTCCCATGGATGACGCGGGCGCCCTCGCGATCGGAAGCCTGAGCCGGGAATTGGCCGACGCCTATCTCCTGCCGGACCAGGCGAGCGGACTCGCCGAACGGGTGGCCGACAAGGCGACGCTGGCCCAGCTGTGCGCGACGGCCGACATTCCGCACCCGGTGACGCTCATCCCCGAATCCACCGCCCAGGCATCCACTGCCGTACAGCAGTTGGGACTCCCCGTGGTGGCCAAATGGAGCCGACCCTGGCTCGTCCCCGCCGGGACGGATCTGCGCAGCACGGTCCTGGTGCGGTCGGCGCGGCAGGCGCAGGAGCTCTACCGGCGGAGTGAGGAGGCGGGCAGCCGCCTGCTCCTTCAGGCCTTCCTGCCGGACGGCCCCGGCCTCGACTGGTTCGTCCACGGATACGTCGACAGGGCGGGCTCCGTACGCGGCGGAGGCGCCGGCCGCAAGCACCGCTCCTGGCCTCGTGGCGCGGGCCTGACAGCGGTGGGGGAGTGGACCCCGGATCCAGGACTGCGGTCCTGCGTGGAGCGGCTTGTCGACGCGCTGGGCTACCGGGGCATCTTCGACCTCGACTTCCGGGTGGACTCCGCGACGGGCGAGCACTGCCTGCTCGACTTCAACCCACGGCCCGGCGCCCAGTTCCGCCTGTTCGCCGACGGGGCCGACCTGGATGTGGTGCGCGCCCAGCACCTGGACATGACGCACCGCCCGCTGCCCGCCGCCGCCGTTCTCCCCGGGCGCGCCTTCGTGGTGGAGAACTACGCCCCGCTGAGCGCGCTGCGGGCGCTGCTCACGGCGGGGCCCGCTGCCACCGCATCGCACCGCCGCGAGCTGGCCTGGCACGCCCGGGACGACCTGGCTCCGGCGTTCGCCATGTGGGTGCTGTGGTGCCGGCACGTGATGCGGCGCCTCCTGGGACGGCTGAGGCGGGCGGGGCGTCCCACCGCCCCGGCGGGGGACGAGGTGCGGGTGCGGATGGTGCGGCAGGCGGGTGCGCCCGACGGTTGTGGCCGCGACGTCCCTATCGACGATGAGAGAGCGAGCAGTTGCTGATGCATGACCTGTTGGTGGTAGGAGCGGGCCCTTACGGCCTCTCCATCGCTTCACACGCCGCCGGTGCCGGACTCGACGTACGCGTCTTCGGCAGACCCATGGCGTCCTGGCGCGACCACATGCCGCGGGGCATGTTCCTGAAGTCGGAGCCGTGGGCGTCGAACCTCTCCGACCCCGGCGGCCGCTACGGCCTCGCCGAGTACTGCGCGCGGGGCGGGCTGCGGGCCGAGCACGGCGAGCCGGTCTCCGTGGAGACGTTCGCCTCGTACGGTCTGTGGTTCGCGCGGCACGCCGTACCGGACGTCGACGAACGCATGGTGGCATCCGTCGCCGCCTGCCCCGGGGGCTTCGAGGCGGTCACGGACGACGGCAGGACCGTCCGCGCCCGCACGGTGGCCCTGGCCGTCGGGGTGATCCCCTTCGTCGAGATCCCCGCGGCGCTGCACCGGCTCGACACGGAGTACGTCTCGCACAGCAGCCACCACCGGGACCTCGACCGCTTCCGCGGCAAGGACGTCACGGTGATCGGCGCCGGCCAGGCCGCCCTGGAGACCGCGGCGCTCCTCGCCGAGCAGGGAACCCGGGTACGCGTGCTCGCCCGGTCGCACGAGCTGAGCTGGAACACCGTGCCCCCGGCGTGGAAACGCCCGTGGTGGGAAGCCGCACGCGCCCCGCACAGCGGCCTTGGCTGCGGCTGGCGCAACTGGTTCTACTCGGAGGTGCCCGGCGGCTTCCGGCGGCTTCCCGAGGCGACGCGCGCCCGCATCTGCGCGTCGGCACTGGGACCGGCGGGGGCCTGGTGGGTCCGCGAGCGGGTCGAGTCACGCGTCGAGGTGCTGCTCGACCACGAGGTGGCCACGGCTTCGGTCGTGGCGGGGCGGGTGCGCCTCGCGACCGCGGGCAGGGCGGGCAGTGGCCCGGTCTTCGAGACGGATCACGTCATCGCGGCCACCGGTTTCCGGGCGACGAGCGGACGCCTCGGCCTGCTGGACCCGGAGGTGCGCGAAAGCCTGGCGGTGAACGCGGCCGAAGAGCCCTACGCGTCCGCCGAGTTCGAGTCCTCGTACCCCGGACTGTTCCTGGCGGGCCTGATGACGGCTTCGAGCTTCGGCCCGGCCATGCGCTTCGTGCAGGGAGCCCCGTTCACCGCGAGCAGGCTGGTACGCGGCGTCCAACGGAGCCTGCGGAGGGGTCCGAACGGCGTTACCGTCCCCGCGCCCACGCGGTCGGACGCTGAACGGGACTCGCGTGCCGAGAACTCGCGTGCCGAGAACTCGCGTACCGAGAACTCGCGTACCGAGAACCCCGCGTACCGAGAACCCGCGTATCGGCAACTCGAATAGGTGATGTCGTCGGCGAACGGGTGAATCGGTTCTTCGCGAGCGGCGATCAGATGGTGGACTCAGGCCTTGTGGGACGGGCCTGGTTGCCCTCCGCCAGCCGTCGGCTTCTTGCCGTGGGTAGGCAACAACCCCTTCGCGGGCCGGCCCCCCTCCCCTTCTGGCGGGGAAGAGACCTTCGGGTGTCTCTTCCCCGCCAGTGGCTTGTCCCGGCTTACCAGCGGCCGGATGAGGCGCGTCCGCGGCGGTACAGGATTCCTCCGCCGATCAGCAGAGCGGCGCTCGCCGCCGCCGCGGCCAGGAGGTCCTGCTCGCTGCCGGTCGCGGCGAGCTGGGCCGGGATGTGCGGCTTCGCCCTGACGGTCGAGGACGCGACGTGCCGCGGCGGCTGAGCGGGCTCCACGGGGCGCGGGACGGCACGCTCGACGGGCGGAGCGACCGCCTTGGGCGGCGTCTCGTGCTGCGGGGGCGTCTCGTGTACGGGAGGCGTCGGCGCGGGCTCCCCGTTGGCGCAGCTGTTGCCGAACGCCGGGTTGAGCGCGGCGATCACGTCCACGGTGTTGCCGCAGAGGTTGAGGGGAGCCTGCACGGGAGCCTGGAGGTTGTTGCCCGCCAGGACGCCGGGCGAGTGCGAGGCGTCGCCCTCGGCGCGCGACTGGCTGCCGGAGTGCGTGTCGGTGGCCGGGGAGCCGCCGGAGTCGCCGTACCCGGACCCGCCGTCGTCCGTCCTGACCGCCCGCTGCTCGGGAGCACGGTGCTTTCCCGCCCGGTGCTTCGGCGCCGACCGCTGCTCCGCCGGCTGCTGCTCCGCCGGCTGCTGCTCCGCCGACCGCTGCTCCGCCTCCTGCTGGGGAGCCTTCGTGTGCTCCTCGGAGGAATCGCCGGAGTTGGCGCAGCTGTTGCCGAACGTCGGGTTGGCCGCGGCGACCGTGTTCGCGGTGTTGCCGCAGGCGTTCACGGGAACGTCGAGGGGCGCCTGCACGCTGTTGCCCGACAAGATCCCCGGAGAGTCCGTCGCCATCGCCTCCGCGTCCGCGGCGAACGCGTTCGATCCGGACAGCGAGAGGATGCTGCTCGCGGCCGCGGCCGCGAGCATTCCTTTACCAATGGCCTGTCGCAATCTAGTGGTCTTCCTCTGAGCAGTGGAAAGCCGGCCTTGGAGTCGAGGTGACGTTCCAAGACCGGCCCATGACACAGCCTGGTGGCTGGGTGTTACGTCAGGTGTTGGCGCAGGTGTTGCCGAACGCCGGGTTGAGCAGGGCGATCACGTTCACGCTGTTGCCGCACACGTTGACCGGAACGTGGACCGGGACCTGGACGAGGTTGCCGGAGAGAACGCCCGGGGAACCGACAGCCGCGCCCTCGGCGCCGGCGTCGGCGAACGCGGGGGCCGCCATGCTCATGGCCATCACGACACCAGCGATGATCGTTGCGCTCTTCTTGTGCTTCACAGATGTTCCCTTCTCTGTGGTCATGCCGATCTGGCAGTCGAAACCGAGCGAGCACTTCTGTTTACGTCTCGCACCATGACCCGCAGCCTGCAAACGAGTTGCGGGAGCGTAAGAAACCACCGGTTTCGCCCATTCGGGAAATTCACCCGAATTACCGCACTCGGATTAGCGCATACGAATCAGCCGCATACGAATCAACGCATTCGATTCGAAAATGAAGGAGCTCGGGCTGCCGGCCTCGCAGGAGGCCGGCAGCCCGAGCTGTCCTTACAGCGAGCGGCAGATCAGCCGTTGTGCGCGCCGTTGCCCGAGAGGACCGGGATGTCGTCCAGGATGTGCGACAGCGGCTCGTCGCCCTTCGCCTGGGTGGAGTTCTCGGTGCACTGCTGGTTCTGCGGGGCCGACAGGATCGGGATGTCCTGGACGCCGATCGGCACGAGGCCCACGAGCGAGGTGACGTTCGCCTTGGCCGGCAGGCCGATGCAGGGCTTGTTCAGCGAACCCTGGACGAGCGAGAGCTGGGGGCTCATGTTGCCGTGGGTCGCGGAGTTGCCGTACGCCTGCTCCGAGCCGTTGCCGCTCAGGGAGGTGGTGCCGTGGTCGTCACCGATGGCCAGCGCCGTCGGGGCCGCGGCTGCGGACATACCGACGACCGAGACGGCAACTGCCGCCGTGGCCATAGCCTTCTTCATCATGTTCTGTGTTCCTTTTCTGGCAGACGCTCGAGTCACTGCGCGCTGACCAACCTGCCGGAACGAGTTTGAGTTTCGGGGCTTCACCCGGTTGGGGCCTTTGTCGGCCTCACGTTGGGCCATCGGAGTGAAGGGCAGCAACCATGCGCGGGGCGTGGAGTTAATCAGCGCGCTCCGGCGAACGGGGTTCCTCCAGAAGGGAATTAGTTGTGATCAAGAAGGGTATGGCTGCAGCCGCGGTTGCCGTCTCCGTCGTCGGCATGTCGGCCGCAGCGGCTCCGTCGGCGATGGCCATCGGTGACGACCACGGCACCACGTCTCTCAGCGGCAACGACGCCAAGCAGGCGTACGGCAACTCCGCCACGTACGGCAACATGAGCCCGCAGATGGCTCTCATCCAGGGTTCGCTGAACAAGCCCTGCATCGGCCTGCCGGCCAAGGCGAACGTCACCTCGCTCGTGGGCCTCGTGCCGATCGGCGTCCAGGACATCCCGATCCTGTCGGCCCCGCAGAACCAGCAGTGCGTGGAGAACTCCACCCAGGCGAAGGGCGACGAGCCGCTGTCGCACATCCTGGACGACATCCCGGTCCTCTCGGGCAACGGGGCGGGCAACCACTGATCCCCCTCCCGCAGCACTCAGCGGGCCGCCGTTCACCGGCGGCCCGCTGTTGCGTTCACATCGGACCGAACGTCAGCCCCGTGGCCAGAAGTCGCGTGACATGAGAGCGTTCCATTCCTGGTCGGGACGGCCCGGGACCGTTTTTCCCTGCCTTTCCCAGGAATCCTGCAACGACGTATAGATGGGTTCCTCGACATAGCGTTCCGGAGAATTCCTGCTCACCGGGATGAGGGCCTGTCGCTTCCAGGGCCTCTTGAAGTCAGCCATATTCCCTCGCCATCGACGGGCGTGTGTCGAGCAATCTGTTCCAGCTGTGGAATCCGGTGAAACCGAAGGATTGGGGCGAACGAGTTGTTGTTCGTGCGCGCCGCGTAGCCCCCACGCCCGGCAGTGCCGTCGAGCGGCTTACCTTCTCTTCGTTCCTGTTCCCCCGCAGCGGAGATCAGCTTGCTCACTCACCTCTATTCACCGACCGGCTCCCGCATGGTGCGGCGACTGCGCCTCGTCATTCCAGGGGTCCTGCTGATCGCTGCCGCCGCCGGAATGGGAAGCGCCAAGGCATTGCCGCATCCTGTCCAACGCGTCGATGTCTTCAGCGACATGAAGAACCGTCCGAATGAGGGACGAGGTACGAATATCCTCCTGATGGGGACGGACGGCCGCGACACCATCACGCCGGAGGAGAAGCGGGAGTTCCACGCGGGCGGAGTCGCCTGCGACTGCACGGACACGCTCATGCTGGTCCATGTGTCCGAAGCGCGGAATCGCGTCAGTGTCGTCGGAATTCCCCGGGACTCCTACGCCCGTATCCCGGCGCACCGCGACCAGTCGACGGGACGCAAGCGCGCCGCTCACTCGGCGAGGATCAACGGCGCCTATGCCGAGGGCGGTCCCACGCTGTCCGTGCGTACGGTCGAGGGAATGACCGGTGTGCGCGTCGACCGGTATCTCCAGCTCGACTTCCGGCGCTTCATGGACAGCGTCGAAACGGTCGGCGGTGTGGAGGTCTGCACGCCGCGCCCCCTCAAGGACAAGGCGACGAAGCTCGATCTGCCGCCCGGTCGGTACCGACTCGGCGGCGGGGAGTCCCTTCAGTACGTCCGCTCGCGCCACGTGGACACGAGTGCGGACTTCGGGCGGATCCAGCGCCAGCAGCGCTTCCTGGTGGGCGCGTTGCGCAGCGTACGGATGGAGAACGTCCTCGCGGATCCGGGCAGGGCGGCGCAGTTGAGCGGGCAGCTGCTGGGGGCGGCCAAGGTCGACCGCGGGTTCAGTACCGATGAGCTCCTGTCGCTCGCGTCGGCCGTGAGTGAACTCCCCTCGTCGTCCCTGGAGTTCACCACGGTGCCGATCGGTGGCTTCAACCACACGGTGAAGGGCATCGGCGAGACGCTTCGGTGGGACCGGGCCAAGGCCGGCAAGGTGTTCACCGCGCTCAAGAAGGACCTTCCCCTGACGCCCCGGAACTCGACGACGAGGCTGAGCGATCCGCCGCGCTTCGGCAGCCCCTCCACCGTCCGTGGCGACACCTTGGAGTGCGCTTGACGCCCGTCTGATTACTGGGCCAACCGGGTCGTAAACCGAAACCATCCCGTCATCAGGCAGTTGATCATCACGCGGCTCTGCCAATGGAGCCCGCTCTTGAAGGGAATCAAAATGAAGAAGCTCCTGGCATCTGCGGCCATTGCCGCCTCCGTCGCCGGTATCTCGGCGGGGATGGCTCCCCAGGCTCTTGCCATCGGTGACGACTCGGGCACCACGTCCCTGAGCGGCAACGGAGCCGAGACGGCGTTCGGCAACTCCGCGACCAAGGGCAACCAGAGCCCCCAGCTCTCGCTCGTCCAGGGCACCCTGAACAAGCCCTGCGTCGGCCTGCCCGTCAAGGCGAACGTCACCTCGCTCGTGGGCCTCGTGCCGATCGGCGTCCAGGACATCCCGATCCTGTCGGCCCCGCAGAACCAGCAGTGCACCGAGAACTCCACCCAGGCCAAGGGTGACGAGCCGCTTTCGCACATCCTGAACGACATCCCGGTGCTCGCGGGCAACGGCGTCGGCAACGGCTGAGAAACCTGACAAGGGCCGGCCGTCGTCGTGCCGGCCGGCCCTTTCGGCTGTCTCGGTCCCTTGGAACAGCGCCCGCCGTGTGGAGGCGACACACCGGGGGTAGGGGGTCGGGGTGATTGAACTCGCCGAGATGATCGCGCAGTTGCGTGGGGAGCTCGCCGCCGCAATGGTCGCGGCGAAGGACGAGGAACTGCGCTTCGAGCTGGGCGCCGTGGAGCTCGAGGCGGAATTCGCCGTCCAGCGGTCCGCAGGGGCGGACGGCAGGATTCGCTTCTGGGTCGTCGAGGCAGGTGCCTCCGGCCAGCGGATGAACAGCAGTACCCACCGCGTCACCCTCAGCCTCCAGCCCCGCGTCGGCGGTTCGGGTCAGCGGCCCTGGGTCAGCGGTGACTCCACCCCACACGAGCGCTGAGCCCGGTCACGATGCCGGTGCCGGAGGGCCTCGATGCGGCGCGCGTCGCCGAAGTGCTGGTGGAGAAGCGGGGCGTGGAGCCCGGCAGGCGCGGGTCCGGTTACCGCGTGGGCGACAGGTGCGTGCTGACGGCCGCGCATGTGGTCGCGGGTCCGGTGGCGTCGGTGCGGGTGCGGGTGCGCTTCGATGCCGATCTGCCGGGGGAGTGGAGCGCGGACGCGCGCGTCGTGCTGCTCGCCAGGGCCGCTGATGTCGCGCTCCTCGAGATCGTGGGCAGCACGCCTCCCGGACCTGCCCTTGAACCGCCTCGCTACACCGTCGTACCCGACGCCGATGTCGTGCTTCCCGTCAGCGCGATGGGATTCCCCCGCTTCAAGCTGCGCGACGACCACATGCGCCTCCTCGACGACGGCGCTCCGAGTCAGTACCGCGACTCCTGCCATGTCTCGGGAACCGTCTCCGTGCTGTCCAACCGCCGTGAGGGCACACTGGAACTGGCCGTCTTCGCGCCACGTGCCGACCCCGAACCCGGGCGTTCGCCGTGGGAGGGGATGTCCGGAGCGGTGGTTTGGTCCGGCGGTGCGGTGATCGGGGTGGTCAGCTCCCACCACCGCTCGGACGGTCTGGGCCGCCTGGCGGCCAGCCGGGTGGAGCATTGGTACGACGTGCTGTCCTCCGCCGAGTTGGAGCGCCTCCATCAGGAGGCCGGGCTTCCCTGGCGCGACGGGCTCGGTTCCGCGGCGGATCCAGAGGGTGTGGCGGCCCCCGCGAGTCTGGCCGGCCTCCCCTCTGACCTGCCCTTACGTGAACTCATTGAGCTGGTCGACGCGTTGGTGGAGATTCCCTCACTGAGGGACGCGGGCGGCCTCGGTCTTGTGCTCACCAGCATCAGCGCGGAGATCGCCGCGAACCGCCCGAGGGACGCGCGGCTCAAGATGGACATCTACGGCATCGTGCGCACCTGCCTGCGCTATCCGGGCACGCTCGATCAGCTCCTGGAGGCCGTACGCCTCCTGGAGGGGAAGTCGTCGGAGATGGCCCGTGTGGATCGTGAGGCCGCCCAACTGGCCAAGCAGCACTGTTGACTTGATGTCGGGCACGGCTCGGGTGCGGGGTTTCGCAGCGTGCCGTGCTGGGTCATCATGAAGAGGAAAGGGACTGCGCATGCACGGAATCGCGGGAGGGGACTTGGCAGCCGTGGAGCAATCGATGCCTGCCGTCGAGTCCGATCTCGTAGATCTCTCGGGGGTTTCTCTTGAAGCGCTGCGTTCCATGGACGGCAGTGCCATCGCGGGGTCGCTCGAATCCCTGCTGCATCACATCGATGATGCCCAGGCCATCACGAACACGTACGGCGGCCCTTCGCGTTTCGACTGACGGGACCGCCGCTGAGCCGCGGCGGACGGCCCATGGCGGGTAGGCCCGCGGGATCGGTGGAGCTGCCGCTCCACCGTCTTTCGGCCGCCGGGTTCCATGCTCTCGCGCGAGGCGGGGGCGGTCGCGCGGTGGTGGTGGAGCTGCTCGCCGCCGAGCGCAGCCGCCGCATGTTGCTGCTGCGGGCGCTGTACGACGGCCTTTCCGGGAACGGCCCGCCGCCTCCGGCCGGTGCGGCCGTGTCGTATCGCGATGCCTGGTCCCTGCTCGAACGCGCCCAGCGGACGGCTCCGGACGCCTTCGAGGACATTCTGATGTCCCCGCACACCGGGATGTGGCTTTCCCTCGCGCTGCGTCAGCTCAGGGGCGTCTCACGGGGCGTCTCCTTCGAGTCCTTCGAGGACGCGCCGTTGTGGGTGGTGACGGGGCATCTGTCGGCGCTCGCCGCGTCGGCGGGGGCGCGGGCTGGTCTGGACTTCTCGCTCGCTGTGCCGGTGCGCCGCGGCGTCGCGTTCCTGCCGACGCTGGGGTGTGCGGAGCTCGCGGTGACTGAGCCGTGGGCCACGGCTCAAGTCGTCGCGGGAAGTGGGAGGTTGAGGATCATCGGGGAGCAGGGGACGGTCGTGGTCGGGGCGGGGGTGGCCGGGTCGGGGCGTGAGGAGAGTGCGCCGGGATGGCGTGCGGTGCGTCGGCTCTCCGTCGGTGTGACGCAGCCTCAGAAGTCCGTGACTCTGGATGAGTTGGACCCCTATCGGACCTTCCCGCGGCCCAGCGGGCCGCTGTTCCTTTCCGCGGCCGACGCGCGGACGTGGCAGAACATGCTCACCGATGCGTGGGAACTCCTGCTGCGCGACGAGCCGGAGAGCGCCGAGGCGATGCGCGTCGGGCTGATGTCGTTGACCCCGACCCCGGCGAGAGAAAGGTTCCGGCCGCACAGTGTGACCGCGGGGGACGCCTTCGGCGGTGTCATGGCATCCCGCCCGGACGACGCGGCGCAGCTCGCCGCCACGCTGGTGCACGAATTCCAGCACATCAAGCTGGGCAGCCTGATGCGGCTGCGACCGCTGAATCTGAATCTGAATCTGAACGGGCAGGGCCTCGGGCCGGATATCCCCGATACCCCGCATATCACTGAAGAGCTGTTCTACGCGCCATGGCGCGACGATCCGCGCCCCCTGGGCGGGCTGCTCCAGGGGATCTACGCCTTTGCCGGTGTGACCCGCTTCTGGCGTTCCCACCGGCATTCCGCCGATGCCGCGCAGGCCCACCTCGCGCACTTCGAGTTCGCGCTGTGGCGCGCCCAGGTGTGGTCCACGGTGAACCTGGTGCGTACGCACGAACGACTCACGCCCTTGGGGCGGTGCGTACTGGACGCCCTGCACGAGCGCTGCGCCGAGTGGCGTTACGAGGCGGTGCCCGACGCGGAGCTGGCGATGGCCCGGGAAGTGGCCGCCGATCACCGGAGCCGCTGGCGTGCCCACCATCTGCGGCCGCCCGCCGCAGCGGTGGAGGAGGCGGTGCGGGCCTGGCTGCGGCGGGACGACCGTCCCCCGCCCGGGATCGCCGGTGAGCCCGTCCTCGTACCGGATTCCGAGGCCTGTTTCCTGGACACCGCGGCCGTCCTGGCCCGGCATCGCCTCAGCGGCGGCGACGGGGACGGGTGGGACGCCGAGGGGGCCGAGGACGGCGATGTGCTGCTTGCGCGGGGCGACGTGGCCGGGGCGCGGGACGCCTTCGCCACACGTCTCTCGGGCAAGGAGGCGCCGTTCGGTGCCTGGGCCGGTCTGGGGCGGGCCCTTGCCGGTGAGACCGGGGTGGAGACTCACCGGGGTGCCGCGTGGCTCCTTCGCACCTTCCCGGAGCGGGCGTGTGCCGTGCAGGGCGCGCTGGAGAACGCCACGGGGCAGGGCGCGGATCCGGCGCGTCTCGCGGGGTGGCTGGCGCGTGAGGGCGTGAGGGCGTGAACGGAGGCTAGGGCTTGTGGGGCGGGCGCGGCCCGCCCCACACGTCCGTCACTACAGCGGCACCGGGTCGATGTCGCAGTTGGCCCGCTGGCCCGCCTTGGCCTGGAGTGTGGCCGGGTGCGCGGTGGCGGGCTCCGTGAGCAGCCGGGGAGCGTCGAGTACGCGCTCCATCCGGGCCAGGGTGTCGGCGCGCAGCGCGGCGCCTTCGGTCTCCTCGCCCAGCTCGATCATGTCCATCGCGAGGTTCCCCGCGCACGCCAGCGTCGTGGGGTGGTCCTCGCCGAGGGTGCTGCGGCAGAGCTCCAGTGTCCGCCGGCCGAGCGTGCGGGCCTCGTGGTGGTCACCGAGGGCGGCCCGGTCGCTCGCCAGGTTGATGGCGGTCGCCAGGGCGGTGGGGTGGGCCTCTCCTAGTCGTTCGGTGAGCGAGGAGAGTGCCGCCTCGTCGAGCCTGCGTGCCTCGTCGGGTTGGCCGAGCAGCCGCAGCGTGACGGCGAGGTCGACGTCCGCCGCAAGGACGTGCGGGTGCTGCGGGGAGAAGATGTTGCGGTACTCCTGGCAGGCCTTGACGCCCCGCTCGCGCGCCGCGTTCAGGTCGCCGTTCTGGCGCAGGGCCACCGACAGGGTGAGGGCGGCGGACAGCGACGAGGGGTGGGTGTCGCCGTACCGTCGGGTGAACTTGGAGTAGGCCTCGGTGGCGAGCTCCAGGGACTGTGCGTGATCGCCTGCCTTGCGGCTTGCCTCGCTGAGCTGGCGCATCGTGCCGATCGTCGCGGGGTTGCCGCGGCCGAACACGTCACGGTAGGCGTCGAGGACGGCCTGCTGGCGGGCGCGGGCTCCCACATAGTCGCCCGTCTCGCGGACGTCGATGGCGACGTTGTTCTCCGTCATCAGGGTCTTCTGGTGGTCCTGGCCGAGGACGCGCAGCCGCAGCGCGAGCGTGTGCTCGTCGAGTTCGAGTGCCTGGCGGAAGTCACCGGCCTGGCGCAGGCTCGTGCCCAGGTTGTGGGCGGCGTCCAGGGTTGTCGGGTCCTCTTCGCCGAAGGCCCTGCGTGCCCGCTCGTACACCGTGGCGTCCAGCTGGGCGCCGACGGCGAACTCGCCCTCCACACGGCGTACGGCGGCTTCGAGGCCGATCGCGGCGAGTGCGTCCTCGCGGATGTCCTCGCGGCCCTCGGGGGCCGTGCGCTCGTAGATCGCCTTCAGCTCCGTCACCAGGGTGATGGCTTCGCTGTGGCGGCCGAGGACCCAGTAGATGTAGCAGAGCCACTGCCCCATCAGGAGCGTCTGCTGGTCCTCCTCGCCGAAGACGGTCTGCCAGGTCTCCCAGGCCTGCTCGGAGAAGTCGAGCGACACCTCGTGGTCGCCCCAGAAGTAGAGGTACCTGGCGACGTTCATGACCAGCTGGCGCACCCAGGGCTGGTCGGACTTGATGGCGTCCGACGCGATGACGTGGCCGTACAGCTCCGCGTATCGGGGCCAGTTCGCCGCTGAGGTGGGTGCCTTCGGGTCGGCGGCGGCCAGCAGGGTGTGGGCGCCGTGGCGCATACGGGACTGTTCCTCCGGGGACATGCGGTTGTTCAGGACGAGCTGGACGAGGCGGTGCATCTCGATGGAGTTCGTACGGTGATCGATGCGGGCCAAGGAGTAACGGTTCACTTCCCTTATGGCGCGCGCGAGCCGCATCGGGTCGTTCAGTGTCGCGTCGAGCTCGGGGAAGATGCTGCTGTTCCCGAGGCCGGAGAAGATGGACCGCGAGATCGGGTCCGGGGCGAAGTACGAGCAGAGCTGCAACAGGCGCAGGGCCGAGGGGCTGCGGGTCTCCAGGTGGTCCAGGGACACGTTCCAGGCGGCCGCGACCGGCAGTTGGTAGTCCGGGGGCGGAGACGTCTCGAGGAGCTCCGTGCGCTTGTTCTCGAAGAGCCGCAGATACTCGGACGCGGGCATCCCCGTCTCCGCGCGCCACGCGGCGGCCTGCTCCAGGGCGAGCGGCAGGTCTCCGAGGGCCTCGGCCAGCTGGTCGGCCTCGTCCTCCTGGAGGGGCGGCCCGGAGTGGCGCAGGAGTTCCTTGCTCTCCTCGCGGGTGAAGACGTCCACTTCGAGGGATCCGCCGACCAGGCCCCACCGCCTGTTGCGGGAGGTGACCAGGATCGTGCCGTTGCCCCCGGTGGGGAAGTAATGGCGTACCTGCTCGGGATTGTCGGCGTTGTCGAAGATCAGCAGCCAGCGCGAGAACGGACGGCCCTCGCGCAGCGCCTCACGCACCGCGGGTCCCGCGATGTTGGCTTCGGTGCTGGTCTCGATGCCCAGGCGCCCGGCCAGTTCCACCAGGGCCTGACCGATCTGGCCAGGACGTTCGGAGGGGATCCACCAAACGATGTCGTACTCACCCTGATGGCGATACGCGTACTCGATGGCCAGCTGGGTCTTGCCCACGCCGCCCATGCCGTGGATGGCCTCGGGCAGGACCGTGGTCGTGCCTTCCCGCAGCCGCTCGCCGAGCTGTTCGAGCAGCTCGGCGCGGCCGGTGAAGTTGGGGTTGCGGGGCGGGAGGTTTCCCCAGACGCGCGGCTGTGATGTGCGGTCCCCCTCCACCGTTTGCTGGGGCGTAGTCGACATCACCGATGCTCCTTCAGGATCGGGCCGAGAGACGGGGGTTCCACCGCTTTTCTCCAGGCTGACTGCGTAGCGACGATCGTGCCAGCCAAGTACCCCTGCCAGCAGGGCGGCGCGCTGCATGAAACGGCCGGAGAGTGCTCTCAGCGCGGCGAGTTCCACACGGAGGAAACCGATGTTGCGACTGTTCACCCGGGGCATGGCCAGGGTGTCCAGGGGTTCGGCGGGGGAGGGGAGCAGCGAGGCGGTCCCCGTTCCGTCCCCGGCCAGGACGGTGCGTACGTCGTGCAGTATCCGTGCGGTGTCGCTGCGGCGGCCCAGGGCGAGCAGTTCCTCACGGATGTTGGGAGCGAACGAGAACGCCACATCCGTCACTTCGTCGCCCTGCGCCCCACTGGGCCGGACGAGGCCGCTCATGAGCAGCTCCGATGCGTGCACCGGGCCTGCTCCGGGAGTGGTCTCCAGGACTCTGCGGATGAGGGGAAGGCTCAGCGGGACGGCGGCCAGGCGGGTGGCGAGGATGAAGGCCGTGGGTGACGCGCCTGCCCGGAAGTCGGACACGCGCTCCGACGCGGGCACCGTGCTGAGGGGGTCGGGAACGTCGTTCGTCCAGGGCAGGGCGCGCGCGGCGTCGGGCCTGCGCTTCCACTCCCGCGCCCGGACGGCCGACATTTCAAGCCATTGTGGTTCCGGTCCCATGACGAGCCGGGTCCAGGCCTCGGCCCAGCGGTTGGTCAGCGCGAGGACCGGCACGAGGACCGTGTCCCCCTCGACCTCGGGCTCGTCCGGATCGCGCGATTCCACCGGGGCCTCGCGCAGTTCCCAGTCGAGCTCGCCGTTGGCCGCCCAGGCGTGGGCGGCGCGCAGCCTGACGCGGCAGACGTCCAGGCCCGTGCGGAACCACAGTTGCTGGGGCAGCACGTGCACCACGGCGACCGGGCAGCCGCGCCCCCAGGCGCGCAGCAGGGGCATGACCGCGCCGGAGCGCCAGCCGGCCCCGAGCCCGTCGGTCAGTACGAGGATCACCCGGCGCATGTCCCCCGCGCCGCCGAGCGGTTCGCCCGGCCTGAGGCGTGCGGGGTCGGTCTCGTCCGTGCCGCGCAGGCGCACCACGCGTACGCGGGCGAAGTCCCCTTCGCGGTCGAGGCCGCCGACCAGGTCGGCGACCGCCTGGTCCCACACCTTCATGGTCACGTGGCTGTCGATGACGACGACCGCTTCGGCGTGTTCCTGTCCGTCCGACTGGCCCGGCCTCGCGCGTCCGAGCCTGCCGAGTACGGACGCGGCCTCACGACGTGCCCGCGTAGCCGGTCCCTGCCGCTGCCCTCCGTCGTCACGCATATGCGCCCTCAAGGCGTAGAGGTGGCACTGACAGTTGTGCGGAGTCCCGCAGAGCTCGGGCGTGCGTGACATCCACACGCGAAGCGTGGCAGTGCGCACGCTGCGCAAGCAAGGGTGTACGGCGGCATGTGCCGGGGCGCACAGGAATCGTCGGGCCTTGGGCAGGGAACAGCCGTGGGGCAGGGAACAGCTGCGGGGCAGGGAACAGCCGTGGGGCAGCGGAGGCCGGCTTGTTCACGGCGCGGCACCCCCTCTCGCCGAGTGCGGGAGGTTCACGGACAGGTGGCCGGCGAGCCCGTTCAACTCGTCACCGGCGCACGGTCGGGGCCGGGCGGCCCGGGTCTGCGTTCCGGATCGTCGAGCAGGATCGCGAGATGGCGTCCCACGTGGTTGTCCCAGCCTTCGGGGCCCAGCGCCAGAGCCTCCTTGCGCCAATTTCCGGCGCGCGTCACCAGGCCGGCGAGGCCTCTGTCCTGGACCATCTCGGCGACCGCTTCCTTGAAGGCCGGGTCCCCGCAGTCACCCCGGTGCCAGATCATCGCGGGCACGCCGGCCCGCAGGCCTGCCATGAACTCGTGGTGACTGCCCGGGGAGTCGGTGCCCGGTGGCTGGCTCAGCACCAGACAGACCGCCTGGTCGTCCTCCTTCAGCTCACGCTCCAGGTGGAAGTGCGACTGGCCGGGAGGGTTGAAGTACGAGTGGCTGTCGGCGGGCTGCTCCTTGAGCTGGCGCCATTTCTTGTGCCACGGCCGGTGCCAGGCGGCCTTGCGCAGGCGCTCGAAACTGCGGACGAGCACTGCGTAGTCCATCACCAGCGGGGTCGGCGACGGGGAGGAGGACTCCTTGTGCCACCACTCCACCGGCTCCCCGAGTAATTCCCACGGAAGGATGAACTCCAGGACGACCGGTTGTCTCAGATCCGCCCATCGCTCCTCGGTCTGCTCGATGAGGACTTCGACCTCGGCGGGCAGCTCGTCGCGGTGCAGATGCAGGGTCTCGCCCGGTACGGGATGCCAGCCCTCGGCGTCGGACTGCCGCCAGTGGGAGAGGAAATAGCGGTCGGGATCCACTCCGTCGGGCTCGAACTGGATCATCAGATAGGCGGGCACCATGGGCGGCGGAGCCTGCTGCACGATGCCGCTGCGCTGCCAGTCGGTCATCTTGTCCTCAAGGCTCCACGCCCTGGACTGCTGACGGTTCCAGCGACGCAGATCCTCCGCTGCCTCCATCTGTCCGTCCTCCACGAGCCGATCGGCGGCCAGGGCCAGGAACGCCATGCTCACAGGGAGTTCCTTGGCGGCGGAATTGCCGCCGGCCAGTCGTAGGAAGACTGCCCATCCCGTGTCGCACCACGCGGGCAACTCCTGTGTGCGTGACCGGCTCGCCCGCCGCGCGAGCGTGGCGAGTTCGGCGGACGAGCGCATGTCCCGCAGGACCGGCCGCAAGGTGTGCAGGTCGGCGCCGTCGAAGAAGTCCACGGCCTCCCATTCGTCCACCAGACGCAGCAGCGACAGAATGGCGGAAGACTGCTGTTCCAGATACTTCAGGCAGCGCACCAGACACGGCAGCCCGTCAGGGACCTCCGCACAGCGTTCCACCAGGCTCAGCAGCCAGGGTCGTAACGCCGCGTTCCGCATGGGTTCCACGGGCGAGGCCAGCTCGTCGCTCAACATGCGCACCCATAGCTCGGCGCTGTTCTCCTGCCGCACCGTGCTCGATTCCTGCAGTACGTCGACGATGTCGGCGACCAACTCGTTGCGAACCCTCGCCGGGCTGCGCCCTTCCACCCCCGTGACCTCCCGATCGCCACGAGCAGTCAGCACTCGTGAATCGTGGTGCGGCACCCTCGTATCGATGGTTCCGACAAGCGTACGGCCACAGCTGGGCTCAGGGCAGGCCTCCGGCCATCCGTGTGCCTCAGATCCCGTCAACCACCGCCACGGTGAAGGGAGTTACCGGTGTTCCCGGTCCCATCGGGCCGCCCTTGTCGAACTGTGAGCGGACCACGAGCGTGTGCCCGTGCGAGCGGACCAGGGTGGTCGGGATCTGGAGCGCGTCGTCGGTGACGCGGCGCTCTTCGCGGGCCGAGGCTCCGTCGTCCGCCAGACGCCAGCGGCTGATGCTGTTGGAACGGTTGTGCGCGACCCACAGGGTGCTGCCGCGCAGTTCAAGGCCGTCGCCGTCGACCAGGTCACCACCGTGCAGGGCGACTTCGCTCACCGCGCCGGACGCGGTGTCGATCCGGTAGAGGCCGCCGCCCGTCATGTCGACGGTGAACAGCTGGCGGCCCGATGCGTCGGCCACGATGCCGTTGAGGGTGAGAGGGGCGGACGGACGGGATTCAGGGCCGCCCTGCACGTCGAAGCGCGCGGTGAGTACGCCGCGCCCGCCGTGCTCGGCGGCCTGCTTCAACTGCCCGGGTGTGACGCGGTAGACGACGGGGCGGGCGCTGTCGGTCAGATAGGCGGTGCCGTCCGCCGCGATGGTCACGTCGTTGACCATGCGGGGGTCGCTGCTCGGTGTGCCCGGCACGTCGAACCGGGCGATGAGGGTGCGGCTGCGGAGGTCGTAGACCGCGACCCCGGCCGTCGAGTCCGTCACCCACAGCCGCCCCGAACGGTCCGCCTTCAGGCCGTTGGCGGTCGTACGGCCGTCGGTTCCGGAGGGCAGGAAGACCTTGGCCTCGCGGCGGCCCGGCGTGGCCTTGCAGATGGCGCCCGTGGTGTACGAGCCGATGTAGAGGTCGCCGGTGCGGGGGTCGGCGGCGATGCCCTCGGGGTAGGCGCGGTCGCCGGGGAGCTCATGGGCCGTGGAGATGCGTGAGTCCTTGGCCTGTGCTGTGGCCGTCGGTGTGAGCGGGGCCGCGGCAAGGGCGGCCAGGATCGCGGCGACGGCCAAGGAGCTGCGGTACTGCTTCACAGAAGGGCTGCGGTACTGCTTCACAGAAGGCATGAGTGCGAAGCTAAGTTAGAGCTCTAATGTTCGTCAATGTTCGAATCTCTATGTGAGGCATTGCTTTACGTATGGCCGTTACGATGCGGAGATGACGACCCTGCCCGCGTCCGAGCGCATCGGCTCCCACATCAAGCGCGCCGAGCGGGCCCTCGGCGCGGCCAAGCACGCCGCGCTGAAACCGGCGGGCCTGACCGTCCCCCAGTACGCGGCGCTGCTCCACCTCAGTGAGAAGCCGGGCATCTCTGCCGCCGCACTCGCCCGTCTTTGCGGGGTCACGCCGCCCACCATGAACACGGTCCTGAAGAACCTCCAGGAGCGCGACCTCATCGTGCGCACCCCGCACGAGTGGCACCGCAACGTCCTGGAGACCCGGCTCACGAAGCACGGCGAGGCCGTCATGGATGAGGCGGACGGGGCGGCGGTGCGCGTCGAGCGGGCGCTGGCGGCCGAGTTCACCGAGGAGGAGCGGGCGGCGCTTGTCGGACTGCTCGGCCGGTGCGCCACCCTGCTCGACTCGACTCGGGCCAGTCGCTGACCCGGTATTCAGAAGCTCGCGAGTCCGGTTCTCAGACGCTCACGAGTCCGGTTCTCAGACGCTCACGAGTCGGGATCTCAGATGCTCGCGAGTCCGGATTTCAGGCCTGCCCCGCACAGCGGCACCACGGCCGTGCGCTCGCCGAGTGCTCCGTCCCGTACGGCCGCCCAGCACGCGACTCCGGTCGCTTCGACGTACAACCCCCGGCCCGCCAGATCCAGTTGGGCCACCCGGATCTGCTCCTCCGTCACCGTCAGGAAGGCGCCGCCGGATCCGCGTACCGCGCGGAGGATCTGCCGGGCGCGGGGCGGTCGCGGGATCGCGATGCCCTCGGCGAGTGTGGGTGCCGTCGGGGTGGTGCCCAGGGGCTCGTCGGCGCCCGCTCGCCACGCGTCGGCCAGCGGGGCGACCGCGGCGGCCTGTACGGCGTACAGCGTGGGCGCCTTCGCGATCAGCCCCGCCGCGTGCAGCTCCCGCACCGCGAGGGCCGCGCCGAGCAGCAGCGTGCCGTTGCCCACCGGCACGACGAGCGCGTCCGGCAGCCGGCCGCCCAGGTCCTCCCACAGCTCATGGACGTACGTCTTGGTGCCCTGGAGGAAGTACGGATTGTGGACGTGCGAGGCGTAGAACGTGCCGGGTTTGTCGGCCGCGTCGCGCGTCGTCCGTGCCGTCTCCTCGCGGTCACCCGGGACGACTTCGAGCCGCGCACCGTGCGCGGCGATCTGCTCCAGCTTCTTCGGGGACGTGCCCTCCGGGACGTAGACGGTGCAGGGGAGCCCGGCCCGCGCGCAGTACGCGGCGACCGCGGTGCCCGCGTTGCCGCTGCTGTCGGCGATCACCCGCTCCGGGGCGAGCCGCTGCGCGAGCGCGGCCAGCATGACCGCGCCGCGGTCCTTGAAGGAGAGTGTCGGCATCAGGAAGTCGAGCTTGGCCGAGATCGAGCCGTCCAGCGGTACGAGTGGGGTGCGGCCCTCACCGAGTGAGAACGCGGGGACGGGGAGCGGCAGGGACTCCGCGTACCGCCACAGCGAGTTGACCCTGCCGGCAAGGGATTTCAGCGGGGCGGGATTGGGGGAGAAGTCCAGGTCGAGCGGGCCGCGGCAGACGGGGCAGCACCAGGCGAGCGTGCCCGCGGGGACGCGGGTTCCGTCGGCGGGGCAGAAACAATCCGGCAAAGCTGTCATGTGGGCAGGCTAGTTCGGGCAATTGGGGTCGACGCGTCATGGCGGTGCGTGGCGGTCGTTTACCGGGTGCGTGCCTTGCTGGACGCATGTCCTTGCCGGACGCCTGCCTTGCGTCGCGTCCACTGTCCGTGCTCCACATACGATGCGAAGTCCCGTCCCGCCCCGCATCGACCGACCCATCCCCATCAGGAGCACGGCACCCGTGGACATACCCCCGCCGCCCGACCTCGGTGGCCACCCTCAGCAGCCGTACGGGCAGGGCCCGTACGGACCGCCTGTGCAGCCTCCGTACCAGGGCGGCCCCCAGGTCCCGTACCAGCGGTGGCCCGGCGCGTACTCCCCGTACTCCCGCCCGCCGGTCAACGGCTTCGCGATCGCCTCGCTCGTCCTCGGCATCCTCTGCTTCGTGCCCGCCGTCGGTCTGATCCTCGGCCTCTTCGCGCTCGCGCAGATCTCGAAGAAGGGTGAGCGCGGTAAGGGGCTCGCGATCGCGGGCAGCATCCTTTCCGTCGTCGGCATCGTGCTCCTTGTGCTCGCCGTCGTCACCGGGGGCGCGCGTGACTTCATGGACGGCTTCAAGGAGGCCGCGCGGGACTCCCGGAACAGCTCCGGGTTCCCCATCGGCACGGGGGAGTGCTTCAACGTCCCCGACAGCAAGCTCGAAGGTGCGCGGTACGCCTACCAGATCGACGAGGTGCCCTGCTCCTCGCGGCACGACGGGGAGGTCTTCGCCTCGTTCCCGGTGCACTACGACAGTTACCCGGGCGACGCCGAGCTCACGTCCCTCGCCGAGAAGAAGTGCGTCGACCGGCAGGCCGCTTATGTGCTCGACACATGGACCGACTGGGGCGACACCGACATCAACTACTTCGTGCCGGACCGGGACACCTGGGGCCGAGGGGACCGGCACATCACCTGCCTCTTCGGCGACGGGGAGGAGAAGCGCACCCTGAAGGGCTCGATGCGCCGCGACGCGACGAACCTCGACGCCGACCAGCTCGCCTACCTGGAGGCCGACAAGGCCCTCTACGACGCCTACGGGACCGAGCCCGGCGCGGAGAGGCCCGAGGACGACCTGCCGGGCCACAAGGAGTGGGCCGGCCGCGTCGACAAGGGCCTGGCCGAGCAGGCGCGGCTGCTGCGCGCGCATGACTGGCCCACGAAGGCGGACGCCGGTGTCACCGCCCTCATCGGAGCCATCGAGCGGAACCGCGAGCACTGGGAGAAGGCGTCCACGGCCAAGGACGCCGACACCTTCACCGATCACTACACAGCGGCGCGGCAGCACATCGGCGGCAAGCGCGAGGCCGCGGCTCGCAAATCGCTGGGCCTTGCGACCACTTCACCTCCCACTTCACCTCCCACTTCGCCTTCCGACGCGAACCCCGGGGGTGGCGCGGCGGCGGTGTGACGAACGGGCGGGTCGCCGCGGGGCCGCTCACCCTAAGGGCCTTTTGTCCGCTTCTGTGATAGTTCTTCGGCGTGACGTCCGTCATGACGCCGACGATCGCGGCCCAGCGCACTCCCGGGTCCGCGGCGCCGGACTCTCCCCGAAGGGGCAGCCGCAACAGCCCGAACAGGCCCAGGGTTTCGTGCGTCACGCACCTCTCCCGCGGGCTCCTCGTCACCGTCGCCCTCCTGAACGCCGTGCTCGTCGTGCTCGTCGCCGCCCCGCTGCCCCGCATCCCGCTCCTGGTGCTCGTCGCGGCGGCGGTCACCTCCTGGGGGCTCGTCCTCGTCCTGCCCGCGGCCGTCGGCCTGGTCGCCGGTGCGCTGGCGGGGCGGCGCCACCCCTGGTGCGCCGGATGCGCCGTGCTCAGCGCGTTCGCCGCGCTCGTCTACGGAGTCATGCCGTACGCCGCCGCGTACCGCACCGCCGAGGAATACGGGCAACCCCTGGCCCCCACCGCCTACTTCGAAGGCGTCAATTACGCCAAGGCCCCAGACCGGGACCGCACCCGCCGCTACGCGCGCACCGGAGGGCGGCGCGGCAAGCTGGACCTCTGGACCCTGCCGAAGCGTGCCGGGACGCGGCATCCGGCCGTGGTGTGGGTGCACGGGGGAGGCTGGAACAAGGGTCACCGCAGCCAGACCCCCGAGTGGAACCGCTGGTTCAACGCGCGCGGCTGGTCGGTCTTCGACATCGACTACCGGCTCGCGCCCCGGGTGACCCAGCTCGAACAGATCGGCGACGTGAAGTGCGCCGTGGGCTGGGTGCGGCGCCACGCGCGCGCGTACGGCATTGATCCCGGCCGCCTCGTCCTGGCGGGGAGTTCGGCGGGTGGCAATCTCGCCCTCTCGGCCGCCTACACGGAGGGTGACGACCGCGTGCCGTCCTCCTGTGCGGTGCGTGACAGCTCGGTCGCCGGGGTGATCTCCCTCTACGGGCCGACCGACATGCGGCGCCTCATCGCCGGGACCGCGCTGCGCGGCGACCCCATGATCCCGGGCCTGATGGGCGGTTCGGCGAAGTCCGCGTCCGCCCGCTACCGCCTCGGCTCGCCCGCGAAGCTCGTACGGACGGATGTGCCGCCCACGCTCCTGCTGCACGGCAGTGCGGACCGCGCGGTGCCGGTGGCGCAAGCGCGGGAGCTGGCGCGGCGGCTCGACTCGGCCGGGGCTCCGGCGACGTATGTCGAACTGCCCTGGGCGGACCACTGCTTCGATGTGAACTGGGGCGGCTGGGGGAGCCAGATCGCGCGAGCGGCGATCTCGCGCTTCCTCGCCATCCGGAGTGAATCTGACGCCTGACGCTATAGCTCCGGAAACGCCATGCGTAAAGACCTGCACACTCAGAAATCATCACTTCGGGTGATTCTCTGGCCTTGGGTTGCGGCCAACAACCCACGGTTGCCAGGCTGTTGCTGTCTGTCAACCTGATGGGAGTGGCCAGTGACTTTCGGTGAGCAGCCGGCGTATCTGCGCGTCGCGGGTGATCTCCGCAAGAAGATCGTCGACGGCTCTCTGCCGCCGCACACGCGTCTCCCCTCGCAGGCCAGAATCCGCGAGGAGTACGGGGTGTCGGACACGGTCGCCCTGGAGGCCCGCAAGATCCTGATGGCCGAGGGTCTGGTCGAGGGGCGTTCCGGATCCGGCACGTATGTGCGCGAGCGACCGGTGCCCCGCCGCGTCGCCCGCACCGGCTATCGCGCCTCCGGCGGCTCGACGCCCTTCCGCCAGGAGCAGGCGGCGGACGGCGCGCGCGGCACCTGGGAGTCCCGCAGCGAACAGGCGGAGGCGAGCAGCACGATCGCCGAGCGTCTCGGCATCCGCGCGGGCGACCGCGTGATGTGCACCAGGTACGTCTACCGGGACGCGGGCGAGGCGATGATGCTCTCCACCTCCTGGGAGCCCCTCTCGGTCACGGGACGCACCCCCGTGATGCTCCCGGAGGAGGGCCCGCTCGGCGGCTGCGGAGTGGTCGAGCGCATGGCGGCCATCGACGTGGTCGTGGACAACGTCGCGGAGGAGGTCGGTGCGCGCCCGGGGCTCGCGGAGGAGCTCATGTCGCTCGGCGGTGTCCCAGGGCATGTGGTGATCGTCGTGCAGCGGACGTACTTCGCGTCGGGCAAGCCGGTCGAGACGGCCGACGTCGTCGTGCCCGCGGACCGGTATCGGGTGGCGTACCACTTGCCGGTGAGGTGACCGGACCGTCGCGCCACTGCGAGGGGGGTCGCCTCGTTGCGTACGACTACGACCTCCCGGTGACTACGACCTTCCGGTGAATACGACCTCCCGGTGAACGACCGGATCGCATACCGCCCGCAGGTGACATCGCCGAGCGCTCCGGCGTACGCCGGAATCCGGACGGGACCGTCCGCCCGTTGTGATCGCGAGTTAACGCACGCCCGGCTTCCGTAACGCCGGGGCAATCACGCCCCGCAACAATTTGTCATGCACGGCTCCTAACTTCATCGCCCGTACCCGCAATCCGGTCGGACGACAGGAACCCTCATGACGGACACGGCCACCCGCGACACCGGCACCGCCGCCGGCTCGCCGCCCCAGCGCAGTTACGCCAAGATGGCGGCCGACGAGAGCCGTGAGGACTACTCGCTGCGCTATGCGCCGCACTCGTTCAGGCGCTGGTCGCCGACGATGGTGGCGTCGACGGCGCTCGGCGGCATCGCCTATCTCGCGGACTTCGCGATCGGCGCGTCCATCGTCTTCACATACGGCTTCACCAGCGGACTCGCCTCGATCCTGTGCGCCGCGACGATCATCTTCGTCACCGGCATCCCGATCGCACGGGCCTGCGCCAAGTACGGCCTCGACATGGATCTGGTGACCCGGGGCGCGGGCTTCGGCTACTTCGGTTCGACGCTGACCTCGCTCATCTACGCCTCGTTCACCTTCATCTTCTTCGCGCTCGAAGGCTCGATCATGGCCCAGGCCATGCACCAGGCCGTCGGACTCCCGGTGGAACTCGGCTACTTGATCACGACGCTGATCGTGATCCCGATCGTCTTCCGCGGCATGGGTGCCCTGGCCAAGGTGCAGGCCTGGACGCAGCCGATCTGGCTCATCGGCATGGTGCTGCCCTTCGTAGTGCTCGCTTTCGAGGCCCCGGACGCGTGGGGCGCCTTCGGCTCCTTCGGCGGCACCGAGGGCTCGGGCAGCGCCTTCTCCTGGCTCTCCTTCGGGCTCGGCACGGGAGTCGCGCTCTCCCTCATCGCCCAGATCGGCGAGCAGGCGGACTATCTGCGCTTCATGCCCGCCAAGACCGAGCAGAACAGGCGGCGTTGGAATCTGGCCGTTCTCGCGGCGGGCCCCGGCTGGGTCATCATCGGCGCGGCCAAGCAGCTCGGCGGCGCGTTCCTGGCGTTCGTGGCCCTGGAAGCCGTCGGCAAGACGCACGCCCTGGAGCCGATAGCCCCGCAGCTTGAGGCCCTCAGGCCCTGGCTCGGTTCCTTCGCACTGCCCGCGGCGGCCCTGTTCGTGATCGTCTCCCAGATCAAGATCAACGTGACCAACGCCTACAGCGGTTCGCTGTCCTGGTCGAATTTCTTCTCCCGCATCACGCACAAGCACCCGGGCCGGGTCTGGTACATCTTCCTCAATCTCGCCATCGCGCTGACGCTGATGGAGATGAACATGTTCGCGGCCCTGAACAAGCTGCTCGGCTTCTACTCGAACGTGGGCATCGCGTGGATCGTGGCGGTCGCCGCCGACCTCGTCATCAACAAGAGGATGGGCTGGAGCCCGCCCTACATCGAGTTCAAGAGGGCCTATCTGTACGCGGTGAACCCGGCGGGCTTCGGCTCGATGGTGATCGCCTCTGTGGTGTCGATCCTGGCGTTCTTCGGCCTCTTCGGAGAGTACGCGGAAGCCTTCTCGACGTTCATCGCGGCCGGACTCGCCGTCGTCCTCTGCCCGTTGATCGCCTGGGCGACGAAGGGCAAGTACTACCTGGCGCGGCCGAACCCGGTGAACGGCCCGCATGTCGACGTGCCCGACGTGACGGCCACGCACGCGTGCGGTGTCTGCGAGACGGCGTACGAACTGCCGGACATCGCGGACTGCCCGGTCCAGTCGGGTCCGATCTGCTCCCTGTGCTGCTCGTTGGACGCGGAGTGCGGGGATGTCTGCCGTACGTCGCCGTCGAGTGAGCCGGTGCTCATGCCGACGCCGACGGTGCGTGCCGACTGACAGGGGCCCGCACAGGCCGGTGCGGCCGCATCGGCCGTGCCGGTGTCAACAGGGGGCGCATCCGACACGATGCGCCCCCTCGGCGTTGGCCGATTGCGTATCTCTTTGTGCAAAGTCGTATCCGCTGAGTGAAGGTCGGGCGTAGGCTCGGGCATATGCGGATTGCGGTTTCCTTACTGATCGAGGCGTGGCGCGCGCCGGGGGCGGCGAGCGGAGGGGCGCGATGAATGACGGAACGGTCGTACTGCCCTGGCTCGTCATACGTCAGGATGACAACGGCAACCGCTACAGGGTGGGCAGGTACGCGACGAAGGCCGAGGCCGAGAAGATCGCCGACAGCCTCGACGACCGCGGGCACAAGCAGCTGTACTGGGTGGAGCGGCTGATCCAGAACGGCAGCGCGCACTGACCGCCCACTGACCGCCTAGGCTCCGGCGCATGACGGATCGGATCGTGGTGGGTGCCGCCCTGTACGACGACGGGCGCCTGTTGGCCGCGCGGCGCAGCGCACCCCCTGAGCTCGCGGGCCGCTGGGAATTGCCCGGCGGGAAGACCGAGCCGGGCGAGCACCCCGAGGAAGCCCTCGTGCGGGAGCTGCGCGAAGAGCTGGGTGTGGCCGCCGAGCCGGTGGCGAGGGTCCCCGGAGAGTGGTCGCTCAAGCCGGGCTACGTCCTGTGGGTGTGGGTGGCGAAACTCCTCTCGGGTGTCCCTGAGCCCCTGGAGGACCACGACGAGCTGCGGTGGCTGGCGCCGGACGAGGTCTGGTCGGTGGACTGGCTGGACGCGGACGTCCCCGCTGTGGCGGCCGCGATCGCGTGCCGCTAGACAGCCGGTCGCGAGCTGGTCGATCGAGTGCCGCTGGTCGAGGGAGCGTGTGAGGCCGTGTCTGCCTGCACTTGAGCCCTGGCTACGCCGTTCGCGCCACAGTGCGCCCTGGTAAACGGTAGTTCTGGCGGGATATCGGGTATGTGCCCATTAACCCCATGAAACCGGACAAGGGTCCGCTGTTGCTGGTCTGGACGTGATCGGCGTGACCGACATCGAAGGCGACTGCGCCGAGTGGGATTTCCCCGCTGATCCGAGCGCCGTGCGTACGGCCCGCGCTGTCGTCCGCAAACAGCTCGCCACCTGGGGTCTCACCCCCCTCGGAGACGTCACCGTCCTCCTCGTGAGCGAGCTGGTGACCAACTCCCTGCGGCACGCTTCGGGCCCCATCGGAGTCCGTCTGGTACGCCCCGCAGGACCCCTGGGCACCCTCCTCGTGGAGGTCTCCGACCCGCTGCCCGACCCGCCCCGGGAACGTGAGGCGGCGCCTGATGACGAGGGGGGCAGGGGTATCCAGTTGGTGGCCCGCACATCGCGGCGCTGGGGGACACGGCAGGGCAGGACGGGGAAGACGGGGAAGACGGTGTGGTTCGAGCTGGTGCTACCGGGTTAGAAGACTGGCAGCGTAGGACAGACACAAGGCAGTCACGGGCCAAAAAGAGTTGAGTCCGTGCTGTGATCGTGAACGCCGTGTGGCCTGGCGCCGTAGTGCTGGATACTGCGGGCAGCCGCATCCGGTGACCGGTGCCGGACGTGGTGAGCTGGAGGGGACGGTTCGCGTGAGCGAGATACCAGCGAAGTCGACGGAGCGGACGGAGCGGGACGTGCCGTCGGACGACGCCGGGGGCGAAGCTGCGGATGACGTGATGTGGCAGAGCAGTCCGCCCGGTTCGATCTACGACTACATCAAGGTGGCCTCGTTCTCGATCGGCCCCGACGGCCTGATCGACCAGTGGAGCCTGCGTGCCGAGCGGCTGTTCGGCGTGGCCGCCGGCGACGCCGTGGGCAGGGACCCCATCGAGGCCTTCGTCCCGCCCGAGCTGCGCAGCAGCGGGCATCGCAAGATGGCGGAGATCCTGGACGGCAGGGAGTGGACCGGGTCCGTTCCCTTCCGGGCGCCCGCGCAGCCCGACGGGCCCGAAGCGGGGTCCTTCGCGGGCTCCGAAGGCATCGCCGAGGTCTATGTGATGCCGACCGAGACGGAGGGCGGCGAACAGGCTGCCGTCTGCATCGTCGTCGACGTACGGGCGCTCCGGCAGATCGAGACGGACCTCGCCGCTTCGCAGGCAATTTTCGGCCAATCTCCCTTCGGCTTCCTGCTGTTCGGTACGGACCTGAAGGTGCAGCGCGCCAACCGCCGCTTCGCGGCCGTCTTCGGGGGCGGCGTCGAGGAACACCGCGGACGCACCGTCCACGACTATCTGCCCCGGCACGAGGCCGACCGCATGGCCGCCGCACTCAAGCGCGTCCTGGAGACCGGCGATTCCGTCACCGACATGCAGATAGTCGGCCCTGCCCCGGGCAGCAACGACCGCCGCCACTGGTCGATCAACCTCTACCGCGTGCACAGCGGTTCCGGCCGCCCCATAGGCATCGCCGGCCTCGGCACCGACGTCACCCGGCGGCACGCCGCCGCCCGCGAGGCCGCCCACGCACGCCGCAACCTCGCCCTGCTCAATGATGCGGGCGCCCGCATCGGCAACTCCCTCGACCTGGAGACGACCGCGCGTGAACTGCTCGACGTCACCGTCCCCGGCTTCTGCGACCTCGCCTCCGTAGACCTCTATCAGGGCCTGCTCGACGGCGACGAGACGCCTCCGGGCCTCGCCGACGGAAGCGCCGAGCTGCGCCGCGTCGCCTTCGCGAGCGCCGTCGCCGACGCGCCCTTCCCGGTGGGCACGGCCCCCGTGGACGTGGGTGCCGTGCACCGTTTCGCCTTCACCTCGCCCTGCGCCGACGCCCTGCGCACCGCACGGCCACGGCTCCTCTCCGCCTCCGACGACGGCTCCGCGAGCCGGCTCACCGGCGGGCTCATCCAGTCGACGCTCGCCGTGCCGATGGTCGCCCACGACACCGTCGTCGGCCTCGCCCAGTTCTCCCGCACGAAGGGAAGCGAACCCTTCGGAGAGCGCGATCGCTCCCTCGCCGTCGAACTGGCCGCCCGCGCGGCCGTCTGTATCGACAACGCCCGCCTCTACCGCCGCGAACACGAACGCGCGCTGATTCTGCAACGCTCCTTGCTGCCGCCCGGTGACCCCGAGGCGTCCGGCCTCGACATCGCCTGCCGCTATCTCCCGGGCAACGCGGCCACCGAAGTCGGCGGCGACTGGTTCGACGTCATCGAACTTCCTGGCCATCGCACCGCCCTGGTCGTCGGCGACGTCATGGGGCGCGGTCTGCGCGCCGCCGTCGCCATGGGCGAACTGCGCACCGCCGTACGCACCTTGGCGCTCCTGGACCTGGAGCCCGCCGAGGTGCTCTCGGCGCTCGACGAGATCGCCCGCGGCCTCGGCGACCCCTCAGGCACCCAGCAGGCCACCAGGGCGGCCCGTCAGACGCGTGCGGGCAGCGAGACGGACCTTTCTGAGGTCTACCTCGCCACGTGCGTCTACGCGGTCTACGACGCCGTCACACGCCGCTGCACGATCGCCAACGCGGGCCACCTGCCCCCCGTACTCGTCGAGCCCGACGAATCACCGCTCATGCTCGACGTGCCGCCCGGTATGCCGCTGGGAGTCGGCGGTGAGCCGTTCGAAGAGGTCGAGGTCGAGCTGCCCGAGGGCGCCCTGCTCGCGCTCTACACGGACGGGCTCGTCGAGTCCCGCGACCACCCGCTCGACGAGGGCCTGAACGCCTTCGTGCAGGCGTTGAACAACCCGGCACCTGCCCTCGAGGACGTCTGTGACCACGTCCTGAACACCCTCGACACCCACCACGGAGAGGACGACATCGCGCTGCTCATGGCGCGCATCCAGGGTCTGCCCGCCGAGGCCGTCGGCGACTGGACGCTGCCGCGCGACCCGAAGTCGGTCGGCCGGGCCCGCGAACTGGCCTGCGAGCAGCTGCGCTCCTGGGGCCTGGAACCCCTCTGCGACACGACCGAACTGCTGGTCAGCGAGCTGGTCACCAATGCCCTGCGGTACGGCGAAGGCGAGATCCGGCTGCGGCTTCTGCTCGACCGCACCCTGGTGTGCGAGGTGTGGGACGCGGGCCTCGTCCAGCCGCGCCGCCGCCGGGCGCGTGACACGGACGAGGGCGGGCGCGGGCTACAGCTCGTCGGTCTCCTGAGCGCCGCATGGGGCTCGCGGCGGACGCCGCGCGGCAAGACCGTGTGGTTCGAGATGCCGCTGCCGGACAGCGGGGTGGCGCCGATGGACGCGGCGGAGGCGCTGCTCAGCCTGTTCTGAGCGCCTCCGTGGGCTGCGGAATTCACGTGGTGGCCTTCAAGGCGGCGAGACGTGCCGCGACCTCCGCCTCGTCACCCAGGCTGTCCAACTGCTCGAACTGCGCGTCCAGGGAGGACGCGGCGAGCTCCTGCTTGCCGAGCGCCCTGGCCTCCTCGCGGCGCACCTTGTCCTCGAAGCGGCTCAACTCGCTGGTCGGATCGAGGACATCGATGTTCTGAGCGGCGTCCATCATCTGGTTCTGCGCCTGCGCGGTCTTGGCGCGGGCGACCAGTTGATCGCGCTTCGACTGGAGCTGGGTCAGCTTGACCTTCATCTGGTCGAGGCCGGACTTCAGCTTGTCGACGACCTCGGTCTGCGAGGCGATCGTCGGCTCGGCGTCCTTGGCCTCCCGCTCGGACTGCAACTGCCGTTGCAGCGCGACCTTGGCCAGGGTGTCGAACTTGTCGGCCTCCGCGGCGCTCTGCCCGGACCGCAGTTCGTCCGCCTTCTTGCTGGCGGCGAACGCCTTGGTGCCCCACTCGGCCGCCGCGTCCTGGTCCTCCTTGTGGTCCAGTTCGAGCATCCGCAGATTGCCGATGGTCGTCGCCACCGCCTCCTCCGCCTCCCGGATGTTGTTCGTGTACTCGCGGATCAGCTGATCCAGCATCTTCTGCGGGTCCTCGGCCTGATCGAGGAGCGAGTTGATGTTGGCCTTGGCCAGCTGGGCAACGCGTCCGAGGATCGTCTGCTTGGGCATATCAGGCTCCTTCTATGAGGGTCGGTAGGAGTACGAGGGCTCTACGGGACGTACGGAAACGGTCGCCGCGAGGGCAGCGTCAAGCGCCGGGCTCAGAACCTCCCGCCCCCGCCCATCCGCCCCCGCGTCCCCCCGCCACCGAAGCTCCCGGGCCCGCCGCCTCCGAAGCCACCGCCTCCGAAGCCACCGCCTCCACCGCCCGCCCCGCGGCCCGTGCCTCCGAGGAGCTCGCCGAGGATGATGCCGCCGAGGACGGCGCCGCCGGTGCCTCCGCCGCGCCCGCCGCCACCGCCTCCGTACGGGTTGCCGTAGCCGCGTACGTCGTGTTCGGCGAGCTGCTGCGCCTGCCGGGCCTGTGCGTCCGCCTGCTGGGCCTCGGCGAGTGCCGCGGCGGCATCGGTGTCCTGGGCGGACTCCGCGCCCGAGAGGTGGCGCTGGGCCTCGGCGATGCGGGTCCTCGCCTCGCTGCCGACCGCGCCCCGATGTGTGTCGATGAAGTCCGCCGCCGTTCCTACGGCGCTGCGCGCGGTGAGCAGGGCCTGGCCGAGGAGCGCGACGGCACGCCGGTCGGTGACCTCGCGTTCGCGGGCACCCGCGAGGGACTCGTCGAGGGCCGCGTCGGCCTCCTCGACCCGGCGCAGGGCGTCGATCGGGTCGTACGGGCCCGCCGCCGTCTTCTTGCGGACCCCGGCGACCACCGCCTGAGCGCGGGCGATACGGCCGTGCAGATCCGCCGTGGAAACCCCCTGCGATGTCCCCTCGAGGAGGCCGCGCGCTTCGGCGAGGTCGGTCTCCGTCTCGGTGAGCGCGGCGGGAAGCTTCTCCGCGGCGAGCGCGAGCTCGTCCGCGAGGCGGTCGACGGCGTCCACGAAGGTGCCCGCCTGGTCGACGGCGCCTTCGGCGGCCCGCAGGTGGACGGCGGCCTTGCCGTTGTCGCCCGCGTCGATGGCCTGCCGGGCTTCGTTGAGGTGCGTCGTGGCGAAGAGGAGGCGGTCCTTGGCCTGCTCCACATGGCCCACGACGGATGCGGACGCGGCGGGCTCGTACTGCTCGCGGATTGTTCTGAGGGTGCTCTCCGCGGCGGTGGTACGCCCGGTGACCTGCCGGAACACCGTTTCGGCGTGTTCCAGGGCCTGTGCCGCGTCGCGTTCGAGGGCGCGCAGCTGGTCGAAGCCCGCGGCCTCCGCGTCGAGGCGCCGGCCCGCTTCGGTGCAGCGCGCGACGATCTCCTCCAGCATGGTCCGCTTGGTCGCGTCGTCCTCCGGATGGGCGTCGTCGAGGAGCTGGCGCAGCTTGAAGGCCGCCGTCAGCTCGGAGCGCGCGTAGGCGAGCGCGTCCGTGAAGGGCCGCACGGCTTCGTCGCCGAACTGGGCGGTGGCGAAGCCGAGTTCCTCGGCGCTGGTGCGGATCGCGTCGTCGGTCTCCACAAGGAGCTGCCTGGTCTTCTTGTCAAGGCCGGGGAGCGGGGTCGGCCGCTCGCCTGCCGCCCCTTTGCCCCAGCCGCCTCCTCCGCCAGGTGTCGTGCGCGTGTTGGCGCGCCGTTTGCGGCGGCTGTACGCGACCGCGGCCAGGACGCCCGCGCCGCCGACCACCACGATGGGCAGGACCAGGTCACCGGCGGCCACGTCGTCGCCGCTTTCGCCACCGCCCGGATCGGGGTCCCCGGGGGTGGGCGTCGGGGTGGGGACGGGCTGCCCCGCGAGGACCGCGCGATAGCCGTTCGCGGCGCCGATGGCCGCCCCGGCCCAGTCGTTCTCACGCAGGGCGGGCTTGATGGCCGTGCCGGCGACGTCCTGGAGCTGAGCCGCGGTGAGCCGGGAGTCGGCGTCTACGGAGTAGGCGTACTGACGGTCGTGCGTGGCGACGACGAGCAGCGCGTCGTCCAGGCCGAGCCCGTTGCGTTCGGCGGTGGTGTCCGCCCAGTCCTGTGCGCCGCGTCCGGAGAAGTCGCGTACGTAGACGACGAAGAGCTGGAGGCCGCTGTCGTCGTAGAGCCGGTCCAGTGCCTGCTCGGTGGCGCCTTTGCGGTCGCCGACGGCGCCCACCTTGTCGGTGATCTGGCCGTCACGGGAGAGCGTGACCGGGTCGTCGGCCGGGGCGGCGAGTGCCGCGGGGGCGGACAGGAGCAGCAGGCACCACGTGAGCAGTGCGGCGGCTGCCGCTGTCGCCCGCACGGCTATGTGCGAGGGCGGCGTCACATTTGGGAGCGTATGACCGTCTTGGGGGGTGCGCGACCGGTGGCCGCGGTCGGTGGCCGCGGTCGCGTGGCTGCGGCCGGGCTGCCGGGACGGCGCCCCCAGCGACCCGGCCGCGCACCTCTCGGATGCTGAATCGCCGCCAGAGCGGGCGCGCTCACGCCCTGGTCGAGGACGTGCTCTCCATTGGGAGGCACTGCCCGCCGCCTCACCCCGCGAACTCCACCTCCGGATACCCCTTCGAAGGAGCATCCAGCAGGTGATCATCCTGTCCCCGCAGCCAGCGGTCGAAGAACGACGTCACGTAGGCGCGCTCCGCGGCGACCGCGCGATCCGGAGCGACCGTGCCTATGTTCTCCTCGATGACCTTGCGGTCCACCCCGGCCTGGGGGAGGAGCACGGACAGGTCCGTGTACGTCTGGTGCCTGGAGCCGCGCAGGGTCAGATTCCGTTTCCAGCCGGTCGTGTGGGACCAGAACTCGCGCCAGGACGGTTCCGTAGTGCGGTCGTTGCCCTGGCTGCCCATGAGGAGGAACGGGTGGGTCAGGCCGTGCTGGGCCACCGGTGTCAGATTCGTGCCGATCGGCTCGGGGTTGTTCTCCAGGGTGCCGTCCATGTTCACGCCTGCCCTGACCCGGCTGTCCTCGTACATCGTCTCGGCGGCCGCGATCCCGCCTGCCGACTGGCCGAACATGCCCACGCGCTTCTGGTCCACGACCTTGGACAGGCCGTGCGGCAGCGAGCCGAGGCGGTCAAGGACGAACTTGGAGTCGGCCACCCGGACGTCCAGGACCTTCTTGAGCAGCGCCGGCACTGCTTCGTTCTGCTGCGCCTCATCGAAGGCCTTGAGGAGCGGGGCGTCGTCCTTGACCGAGCCGTCGGGGAACTGCACCCCCGGTGCCTCATAGGTGTGGTCGATCGTCACCACCACATAGCCGTGGCTCGCCAGCTCCTCGACCGCCGAAGTGCCCCAGGTGCGGGGGTCGTTCGCGCCGGACGCGTACAGAAGGACCGGCCGCCTGCCCCCGCTCGTGTCGGCCGGAGCTCCCTCCCTCGCATGGGTGCGCATCGCCGCGAAGTCGATCGCGTCCTTGGGGATGCCGTGGGGCGATGTCGCGTTCCAGCGCTCTGCCGCGCCCGGCGTCATATAGGGAGCGGGGCGGTGTTCAGCGCCGCCCGACCTCCCCGTCTTTTCCGCTGTCGGGTACCAGACGCTGATCATCAGCTCTCGGTACGGCACGGACTTCACCCACGGGTCGTGCCGCGAAGTGTCGACCAGGCGCGTCGACACCGTGCCGATCCGGTGTGGTCCCGTGGGGGCGGGGAGCTTGGCCTCGATGCCCAGGGGCCGGGCCTGCGCGGGGGCCGGGGCGGCGAGGAGCGTCGCCGCGAGACCGGCCGCCGCAAGGCCGAGGACCGAGCGTCGAGCTAAAACCGCGTGAGGAGCCGCGTGAGGAGCCGCGTGAGAACCCGCGGGAAGTGTCGCCTGAGGAACCGCGTGAGGTGTCGAGTGTGGAGTCGAGTGTGGAGTCGAGTGCGGCACAGCCGGGAATGAGTTCATGCCTCAATGCTGATCTCGTCCCGCGCCCGTGACCATGGGGGAAATCTCGAGTCTTCGGCGTGGGGGATTACCCCCAAGCCTCCCCCAGGACCCACCGTCCGAGGCGCCCGAGGCACCCGCGGCTCTACTGCTCCCCCCGCCGCCGAATCTTGCTCCCCAGCCAGACCAGCGGATCGTACTTCCGGTCAGCCACCCGCTCCTTCAACGGAATCAGCGCGTTGTCCGTGATCTTGATGCCCTCGGGGCACACCTCCGTACAGCACTTCGTGATGTTGCAGTAGCCGAGGCCGTGTTCGTCCTGCGCGGTCTGTTTGCGGTCGAGGCCGCTCTCCTCCGCCGCGTCCAGCGGATGCATGTCCAGCTCCGCGACCCGCATCAGGAAGCGCGGTCCCGCGAACGCCGCCTTGTTCTCCTCGTGGTCGCGCACCGCATGGCAGGTGTCCTGGCACAGGAAGCACTCGATGCACTTGCGGAACTCCTGGGAGCGGTCCACGTCCGCCTGCATCATGCGGTACTCACCCGGGCCGAGATCGGCGGGCGGCACGAAGGCCGGGACCTCGCGGGCCTTGGTGTAGTTGAAGCCGACGTCCGTCACGAGGTCCCGCACCACGGGAAAGGCCCGCAGCGGTGTCACCGTGATGACGTCGTCGCGCTCGAACACCGACATCCGCGTCATGCACATCAGCCGCGGGCGGCCGTTGATCTCCGCCGAGCACGAACCGCACTTGCCCGCCTTGCAGTTCCAGCGCACCGCCAGATCGGGGGTCTGGGTCGCCTGGAGGCGGTGGATGATGTCGAGGACGACCTCGCCTTCGTTGACCTCGACTTTGTAGTCCATGAGGTCGCCGCCCTCGACGTCCCCGCGCCAGACCCGGAACCGCGCCTCGTACGACGTACTCGAAGGACTCGGCGTAGCAGTACTCACTCGTAAAGCTCCTCTTCGGCCAGGTACTTGACCAGCTCCTCCTTCTCGAAGAGAGCAAGCAGGTCGTGACGGATGGGCTCGGTGGTGACCCGCACCAGGTCGATCTGCCCGCGCACGGGATCCGTGGCCGCCAACCCGCCTGAAGGGTCCGCCAGTTGGCAGAGCAGGTTCGCGCGGCGCCACTCGCGGTTCATCGCCGGATGGTCCTCGCGGGTGTGCCCGCCCCGGCTCTCCGTGCGCTCCAGAGCGGCCCGCGCCACGCACTCGCTGACCAGGAGCATGTTGCGCAGGTCGAGCGCGAGGTGCCAGCCGGGGTTGAACTGGCGGTGGCCCTCGACGCCCGCCCGCCGTGCGCGCACCCGGAGGTCGGCGAGCTTCTCCAGGGCCTCCTCCATCTCCGCCTCTCGGCGGATGATGCCGACCAGGTCGTTCATCGTCTTCTGGAGTTCCTGGTGCAGGGTGTACGGGTTCTCCGGCGTCGCCCCGTCCTCGGGGCCCTCCGCGCTGAACGGCCGCAGCGCCTCCGCCGCCGCCGTGTCCACCTGGACCTCGTCCACCAGGGGCCTGGAGTCGGCCCCGGAGAAGCCGGACGCGTACCGCGCCGCGTGCAGTCCCGCGCGGCGTCCGAAGACGAGCAGGTCGGAGAGGGAGTTGCCGCCGAGCCGGTTGGAGCCGTGCATCCCGCCCGCGACCTCGCCCGCCGCGTACAGACCCGGAACGCGTTGCGCGGCCGCCGTGTCCGATTCGACCGCGATGCCGCCCATCACGTAGTGACAGGTCGGGCCCACCTCCATCGCCTCGGCCGTGATGTCGACGTCCGCCAGCTCCTTGAACTGGTGATACATGGACGGGAGTCGGCGCCGGATGACCTCGGCGGGCATACGCGTCGACACGTCGAGGAAGACTCCGCCGTGCGGTGAGCTGCGGCCCGCCTTCACCTCGGAGTTGATGGCGCGTGCCACCTCGTCGCGCGGCAGCAGCTCAGGGGGGCGCCGGTTGTGGTCCGGGTCCTCGTACCAGCGGTCGCCCTCTTCCTCCGACTGGGCGTACTTCTCTTTGAAGACGTCCGGTACGTAGTCGAACATGAACCGCTTGCCTTCGGAGTTGCGCAGTACCCCGCCGTCGCCCCGTACGGACTCGGTGACGAGGATGCCCTTCACCGAAGGGGGCCAGACCATGCCCGTCGGGTGGAACTGCACGAACTCCATGTTGAGGAGCGGTGCCCCGGCGAGCAGCGCGAGCGCGTGGCCATCGCCGGTGTACTCCCAAGAGTTCGACGTCACCTTGAAGGACTTGCCGATGCCGCCGGTGGCCAGGATCACGCTCGGAGCTTCGAGCACGAAGAAGCGTCCGGATTCGCGGTCGTAGCAGAACGTGCCGCTGACCCGCTCGCCCTCCTTCAGGACGCGCGTGACCGTGCACTCCTGGAAGACCTTCAACCGCGCTTCGTAGTCACCGAATTCGCGCTCGTCCTCCTGCTGGAGGGACACGATCTTCTGCTGGAGCGTACGGATCAGTTCGAGTCCTGTGCGGTCGCCGACATGCGCCAGGCGCGGATACTCGTGCCCTCCGAAGTTGCGCTGGGAGATGCGGCCGTCCGACGTACGGTCGAACAGGGCGCCCCAGGTCTCCAACTCCCACACACGATCGGGTGCTTCGCGCGCGTGCAGCTCGGCCATCCGCCACTGGTTGAGGAACTTGCCGCCGCGCAAGGTGTCGCGGAAGTGGACCTGCCAGTTGTCGCGGGAGTTCACATTGCCCATGGAGGCCGCGATGCCGCCCTCGGCCATCACCGTATGGGCCTTGCCGAACAGGGACTTGCAGATCACGGCGGTACGCGCTCCTTGCTCGCGCGCCTCGATAGCGGCCCGCAGGCCTGCCCCGCCCGCTCCCACCACGACAACGTCCCACTGCTGCCGCTCCACTTGAGACATCAGAAGAACCTCGGATCATCGAAGGCGCCGGACGCGATCAGATACACGTAGAAGTCGGCGAGCGCCACACTCACCAAGGAGAGCCACGCCAAGAGCATGTGGCGTGCGTTCAGTTTTCCGATCCACTGCCACATGCGGTACCGCACGGGATGCTTGGAGAAGTGCTTGAGCTTGCCGCCGACGATGTGCCGACAGGAGTGGCAGGAGATCGTGTACGCCCAGATCAGCGTGATGTTGACCAGGAAGATGAGCGTGCCGAGGCCCATGTGGCCCCACTCGTAGTGCTCATTGCGGAACGAGAGCACGGTGTCGTAGGTGAGGATGCCCGCCACCGCCACCGCCGCGTAGAAGAAGTAGCGGTGGATGTTCTGAAGGACCAGCGGGAAGCGGGTCTCACCCGAGTACTTCTTGTGCGGCTCGGCGACCGCGCAGGCGGGCGGTGAGGCCCAGAAGCCGCGGTAGTAGGCCTTGCGGTAGTAGTAGCAGGTCAGGCGGAAGCCGAGCGGGAAGATCAGGATGAGGAGCGCGGGGGACAGGCCCCACCAGCTGCCGAAGATCTCCCAGTTGGGCCCCGACCGCATCGACTCGCAGTTGTCGGCGAGGCACGGCGAGTAGAACGGTGAGACATAGGGCGCGTGGTAGTAGTCCGCGTTCGTGAAGGCCCGCCACGCCGAGTAGACGATGAAGGCGAGGAGGCCTGCGGTGGTCGCGGCGGGCGCGAGCCACCAGCGGTCGGTCCGCAGATGGGCAGCGCTGATCGCGGCGCGCGTCGCCGCTCTCACGCCCCCGGGATCCTGACCGCTGTTCAGATGGGGTTCCGTGCCAGTGGCCAACGAGGGTCCACTCCTTCGTCCTCAGGTCGGCAGTCCTCGGATCGGCTGCCCTCAGGTAGCAGGTAGGCGGCGGGGCTCAGGTGTCCCGGACGCACAGGAGGTCGCTCGGGGAGCGCTGAACGGTGCGGTCAAGGGGCGTGCCGGTCACTCGCGCCGAGGCCCTCGTCGTCCGAGTCCGTCCACAGAGAGCTGTCGTACGGCGTATCGGGGATGGTGACCAGGTCCGGCCGCTCCCGTACGGCACCGGGCGGAGCCGCGGCGCGCAGCAGCGCGACGCTCTCGCGCAGGTGATCCGCGTCCGTGCGGACGCGGCGGACATCGAGCCCGGCAAGGCCGCTCCGGGAACCCTCGCCGACCTGCTGTTCCAGCTTGCCGACGGTGCGGACCAGATCGTCGACGCAGCGCTGAACAGCCGTCAGATCATCCTGCAGAGCCATGACTTGCCCTCACTTCAGGGGTGCGGCGGCAACGTTCATGCGCCTGCGAGTGTCGCGCGTCACATCCCGGCTTGTGAAGGGATCTGCCGGGATTCCCGGCTCGTACGCGCTGAAATGCGCCGGGGTGTGCACGGGTGTGCGCCGTCGCCCTCCCTTCGCCTCTGGCCGCAGCCCCCCGGCTGCGCCTCCGGGCCCGCGTCGAAGGTTTCGGCGCGCACGGTCACCGTGGCTTCGGCGCGCACGGTCACCGTCCGTCACGCCCGATTGGGCCGCACGAGTGGGATCTGGCGCCCCCCGCGCCGTGTCGCTCCCTTGCGTCCGGTCCCGTCCCCTTCAGTGGGGCGATAGATGTGATCAGCTCCATATACCGCCAAACGTGATCAAACCCGGCCCGGTCCTGGTAGCGGGCGGCCGGGCGAGCCCCGGAGGTACCCGTCATGTCCCCAGACCGCGCCAGACTGAGATCTGCCGTGTTCCTCGCAACGGGCGTGCTAGCTCTGCCCGCCCTCGCCGCCTGCAGCTCTCAAGACGAGGCAGGCGCCCCGACCGCCGGTCAGGATGTCGCGCCCGCGGCCCGGGACCTCGTCGCCGACGGGGGGACCATGAACTGGGCCGTCGACGCGGTGCCGGAGACCCTCAACTCCTTCCAGTCGGACGCCGACGCGGGCACGTCACGGATCGCCGGTGCGGTCCTGCCGTCGATGTACCGCCTCGACGCGCAGGGCAGGGCGGAGCGGAACGCCGACTTCCTGGAGTCCGCGAAGGTCGTCGAGAGCGAGCCCAAGCAGGTCGTGCTCTACAAGCTCAACCAGCAGGCGGTGTGGAGCGACGGCCGGGAGATCGGGGCCGACGACTTCGCGGCGCAGCAGCGTGCTCTGTCCGGGAAGGACAGCGCGTACTGGACGGCACGCAACGCGGGCTACGACCGTATCGAGAAGATCGAGCGCGGCGCGAACAACCTGGAGGTGCGTGTCACCTTCAACAAGCCGTACGCGGACTGGCGTTCACTCTTCTCGCCGCTGTACCCGAAGGAGGTCATGGGCACGCCCGACTCCTTCAACGACGGTGCGCGGCGCAAGCTCAAGGTGACCGCGGGCCCGTTCGCGGTGCAGGACGTCGCCCGTAAGGCCGACGAGGTCACGCTGGTCCGCAATCCCCGCTGGTGGGGCAGGCCCGCCAAGCTCTCCAAGATGGTCCTGCGGGAGGTGCCGCGCGAGCAGCGGGCCGCCGCGCTCGCCCAGGGCAAGGTCGACCTCGCCGAGATCGACGCCCCGGAGGCGGGCCGCATCATGAGCGCCGCCCGCGACCGGGGCGCCCAGGGCCCGCTCAGCCACGGCCCCGAGGCTCAGCTGACCCCCGGCAAGGCACTGCGCTCCTGGGCGGTCGCCAACGGCTCCGACGAGGAGGCGGCCGACACCGAGCAGCAGGCCCGCGACAAGTCGCACAAGGCGATCAAGAAGTACGCCACCGAGCAGACGGGCCTGCGCGGCTACACCGTCCGCAAGTCCCTCGAACCGGCCTACACCCAGCTCGCCCTCAACGGCACCGAGGGCCCGCTCGCCGACGACCGGGTGCGGCGCGCGGTGGCCCGCGCCCTCGACCGCGACGAGCTCGCCAAGGCGGTCCTCGGGCCGCTCGGCCTGCCGGCCAAGCCGGTCGGCAGCCACCTGGCGCTCGCCGGGCAGCAGGCGTACGCCGACAACAGCGGGGCCCTGGGCGACCAGGACGCCACCGAGGCACGTGCGCTGCTCACCGACGCGGGGTGGACGCCGGGCGGTCCGGTGAAGGAGCCGAAGGGGAAGACGGCGGGGAGCGAGGCGGGGTCCAAGAAGGCGAAGGCAGGCTCCGACTCTGGCTCTGGCTCTGGCTCCGGCTCCGGGGAGGACGGCGAGGACTCGGGTGACGACGGTTCGTACGTCGTCGGCGAGGACTCGGGTGACGACGGGAAGCCGGGCGACAGCGGCACCTCGGTACTCGCGCCCGCACCGGCGGCGGCGTACCAGCAGGCGGTGCTGACCCGTCAGGCAGCGTCCCTCACGACCGGCCGCGAGGCGACCCGCAGCGAGGTGACCCGCCGCGAGGCGGACAAGGAGAAGAAGAAGGACCCCGGCGGGCACGCCAAGCAGCACGCCGAGAAGCACGCCAAGCAGCACGCCGAGAAGCAGGCGGCGAAGGGCGGCGCGCCTGGGGCGTACGCCCCCAAGGGCACGGCGGCTCCCGCGTCGCCCGCCGCGGCGGTGGGTGGCCCCATGGCCCCTATGGCCAAGGACGGCAAGCCCCTCACCCTCCGCTTCGTCCTGCCTTCCGGTGCGGGCTCGGAGTCCCTGCGCACCGTGGCGGACCGCATCTCCCGGATGCTGGAGAAGATCGGGGTCCGCACAGAGGTGTCGAAGGTCGCCGACGAGAGCTACTTCAAGGACCACATCGCGTCCGGTCAGTACGACCTCGCCCTCTACTCCTGGCCCGCGTCGGCCTTCCCGGCCACGGACGCGCGTCCGATCTTCGCCAAGCCGGTGCCTGCCGCGGACGGTTCGCTGAACGTCGAGCAGAACTACACGCGGGTCGGGACGGACCACATCGACCAGCTGTTCGATCAGGCGATGGGGGAGCTGGACGAGGACGAGAGCCGCGCCCTGGTCAGAAAGGCCGACGCCCGCATCTGGGCCGAAGCCGGCTCCATCCCTCTCTATCAGCGCCCCCAGCTGATGGCGGCCCGCCCGAACCTCGCGAACGCGGGTGCCTTCGGCTTCCAGTCCCCGAACTACGAGGACATGGGCTTCCTGAAGCCGGGTGCGAGGCCGGGCGCGAAGCCGGCGGGCGGACCTGCGAAGAAGTAGCCCTGTCGCAGGCAGCCCCACCGCAGGTCACGCTCAGGTTTCGCTCAACTCCCTTGCCCGTCGGCGCCTCCGGCGGGCAAGGTCGTTTCCACCCATTGACCTGTGCGTTTCTTCCCCATCCCCACCCCAGAGATCCACGGCAGCATCAGGGCGGCCATCACGGCGGCCTCGCGGTAGCCGAGGAGAGCCGTCCAGAGGGCTCACTAGTGGCTGAAAATTGACAAAAGCCCTGGTCAGGCCCCCCATCAGGGCCCCCCGGAGGTCACCTCCGCGTAAGGCACGTAGACTGGGGTAAGGCCGTGGCTTGTTCTGCCCGGCAGGGCACGCGTACCGGACCGTACGCGCGGCCATCCACTCTTCCCGGGAGAAGCGCAGCTCGTATGCCCACGCGCCATGACATTCGTAATGTTGCCATCGTCGCCCACGTCGACCACGGCAAGACCACCCTGGTCGACGCCATGCTCAAGCAGGCCGGCTCCTTCGCCGCGCACGCAGCCGAGTCCCTCGACGACCGCATGATGGACTCGAACGACCTGGAGCGTGAGAAGGGCATCACAATCCTGGCCAAGAACACGGCCGTGAAGTACCACCCGAAGGATGGCGGCGACGTCATCACCATCAACATCATCGACACCCCCGGCCACGCCGACTTCGGTGGTGAGGTCGAGCGCGGCCTGTCGATGGTGGACGCGGTCGTCCTGCTCGTGGACGCCTCTGAGGGCCCGCTGCCGCAGACCCGCTTCGTGCTCCGCAAGGCGCTCTCCGCCAAGATGCCGGTCATCCTGTGCATCAACAAGACGGACCGCCCGGACTCGCGCATCGCCGAGGTCGTCGACGAGACGTACGACCTCTTCCTGGACCTCGACGCCGACGAGGACCAGATCGAGTTCCCGATCGTCTACGCCTGCGCCCGTGACGGCGTCGCCTCGCTGACCAAGCCGGAGGACGGCACCGTCCCGGCCGACAGCGACAGCCTGGAGCCGTTCTTCTCCGCGATCCTGGAGACCGTCCCGGCTCCGGAGTACGACGAGGACGCCCCGCTCCAGGCACACGTCACGAACCTGGACGCCGACAACTTCCTCGGCCGTATCGCCCTCTGCCGTGTCGAGCAGGGCGAGCTGCGCAAGGGCCAGACCGTCACGTGGATCAAGCGCGACGGGTCGCAGTCCAACGTCCGCATCACCGAGCTGATGATGACGGAGGCGCTCACGCGCAAGCCCGCCGAGAAGGCGGGCCCCGGTGACATCTGCGCCATCGCCGGTATCCCGGAGATCATGATCGGCGAGACCCTCGCCGACCCCGAGAACCCGATCGCGCTCCCGCTGATCACGGTCGACGAGCCCGCGATCTCCATGACCATCGGTACGAACACCTCGCCGCTCGTCGGCAAGGGCGGCAAGGGCCACAAGGTCACCGCCCGCCAGGTGAAGGACCGTCTGGACAAGGAGCTCATCGGTAACGTCTCGCTCCGTGTCCTGGACACCGAGCGTCCCGACGCCTGGGAGGTCCAGGGCCGTGGTGAGCTCGCGCTCGCCATCCTGGTCGAGCAGATGCGCCGCGAGGGCTTCGAGCTCACCGTCGGCAAGCCCGAGGTCGTCACCAAGCAGATCGACGGCAAGACGTACGAGCCGATCGAGCGCATGACGATCGACTCGCCCGAGGAGCACCTCGGCGCCATCACGCAGCTGATGGCGACCCGTAAGGGCCGCATGGAGACGATGACCAACCACGGCTCCGGCTGGATCCGCATGGAGTGGATCGTTCCGTCGCGTGGCCTCATCGGCTTCCGTACGGAGTTCCTGACGCAGACCCGCGGCACCGGCATCGCGCACTCGATCTTCGAGGGTCACGAGCCGTGGTTCGGCGACCTGCGCACCCGTCACAACGGCTCGCTCGTCGCGGACCGCGCGGGCACGGTCACGCCGTTCGCGATGGTCAACCTCCAGGAGCGCGGTGTCATCTTCACCGAGGCCACCACCGAGGTGTACGAGGGCATGATCGTCGGTGAGAACTCGCGCGCCGACGACATGGACGTGAACATCACCAAGGAGAAGAAGCTCACCAACATGCGTGCGGCTTCCGCGGACACGACCGAGAACGTCGTGCCCGCCCGCAAGCTGTCGCTCGAGCAGTCCCTGGAGTTCTGCCGCGACGACGAGTGCATCGAGGTGACCCCGGAGACCGTGCGTATCCGCAAGGTCGTCCTGGACGCCAAGCAGCGTGGCCGCAGCGCCTCGCGCGCCAAGCACGGCTGAGCACGCACTCGCGCCCCAGGCGCAGCTGCCGTACAACCGCCGCTGACGCTCGGTGAATTCGGCATCTGAGGCCGGTTTCCGCCCCTCCCCCCACGGGAGAGGCGGGGACCGGCCTCTCGCGTATCCGCGGGGGTACCCCTCGATACCCCTTTGCAGGGCCCTCAGCGGCACTACGCTGGCCCAGGCCCCGGGGGGCGACGGTTCGGGCAACTGCCCCTCCACCGTCGCGACTCCGCGCGCATCCGCGCGACTCTACGCGCGTCCAGAGATCCGCCCCCGAAGGCGGCGCGCCGCCGCCGCGAGCCGTCTCCGGCGCGGTCCGCCGCAACCGGTTTTCCTGGACCACCCGTCCGGAATGCGGACGTCGTTGACCGTTAGATGTGTAACACGTCCGTTTCGCAACCATCTATCTCGGATCGGTTTGTCCGGATTTTGGAAGTTGTACGCACCAGGTGTGATTGAACCGAGACCAAAAGGGTGTGGTCGGGCGGTACCTCATGGCTAATAGTTGACCGCGTATAGCTCGGGTCAATGGGTCACGCGCTGTGGGGAGCGCCGACTCACGAGCACACTGGGGTACTTGACCTGCGCGCCGTCAGGGGTGTCGGCGCGGTTTCTCGTACCCCCTCTTGTAGTGAACCAGTGGACTCATGAGGAGGAACCCCATGCGTGGTGCCAAGAGCGCCAAGTGGGTCGCGATAGCGGGTGTCGTGGCGCTGACGGCAACGGCCTGCGGCGGCGGCAGCGACAGCGGCGGCAACAGCGGCAAGGTCGACCCCAAGGGGATCGTCAGTTACGCCAACGGTGAGCCGCAGAACGCCCTGCAGCCTTCCAACACCATGGAGGCGTACGGCAGCGTCGTCATCGACTCGCTCTTCACGGGCCTGGTCCACTACGACAAGCAGGGCAACATCACCTACGAGAACGCCGAGTCGGTCACCCCCGACAAGGCGAACAAGGTGTGGACCGTCAAGCTGAAGCCGGGCTGGAAGTTCCACAATGGTGAGGCTGTCACCGCCAAGTCGTACGTCGACTCCTGGAACTGGGCGGCGGACCCGGCCAACGGCCAGCAGAACAGCGCCTGGTACCGAGACATCGTCGGTTACGACAAGGTCCACCCCGAGAAGGGGAAGGCCAAGTCGAAGGCGATGGAGGGCCTGAAGGTCGTCGATGACAACACCTTCACCATCACGCTGAACTCGGGCATCCCGTACTACGCGTACAAGCTCGTCTACGCGCCCTTCTACCCGCTGCCCTCGGCCGCGCTGAAGGACCCGAAGAAGTACGGCGAGGCGCCGGTCGGCAACGGCCCCTACAAGTTCAAGAGCTGGGACCACAAGAAGTCGGTCCAGGTGACCGCGTGGTCCGGCTACAAGGGTGCCAGCAAGCCGAAGAACGGCGGCATCAACTTCAAGGCGTACACGACGCCGCAGGCCGCGTACAACGACCTGCGCTCGGACAACGTCGACTCGATGCCGCTGATCCCGGACAGTGAGCTCGCCAACTTCAAGCAGGACTTCGGCGACCGCGCGATCCAGCAGGACTTCTCGGCGATCAACACGGTCAACCCGGCGTTCTACAGCAAGACGTTCAAGGACATCGACGTCAAGGTCATCCAGGGCCTCTCGATGGCCATCGACCGCGACACCATCGCGAAGACCACCTTCGCCGGTACGCGTGAGTCCGCCACGGGCTGGGTCGCCAAGGGCGTCAAGGGCTACAAGGCCGACGCCTGTGGCGAGTTCTGCAAGTTCAACCCGAAGAAGGCCAAGCAGTTCGTCAAGGACGGCGGCGGCGTTCCCGGCAACAAGATCTCCATCCAGTACAACGCCGACCAGCCGCACAAGGGTTGGGTCACGGCGGTGTGCAACAGCATCACCAAGTCGACCGGCGTGAAGTGCGTCGGCGACCCGAAGACCGACTTCCAGGCCGACACCGAGGTGCGGGACAAGAAGCAGGTCAAGGCGATGTACCGGTCGGGCTGGGTGCTCGACTACCCGTTCAACGGCAACTTCCTCGCCGACCTTTACGGCACGGGCGTCGACGGCAACAAGGGCGGCTTCTCGGACAAGAAGTTCGACGAGCTGACCAAGAAGGCCGACGCGGCCAAGACCGTCGACGAGTCCGCGGCGCTCTACCAGAAGGCTGAAGCGCGTCTGGCAGAGACCTTCCCCGGCATCCCGCTCTGGTACAACAAGGTGCTCTCCGCGTCCTCCAAGAACGTGAAGAACGTCAAGTTCGACCAGGCCGGAGACCCCGTCCTCACGGACATCCAGGTCTTCGAGAAGTAGGCGTCGGAGCCCAGTTCCCGAAGCGACGCCCGGCGATCCCGGGCGTCGCTTCGGGCGGCTCCGGATTGGACGGAGGCACCAATGGGGCGCTATGTCGCGAGGCGACTGCTCCAGATGATCCCGGTTTTCATCGGGACAACCCTGTTGATCTTCATCATGGTCAACGTGCTCCCCGGCGACCCCGTGCGGGCGCTGTGGGGCGACAAGCCGCCGGACCCGGCGCAGGTGGCGCAGATTCGCCACGACAGAGGCCTGGATCTGCCGCTCTGGCAGCAGTATCTGCATTACATGGGCGGTCTGCTGCAAGGGGACTTCGGCAAGACGATCGCCGGCAACCGGCCCGTCCTGGACGAGATCACCCAGGCGTTCCCGGTCTCGATGCGACTGGCCTCGATGGCGTGGACGTTCGAGCTCATCGTCGGCATCACGCTCGGCGTGCTCGCCGGCATCAAGCGCGGCCGTCTCGTGGACAACACGGTCACGCTCTTCACGCTTCTGGTGATCTCCGTTCCGATCTTCGTGGTCGGTCTGTTGTGCCAGCTGTTCTTCGGCAATGAACTGGGGTGGATCACACCCACGGTCCAGGACTCCGAGAGCATGGGCCAGTTGATGGTTCCCGCGATCGTGCTCGGCATGGTCGGCCTTGCCTACGTAGCAAGACTGACCCGTACGTCGATCGCCGAGAACCGGCAGGCGGACTACATGCGCACCGCTGTGGCCAAGGGCCTGCCGCGCCAGCGCATCATCACCCGGCATCTGCTGCGCAACTCGCTGATCCCCGTGGTGACTTACCTCGGTACGGACGTCGGCACCCTGATGGGTGGCGCGGTCATCACCGAGGGAATCTTCAACGTGACGGGCGTCGGCAACCTCCTCTTCCAGGCTCTCGCCCGCCGTGAGGGCGCGGTCATCGTCGGTGTCGTCACCGTCCTGGTGCTCGTGTACCTCGCAGCCAGCCTGATCGTCGACCTGCTTTACGCGGTCCTGGACCCGAGGATCCGTTATGCCTGACCTCACCAAGACCACGGCCACGGACGAGAAGACCGTGGCGCCGGACGTGACGGACGCGATCGCCGCCGGTCCCGCACCGGGCAAGCCGCGAAGCCTGTGGAGCGACGCGTGGCGGGAGCTGCGGAGCAATCCGCTCTTCGTCATATCCGCGTTCCTGATCGTGGTCCTGCTCGTGGTGGCGGCCTTCCCCGGCCTCTTCACCGGCACGGACCCGGAGAGCGGCGACCAGGTCAACCACTTCCTGGGGAAGCCCGAGCTCAGCCACTTCTTCCAGGCGGACTGGTTCGGATACGACAGGACGGGCCGCAGCATCTACGCCCGTGTCGTCTTCGGCGCGCGCAACTCGATCCTCGTCGGTGTCGGCGTGACGGTCCTCGTCACTCTCTTCGGCGGTCTGTGCGGCATGCTCGCGGGCTACTTCGGCGGCTTCTGGGACAGCCTCATCTCCCGGCTCACCGACGTGTTCTTCGGCATCCCGTTCCTGCTCGGCGCGATGGTGGTCCTGAACGCCTTCACCGAGCGGACGGTGTGGGTCGTCATGGGCGCCCTCGCCTTCCTGGGCTGGACGCAGATCGCCCGCGTGATGCGTGGCGCGGTCATCACCACCAAGCACGCCGACTACGTGGTGGCGGCGCGCGCGCTCGGCGCCGGGACCAAGCGGATTCTGTTCCGCCACATCCTGCCGAACGCGCTGGCTCCGGTGATCGTCGTGGCGACCATCTCGCTCGGCACGTACATCGTGGCCGAGTCGACGCTGTCGTACCTGGGCCTCGGCATCGGTGACGGCGCCATCTCCTGGGGTGGCGACATCTCCGACGCGACACAGGACATCCGGAACAACCCGCACACGCTGTTCTTCCCGGCAGGAATGCTGAGTATCACGGTGCTGGCGTTCATCATGATGGGTGACGCCGTACGCGAAGCCCTCGACCCGAAGCTGCGCTGAGGGAGGCGTAAATGACCAGCATCGACATCAAGGAAGACTCGGTTCCCGCCCCCCGCTCGGGCGAGGAAAAGGGCGGCAGGCTCCTGGACGTCAAGGACCTGCACGTCGAGTTCCACACCCGCGAGGGTGAGGTCAAGGCCGTCAACGGCGTCAACTACAGCGTGGACGCGGGCGAGACGCTCGCCGTCCTCGGTGAGTCGGGCTCCGGCAAGTCCGTGACGGCTCAGGCCATCATGGGCATCCTCGACATGCCGCCCGGCAAGATCCCGCAGGGAGAGATCCTCTTCCGCGGCCAGGACATGCTGAAGATGTCCAACGAGGAGCGCAGGAAGATCCGTGGCCGCAAGATCGCCATGATCTTCCAGGACGCGCTCTCGTCGCTCAACCCCGTTCTCTCGGTGGGCTACCAGCTCGGCGAGATGTACCGGGTGCACGATGGGCTCAGCCGCAAGCAGGCGAAGGCCAAGGCCATCGAGCTGATGGAGCGGGTGAACATCCCGGCCGCCAAGGAGCGGGTGAACGACTACCCGCACCAGTTCTCCGGCGGTATGCGCCAGCGCATCATGATCGCGATGGCGCTCGCCCTGGAGCCGGACCTGATCATCGCGGACGAGCCCACCACGGCTCTCGACGTGACGGTCCAGGCACAGGTCATGGACCTGTTGGCCGACCTTCAGCGCGAGTACAACATGGGCCTGATCCTCATCACCCACGACCTGGGTGTGGTCGCGGACGTCGCCGACAAGATCGCGGTGATGTACGCGGGCCGGATCGTCGAGACGGCCCCGGTCCACGAGCTCTACAAGCGTCCCGCGCACCCGTACACGCGCGGTCTGCTCGAGTCGATTCCCCGCCTCGACCAGAAGGGCCAGGAGCTCTACGCGATCAAGGGCCTGCCGCCCAACCTGCTCCACATTCCGTCCGGTTGTGCCTTCAACCCGCGCTGCCCCAAGGCGCAGGACATCTGCCGTACGGACATCCCGGCCCTGGTGCCGGTGAGCGAGCAGGACGGCGCGGAGCTGCCGGGCCGCGGCAGCGCGTGCCACTTCTGGAAGGAGACGATCCATGGCTGAGCCGACGAAGGCTTCGAAGCTCTCGAAGACGGACGAGCCCGCCGACGCCACCCCGAACGTCTCCGACGTGGAAACGGTCGACGCGGCCAGCGCCGAGGAGGCCGTCGCGGCCATCGAGGCGCCGGTGGAGCGCGGCGAGCCGATCCTCCAGGTCCGCAACTTGGTGAAGCACTTCCCGCTCACGCAGGGAATCCTCATCAGGAGGCAGATCGGCGCGGTCAAGGCGGTCGACGGCATCTCGTTCGACCTCTACCAGGGCGAGACCCTCGGCATCGTGGGCGAGTCCGGCTGTGGCAAGTCCACGGTCGCCAAGCTTCTGATGACCCTGGAGCGCGCCACGGCGGGCGAGGTCTTCTACAAGGGCCAGGACATCACCAAGCTTTCGGGGCGTGCCCTGAAGGCGGTCCGCCGCAACATCCAGATGGTGTTCCAGGACCCGTACACGTCGCTCAACCCGCGTATGACGGTGGGCGACATCATCGGGGAGCCCTTCGAGATCCACCCCGAGGTGGCCCCGAAGAGTTCGCGCCGCCAGAAGGTCCAGGACCTCCTGGACGTCGTCGGCCTCAACCCCGAGTACATCAACCGCTACCCGCACCAGTTCTCGGGCGGCCAGCGCCAGCGCATCGGCATCGCGCGCGGTCTGGCCCTGAACCCCGAGATCATCATCTGCGATGAGCCGGTCTCGGCGCTGGACGTCTCCGTCCAGGCCCAGGTCATCAACCTGATGGCGAAGCTGCAGGACGAGTTCAACCTCTCGTACCTCTTCATCGCGCACGACCTGTCGATCGTTCGGCACATCTCGGACCGTGTGGGCGTGATGTACCTCGGCAAGATGGCGGAGATCGGCTCGGACGAGCAGATCTACGAGCACCCGACGCACCCGTACACGCAGGCGCTCCTGTCGGCTGTCCCGGTGCCGGACCCGGCGGCGCGCGAGGGCCGCGAGCGGATCATCCTCACCGGTGACGTCCCGTCCCCGGCGAACCCGCCCTCGGGTTGCCGCTTCCGCACCCGCTGCTGGAAGGCGGAGGCGAAGTGCGCGGAGGAGACCCCGCTCCTTGCGATCCCGCAGCGGTTCGCGGGTCAGGACACTCCGGCGGCGCATGAGTCGGCGTGTCACTTCGCGGAGGAGAAGGACGTCGTGCACGCGGCGTGAGGCCTCTTGGGCATACGTGAACGGGGGCGCCCCGAGCCGGAGTTGGCTCGGGGCGCCCCCGTTTCACGTACAGATCAGTCGTCGAGGCGCGATTCCCCCATCTTTCACGGCCGTCCCGGAACGGGCCCCGGGACGCCCGACCCGGCACGGAGCGGGGCCGCAGGGGCAAGGGTCGGAGGGGTATCCGTCAGAGTGACTTCCGCGCCGACGGTACGGCCAGCGCCGTCGAGTCCTCCGGGTGGTGGCACGCCGTCAGGTGGCCGTCCCGGTTTCCCGCGATCTGCACCAGCGGCGGAGCCTCCGAAGCGCACACGTCCGTCGCCTTCCAGCACCGCGTGCGGAAGCGGCAGCCCGAGGGCGGGTTGACGGGGGACGGGACGTCTCCCGTGAGCAGGATGCGTTCGCGGCGCGGGATGTCGTCCGCGGCTGCCTCGGGTACGGCGGACAGGAGCGCCTTGGTGTAGGGGTGGCGGGGGTTGGCGTACAGGTCCTCGCGGGCCGCGATCTCCACGATGCGGCCCAGGTACATGACGGCGACCCGCTGCGAGAAGTGGCGGACCACCGCCAGGTCGTGGGCGATGAAGAGGAACGCGATGCCCAGGTCCCGCTGAAGTTTCTGCAGCAGGTTCACCACCTGCGCCTGGATCGAGACGTCGAGCGCCGAGACCGGCTCGTCCGCCACGATCAGCTTCGGCTGGAGGGCCAGGGCGCGGGCCACGCCGATGCGCTGGCGCTGGCCGCCCGAGAACTCGTGCGGGAAGCGGTTGTAGTGCTCGGGGTTCAGCCCCACCGTCTCCAGGAGTTCGCGGACGCGTGCCTCGCGACCGCCCTCCGGGTGGATGTCGTTGACCTCCATCGGGCCCGAGATGATCTTTCCGACCGTCTGCCGCGGGTTCAGCGACGCGTACGGGTCCTGGAAGATCATCTGGATCTCGGAGCGGATGGGGGCCAACTGCCTGCGGTTCGCGTGCGTGATGTCCTGGCCGCGGTAGCTGATCTTCCCGCCCGTCGGCTCCAGGAGGCGCGTGATCAGGCGGCCAGTCGTCGACTTTCCGCAGCCGGACTCGCCGACCAGCCCCAGGCTCTCGCCCTCGGCGACGGTGAAGTCCAGGCCGTCCACCGCCTGCACCGCGCCGACCTTGCGCTTGATCGGGAAGCCGCCCATGACCGGGAAGTGCTTGGTCAGCCCGCTGACGTCCAGGAGGGGGGTGGGAGCATCTGAGGTACTGCTGCTCATGGTCGTAAAGTCCCGTCTCTTTTGCGTCAGTTGGGGCGCGTGGCCGCGAAGTCGGCGAAGAACTCGGTCCGCTGCTCAGGGGTGAGGTGACACGCCGCGCCCCGGTCGTCCACCAGGTCGAGCAGCGGCAGTTCGTCCGAGCACCGCCCGCCGCCGACCTGCTCCGTGAACGCGCACCGCGGGTGGAAGCGGCAGCCCGTCGGCAGGTTGAGGAGGCTCGGCGGGGTGCCGGGAATGGGCGAGAGCGGCACGTCGACCGGGCCGTGGAGGGTCGGCATGGAGCCCAGCAGGCCCCAGGTGTACGGGTGTTGCGGCACCCTCAGGACGTCCTTCTTCGCACCCTTCTCCACGCACCGGCCGCCGTACATCACCAGGACGTCGTCCGCGATGTCCGCGATCACGCCCAGGTCGTGGGTGATGAAGATGATCGCCGTACCGAACTCCTGCTGCAGGTCCTTGAGCAGGTCCATGATCTGCGCCTGGACCGTCACGTCGAGCGCCGTCGTCGGCTCGTCCGCGATCAGCAGCGCCGGGTTGCAGACCAGTGACATCGCGATCATCGCGCGCTGGCGCATACCGCCGGAGAACTGGTGCGGGTAGTCGTCCACGCGCAGGTCCGGCTGCGGGATGCCGACCTTCGTCAGCATCTCGATCGAGCGGGCCCGCGCCTCCCTCTTCGAGGCGCCCGTGTGCTTGCGGTACGTCTCGCCGATCTGCTTTCCGATGGTGTGGTACGGGGAGAGCGAGGCGAGCGCGTCCTGGAAGATCATCGCCATCTTGTTGCCGCGCAGCCGCTCCAACTCCCGCTCGGTGGCGGTGAGAAGCTCCTGCCCGTCGAGGAGGATCTCGCCGTCGATCTGCGTGACGGCGGGGTTGTGCAGGCCGAGGATCGCCAGGTTGGTCACGGACTTTCCGGAGCCCGACTCGCCCACGATGCCGAGCGTCCTGCCGTGCTCCACGTCGAAGTCGAGGCCGTCGACGGCCTTGACGACACCGTCCTCCGTGGAGAAGTGAACGCGCAGGTCCCGTACGGAGAGGAAGGGGGCGCCGGCGTCGGAGGGGGAGGAGGCCCCTGAGGGGGACTTGCTGATCGAAGTGCTCATGAGATCTCTCGTCTCCCTAGGACAGCCGCACGCGCGGATCGATGAGTGCGTACAGCGCGTCGACGATGATGTTGAAGACGACGATCGCCGCGGCCGCGACCAGGACGACGCCGAGCAGCAGTGGCAGGTCGCTGGTGTCGACCGCCTTCACCGACAGCTTGCCGATGCCGTGCAGGGCGAAGGTCTCCTCGGTGATGATCGCGCCACCGAGCAGCACACCGAGGTCGAGGCCGAAGATCGTGACGATCGGGCCCATCGCGCCCCGCCAGGCGAAGCGGAAGAAGACCGTGCGGCGCGAGAGCCCCTTGGCGCGGGCCGTGCGGACGTAGTCCTCGCTCATCGTCTCGACCATCTGCGAGCGGGTCATGCGCGTGTAGTTCGCGGTGAAGATCAGCGCCAGCACGAGCCAGGGGATGAGCAGTCCGGAGAACCACTTGGCGGGGTTCTCCGTGATCGGTGTGTACGAGGGCCGGTTCAGCCAGTGCAACTGGTCGGTGAGGAAGTAGACCGCGAAGACGCCCACGACGTAGATCTGCATCGAGGACGCGATGAGCGACGCCGACGAAGCGATCTTGTCGAGGGGCTTGCCCTGCTTGACGGCGGCCAGCATTCCGGTGCCCACACCGAAGAGGACGAACACGACCGCGGCGCCCAGCGAGAGGGACAGCGTGGTCGGGAAGCGGTCGAGGATGGTGCCGAGGACGGGCTCGCGGTTGCGGAACGAGAAGCCGAGGCAGGGCGCGTCGCAGAAGCCGTACGTGTCGTAGTCACGGCCGACGAACAAACCCTCGAACCAGTGCCAGTACTGCACAGGAACCGAATCGGCGATCCCCAGGTTGTGCTTCACCAGCGCCAGTGTGTCCGGCGGGCACACCTTGCCGCAGGCCAGGCGGGCCGGGTCGCGCGGGGCCGTGTAGAAGAGGACGAAGACGATGAAGCTGATGATCAGCAGGATCACCGTGCCGCCGATGATGCGGCGAATGAGGAAGCGGAACATGGCAGTTGGGATTCCTGACGGATGCCGAGACGGAGGTGGAGGCCGGGGCGGGCTCCTGTGCGGGGAGCCCGCCCCGGTGGCCGGTCGTCAGTCCTTGACGAACACCTTGGTGAGCAGCGTCGCGGCGAACTGCGGGTCGTGGATGGCGCCGCCGACCTTGGAGCCGTGCAGGTACCAGCGGCGCTGGAAGGTCTCCGGGATGATCGGCACGACCTCCTTCATGATCCGCTTGTCCAGGGCGGCCCAGGCCTTGCCGGCCTCCTTCGGGTCCGAGATGACCGCGTTCTTCTTGATCGCCTCGTTGATCCACGGGACGTCGCACTGCGAGACGTTGTTCTGACCGTCACCGATCGCCGAGCCGTCGTACAGCGGCTGGATCATCGTGTACGCGGTCGGCCAGTCCGGGGACCAGCCGAACCACATGACGTCGAACTTGTTGTCCAGGCGCTGCGCCTGGTCGTAGTAGTCCTGGTCGCCCAGCGGCTTGATGACCGGGTCGAAGCCCGCGGCCCGCAGGTTCCGCTCGATGATGACCTTGGACTTCATGTACGGGGGCCTGCGGGGGAAGGCGTACACGATCTTCGTGTCGAGCTTGCCCGCCTTCTTCAGGACCTCGCGGGCGCGCTTGGGGTCACCCGCCGGCTTGTCCAGCTTGTCGTAGAGGTCGAACTTCTCGTAGCCGATGATGTCGGGGCTGAGGGTCGTCGTCGCGTAGTCGCCCGCGGCGGCACCGCCGTAGATCTTGCGGCTCTGCTCAAGGGGCCAGGCGATGAGCAGGGCCTTGCGCACCTCGACGTCCGTGACGCGCTTCATGTTGATGGCGAAGTAATAGGTGCCGGACGACAGGCCGTTGAAGCTGCGGGCCTTGATGCTGGGCGTCGTGAGCACCTTCTGCATACGCTCGGCGGGGATGTCCTCGTAGACCGCGACCATCTGCTGGTCCTTGCCCTGGTCCGCGATGAACCGGTCGTTGGACTCCAGTTCGGTCGGTCCGAACTCGAACTCGAAGTTGTCCGGGTAGGCGGTGCGGATCGGGTCGGTCTTCGGGTCCCAGTGCTTGTTGCGGGTCAGCGTCATCGACTTGTCAAGGGTGCGGTGCTTGACGATGTACGGGCCGCTGGAGAAGGGCGTCTTGTCGTACTTCTCCTTGGTGTCGTGCTTGACGGGTGTGGCGGCGTACGAGTGCATCGCCAGCGTGAAGTTGAAGTCCGGGCGGGCCTCCGCCAGCTTGAACGTGATCGTCTTCTTCTTCTTGTCGGTGACGATCGAGTCCAGGTGCTTGCCCTCGTAGGGACCCTTGTAGCCGTCACGCCACTTGGCGCCCTTGCCGGTCAGCGCCTGCTGGGCGTAGATGGCGCCTTCGGTGACGAATGAGGCCCAGCCGCGCTCGAAGCCGTGCCGCACGTCGTCGACCGTGAGCTCGCTGCCGTCCTGCCACTTCAGGCCGTCCTTCAGCGTGAAGGTCCAGGTCTTGTTGTCGTCGGAGGCCTCGCCGACATCGGTGGCGAGGTCGCCGACGAGGGTCTGGTGGCCCTTCATGTCGGTGTAGTAGCCGGTGAGGGTGCGCGCGTAGAGGTTCGCGACAGAGGAGTTGTACGCGAAGTAGATGCGCTGCGGGTCCAGGTGCGAGACGTCGGCGGCGGCGACACAGTAGATCGTGCCGCCCTTCTGCGAGCCGGGAACCTCGGGCGCGGGCCCGGTCGAGTCCTCCTTGGTGCCGATCTTCACCGTCGCGTTGGTGTATTCGGTGGCGCCGCCCTTGGGGGGCTTGTTGCTGTCCGTGTCGCCGCCGCTGCTGCACGCGGACAGGACGAGCGAGCCGCCCGCCGCCACCGAAGTGGAGATGAGGAGGTTTCTGCGGGAGATCGACATGTGGCTACCAACCCTGTGTGTGAGGTGAGGAAGAGCAGATCGTGCGAGGCGGCACGGCCCCGTCGCGCGTGCCGTCGCAGGGCATGTCAGCGCGTGGTCTTCGGATCCAGCGCGTCGCGCACCGAGTCACCGAGGAGGTTGAAGGCGACCACGAAGATCACCATGGCCACGCCGGGGAACGCCATGAAGGTGATGTCGTCCTGGTAGTACTTCGAACCGTTCTGGATCATCACCCCCCAGTCCGGCGTGGGCTCCTCAAGTCCGACACCGAGGAAGGCGAGAGCCGCTTCCGTGGTGACGAACAGTGGCAGCAGGAGCGTTGCCTGAATCAGGATCGGCGTCCACAGATTGGGGAGCAGCTCCTTGAAGATGATGCGTGCCGGAGATGCTCCCGTGACCTTCGCCGCTTCCACGTACTCCCGCTCGCGCAGGGCGAGTACTTCGCCGCGCAGCAGCCTGGCCAGGGGCGCCCAACCGAAGGCGGTCATCACCGCGATGAGAGTGGTGACGATGAGCCACTGCGGGGTCTTGTCCTCCGGGCTGACCAGGATCGAGAGCATCACGGGGAAGAAGGCGATGTAGAAGAGCGTGGAGGGGAAGGCGAGCAGGATGTCGATGACCCGGCCGATGAAGTAGTCCGTCTTGCCGCCGAGGTAGCCGGCGGTGACGCCGACGACGACTCCGAGCAGTACCACCAGAACGGTCGTCACGGTCGCGATCAGCAGGGAGTTGCGGATGCCGTAGAGCAGGAAGGTGAACACGTCCCGGCCCAGGCCCGGTTCGACGCCGAACCAGAAGTCCCCGTCGATGCCGCCGTTGGGCTTCATCGGGTTGCTGAACTCGTTGAGCAGCGAGGGGTCGTCCATGCCGTACGGCGTGTACGGATCTTTCCCGTACACCTTGGCGATGAGCGGTGCGCAGAGGGAGACGACGAAGAAGAAGAGCACGACACACGCGGCGGTCGTACCGGACTTGTCCCTCTTGAACCGGGTCCAGGCGAGCTTCCCCGGTGAACGGCCCCTGCTCCCTTGGTCCTTGGGCGAGCCCGGTTTGCCGTCGGTTTCTTCCGTCACTTCAAGTGCGGCTGAGGCGGCGGGTGTCGGAGTGGTCATGGCGCTCCTGGGTGGCCCGATGGGGTCGTGGGATTCCGCAGGAGGAAAGCCCCCACGGGCTGGGCGCGACTTTCGCAAGGCATTTATGGCGCGGTCAATGAATCCTGTTCCTCCTTGGAGGGGTCTTGGGATCCTTGGTTATAACTTGACCGTGGGTATAGGTGGTATTTGCCTTCGCGTAATCAAGCGTGATGGACAAACAAGGGTGTTCTGGTTGAATCCGGAAATGTGTCCGATATCTGGGCTGAGCTGTCTGTCATGCGTACGCCCGAAGAGGTCCCGAGACCCGTACGGACGCGGCAAATGTGCATGTCCTGACTGATACGGCGATATTTGGCGTGAAGCAGGACAGAGCGCCGGGGCTGGAGCCCCGGGGCAGAGCACTCCGAGGAGGACTCCATGCGTGGAGCCACGCACGCCAAGTGGGCCGCATGTGCGGTGACCGTCGCCCTCGCGGCGACCGCCTGTGGTGGAGGCGGGGACAGCGGCGGTGGCGGCGACGGCTCCGGGATCGTGGGGTCGTCCTGGGGTGATCCGCAGAACCCGCTGGAGCCCGCGAACACCAATGAGGTGCAGGGCGGCAAGGTGCTCGACATGGTCTTCCGGGGTCTCATGCGGTACGACCCGAAGACCGGCGAGGCCAAGAACATGATCGCCGACAAGATCGACACCAAGGACTCGCAGAACTTCACCGTGAAGCTGAAGACCGGCTGGAAGTTCAGCAATGGCGAGAAGGTCACCGCGAAGTCCTTCGTCGACGCCTGGAACTACGGCGCCCATCTGAAGAACAACCAGAAGAACGCCTACTTCTTCGGCTATATCGAGGGATACGACAAGGTCCACCCGGAGAAGGGTGACGCCACCGCCGACAAGCTCTCCGGGCTCAAGGTCGTCGACGACACCACCTTCACCGTCAAGCTCACGCAGAAGTTCTCCACCTGGCCCAAGACCCTCGGCTATCCGGCCTTCGCGCCGCTGCCCAAGACGTTCTATGACAAACACGACGCCTGGCTCGCCAAGCCCATCGGCAACGGTCCGTACACCATTGACTCGTACGACAAGGGCTCGAAGATGTCCCTGCGCAAGTGGGACGGGTACAGCGGTAAGGACAAGGCGGAGAACGGCGGTGTGGATCTGAAGGTCTACACCGACAACAACACCGCCTATACGGACCTGATGGCGGGCAATCTCGACCTCGTCGACGACGTTCCCGCCTCCCAGCTCAAGAACGCCAAGAGCGACCTGGGTGATCGCTACATCAACACCCCGGCAGGCATCATCCAGACGCTTGCCTTCCCCTTCTACGACAGCAAGTGGTCGAAGAGCGGGATGGAGAAGGTCCGCCAGGGGCTTTCCATGGCGATCAATCGTGAGCAGATCACCGAGACCATCTTCCAGAAGACCCGCACTCCGGCCACCGACTGGACATCCCCGGTGCTCGGCGAGGCCGGCGGCTACAAGTCCGGGCTCTGCGGTGACCCGTGCAAGTACGACGCGGACAAGGCGAAGAAGCTGATCGCGGACGGCGGCGGCATCCCCGGCGGCACGCTGAAGATCACGTACAACGCGGACACCGGCTCGCACAAGGAATGGGTCGACGCCGTCTGCAATTCCATCAACAAGGCCCTCGGGAACGACAAGGCCTGTGTCGGAAGCCCGATCGGCACCTTCGCCGACTTCCGCAGCAAGGCATCCCAGCAGAAGCTGGACGGCGCCTGGCGTGCGGGCTGGCAGATGGACTACCCGCTGATCCAGAACTTCCTCCAGCCGCTGTACTACACGGACGCCCCGTCCAATGACGGCAAGTGGTCCAACAAGGAATTCGACAAGCTCGTCGACAAGGCCAACGCCGAGACCGACACCGCGAAGGCCGTCAGCACCTTCCAGGACGCCGAGAAGGTGCTCGCCGAGCAGATGGCGGTCATTCCGCTCTGGTACCAGAACGGCAGCGCCGGTTACTCGGACAAGGTCTCCAACGTGGCACTGAACCAGTTCAGCGTCCCGGTCTACAACGAGATCAAGGTCAACTGACTGAGGCACCGGGAGCGGGGGGGGGGGGGGGGGGGGGGGGGGGCGCGGCCCCCCCCCCCCCCCCCCCCCCCCCCCCCCCCACCCCCAGCCATGTCACGCGGCCGCGTGCGAGCCGCCCACCCCCGCGGCGTCCCTGTCATGGTGGATCGGTGCCCCGGAGCCGGTCAGCGGAACGCCCGTCCCACCCCGCCTCGCCGCGACGATCTCAGCGGCGATGGACAAGGCGGTCTCCTCCGGCGTACGGGCCCCGAGGTCGAGCCCTATCGGGGAGCGCAGGAGAGCCAGCTCCCGTTCGCTTACGCCGACTTCGCGCAGCCGGCGATTGCGGTCCTCGTGGGTGCGCCGCGAGCCCATCGCACCGACGAACGCGACCGGAAGCCGCAGGGCCACCTCAAGGAGCGGGATGTCGAACTTGGCGTCATGGGTGAGCACGCACAAGACCGTGCGGCTGTCGGTCGCGGTCCCCCGGAGGTAGCGGTGCGGCCAGTCGACGACGACGTCGTCCGCCTCGGGGAAGCGCGCCCGCGTGGCGAACACCGGACGGGCGTCGCACACCGTCACGTGGTAGCCGAGGAACTTTGCCGTACGCACCAGTGCCGCGGCGAAGTCGATCGCACCGAAGACGATCATGCGGGGCGGCGGCACGTTCGACTCGACGAAGAGGGTCAGGGGAACCCCGCAGCGCGACCCGCTCTCCGAGACGGTGAACTCGCCGGTGCGCCCCGCGTCCAGCATCGCGCGGGCCTCCCCCACCACCGTCCGGTCGAGGTCGGGGTGCCCGCCGAGGCCGCCTTCGACCGATCCGTCGGGGCGTACGAGGACGGCTCTGCCGAGGAGTTCGGCCGGGCCGCGGGCGACGCGGGCGACGGCCGCGGCCTCCCGCCTCGCGGCAGCCGACAGCGCCGCCGCGAACACCTGCCTGCCCGGCGTGTCGGCGCCCAGCGGCGTGACCAGGACCTCGATGACCCCGCCGCAGGTCAGCCCCACCGCGAAGGCGTCCTCGTCGCTGTAGCCGAACCGCTCACGCACGGCCTGGCCGTCCTGGAGCGCCTGGACGCACAGGTCGTACACCGCCCCTTCCACACAGCCGCCGGAGACCGAACCGATGGCCGTGCCCGCACTGTCGACGGCGAGGGCGGCGCCGGGCGCCCGCGGCGCGCTGCCGCCCACCGTCACGACGGTGGCGACGGCGAAGTCCCGGCCCTCATCGGCCCAGCGATTCAGCTCGTCGGCTATGTCAAGCACTCGTGGCTCCTCCTCCCGCCCCGATGACGCGGTCGGGCCTGATGGGCAGAGCCCGATGGCGTACGCCGGTCGCATGCCAGACCGCGTTGGCGATGGCCGCCGCGACGCCCACGATGCCGATCTCGCCGATGCCCTTGATGCCGACCGGGTCGTCCGCGTCGGTGTCCTCCACCCAGTCCGCCTCGATGAGCGGCACATCGGCGTTGGCGGCGAAGTGGTAGCCCGCGAAGTCGGCGCCGACGTGGCCGCCCGTCGCCCGGTCCCGGTGGGCCTCCTCGTGCAGGGCCATGGACAGACCCCAGGTCATTCCGCCGACGAACTGGCTGCGCGCCGTCAGCGGGTTGACGATCCGGCCCGCAGCGAAGATCCCGAGCATACGCCGCACCCGCACCTCGCCGCTGGTGACGTCGACGGCGACCTCGGCGAACTGCGCTCCGTACGAGTGCCGTTCCTTCTGCGTGAGGGCTCCGACGGCCGCGCTGGTGTCGGACCGCACGGTGATTCCCTGCGGCGGAATGTCGCCGCCCAGGGCCAGTTGCTCCCGCAGGTCACGCACCGCTTCCGTGATCGCCCAGCCCCAGGAGCGGGTGCCCATCGAACCGCCCGAGATCGCGGCCGGGCCGAAGTCGCTGTCGCCGATGCGCACATGGACGCGCTCCTGGGGCACATCGAGGGCTTCCGCGGCGATCAGGGTCAGCGCGGTACGCGCCCCCGTCCCGACGTCCGCGGCGGTGATCCGCACGGTGAAGGTCCCGTCGGCCTCCGCCGTCACGGCCGCCGTGGACGGCATGACGATCACCGGGAAGGTGGCTGCCGCCGTGCCGGTGCCGAGCAGCCAGCGCCCTTCGCGCCGCAGGCCGGGACGCGGGTCCCGGTCCGCCCAGCCGAACCTGCGGGCGCCCTCCTGGAAGGCGGACAGGAGATTGCGGCTGGCGAACGGAAGGCCGGAGACAGGGCCCACGTCCGGTTCGTTGCGGGCACGCAGCGCGATCGGGTCCACGCCGCTCCGCTCGGCGAGTTCGTCGAGCGCGGACTCCAGGGCGAACGAGCCCGGAGCCTCGCCCGGCGCGCGCATGAAGGTCGGCGTCGGCACGTCGAGGCGCACCACGCGGTTGACGCTGCGGTGGGCGTCGGTGGCGTACATCGGGCGCCCGAACCCGGCGCTCGCCTCGACGAATTCATGGACCGTCGAGGTGAGGCTGTGCGCCTGGTGGTCGACGGCGCGCAGCCGCCCGTCGGTGTCGGCGCCGAGCCTGACGCGCTGGGCGGTGGGGCTGCGGTAGCCGGTGAGCGAGAACAGCTGGCGACGACTGAGGACGACCCTGACCGGGCGGTCGAGCAGGGTCGCCGCCATCACGGCGAGGATCTGGTGCACGCGTACGCCCTTGGATCCGAAGGCGCCGCCGACGTGTTCGGACCGCACCCGTACCGAGGCCGGGTCGAGCGAGAACAGCTTCGCCAGCTCGTCCGCGACCCAGGTGCTGCCCTGGTTGGAGTCGACCACTTCGAGGCGTCCGCTGTCCCAGCGCGCCATCGCCGCGTGCGGTTCCATCGAGCTGTGGTGCTCTTCGGGGGTGGTGTACTCCTCGTCCACCACATGGGCGGACGCGGCGAGTTCGGCCTCCAGGTCGCCCTTCTCCATCAGCTGGCCGTCCGGCGTGTACGTGCCGGGGTGTGCCGCTGAGAACGCGACATCGTGCGGCTCCGCTTCGTACCGCACCACCAGCGCCTCGGCGGCCTCTCTGGCCTGCTCGGACGTCTCGGCCACGACCAGCGCCACCGGCCAGCCGACGAACGGCACCCGGTCGTGCTGGAAGACCTCGACGATCGGGTCGGGCGGGCCGAGCATACTGACGTAGTTCCCGTCGACGCGCGGCGCGTTCCCGTGGTGCAGGACGGCCAGGACACCGGGCATCTTGCGGACGGGATCGGACTCGACCGAGAGGATCCGGCCGCGGGCGATCGTGGAAAGCACCAGCCAGCCGTGGGCGAGATCGGCGTAGGGGATCTCCCCCGCGTACCGGGCGGTGCCGGTGACCTTGTCCCGGCCCTCCACGCGGGTGTACGAAGCGCCGACGGTGCTCGTCGCCGTGGTGGACGTGGTCGTCGTGGTCCGCGCCGTCATCGGGTCGCCTCCTCGGTGAGCTCGGTCAGCAGGGCGACGACGAGGTTGCGCATCAGGGTCACCTTGTATCCGTTGTGGGGCAGCGCCTCGGCCGCCGCCAGTTCGGCATCCGCTGCGGCGGCGAACGCCTCGGCGGTCGCCGGGCCTCCGGTCAGTGCGCGCTCGGCCTCGCCGGCCCGCCACGGCCTGGATGCCACCGCCCCGAAGGCGAGGCGTACTTCGCGTACGACACCGTCCTGGACGTCGAGCGCGGCGGCGATGGAGCCGATCGCGAAGGCGTACGACGCGCGCTCACGCACCTTGCGGTAGCGGGAGTGGGCGGCCACCGGAGCGGGCGGCAGGGTGATGCCGGTGATGAGCGCGCCGGACGGCAGCGCGGTCTCCAGGTGCGGTGTGCTGCCCACGGCCAGGTAGAAGTCGGCAAGCGGCAACTCGCCGGTGCCCTCGGCAGTTTCGTACGTGACGACGGCGTCGAAGGCGGCGAGCGCCACGCCCATGTCGGAGGGGTGGACGGCCACGCAGTGCTCGGACGCGCCGAGGATCGCGTGGTTGTGGTGCTCGCCCTCGATGGCGGGGCAACCGCTGCCGGGGGCGCGTTTGTTGCACGGTTTGCTCAAGTCGGCGAAGTAGCCGCAGCGGGTGCGCTGGAGCAGGTTCCCGCCCACCGTGGCCATGTTGCGCAGCTGGCCGGAGGCCCCCGCGAGGACGGCCTCCGCCAACGCCGGGTAACGGCGCCGCACTTCGGGATCGGCCGCGAGATCGCTGTTGGTGACGGTCGCGCCGATCCGCAGACCGCCGTCGTCCGTGGCCTCGATCCGGTCGAGGGGCAATTCGCGTACGTCGATGAGCAGTCCGGGCCGCTCCACGCCGGTCTTCATCAGGTCGACGAGGTTGGTGCCGCCGCCCAGGACGCGGGCGTCGGGGTCGGCGCCCAGGAGCGCGACCGTACCGGGGACGTCAAAAGCGCGCTGGTAACCGAATTCCCTCATGCCACGGCCTCCGTACCCTCGGACTCAGCGGCTGCCGCCTGCGCGACCGCCTGGACGATCGACACATAAGCGCCGCAGCGGCACAGATTGCCGCTCATCCGCTCCCGGATCTCGTCGGCGGTCAGCTGCGGCACACCCGCCTCGGGCCGCACATCGGTGGTCGCGGCGCTCGGCCAGCCCGCCGCGTGCTCCTCGATCACCGCGATGGCCGAACAGATCTGGCCCGGTGTGCAGTACCCGCACTGGTAGCCGTCGAGGTCGAGGAAGGCCTGCTGGACCGGGTGCAGGTTGTCACCGTCCGCCACGCCTTCGATGGTGGTGATCTCCCGTCCCTCGGACGCGACGGCGAGCTGCAGGCAGGAGACGGCCCGGCGTCCGTCGATCAGGACCGTGCAGGCACCGCACTGGCCCTGGTCGCAGCCCTTCTTGGTGCCGGTCATGTCGAGGCGCTCACGCAGGGCGTCGAGCAGGGTGGTGCGGTGGTCGACGGGCAGCGTGTGCTTTTCGCCGTTGATGTTCAGCGTGATGGCGCTGGACGTCGATAGGGCCACGATCAGCCTTCTTTCGCTTCTGTCAGCTTCTGTCCCGTGAGAACGGGAGTGTTCGTACGAGGAGATCCCGGCGGAGAGGTCGGGAGGAGGTGGCGCTGTGCGTAAGAGGGGTCGGCTTGGGGCACGGTCTGCCAGTATGGTGACCCTAAGCGGACAGCTGTCCGTTAACTTCAAAACTTAGTGGACAGTTGTCCGCTTAGCAAGAGTGGTCCAGGCCTTGATTGCCGATTGATCGCCGATTGCCGTGATTCGCGAAAGTTCGCGGGAGGAGGACGAGTGCACCCGAAGAAGGACCCGCAGCTGCGCTCGGACGCACAACGGAATCGCGAACGCATCCTGGAAGTGGCCCTGACCGAACTGACGCGCTCGGCGGACGCCCCGTTGAGCGCGATCGCGAAAAAGGCGTGCGTGGGGCAGGGGACGTTCTACCGCAATTTCCCCAGCCGCGAGGCACTCGTCCTCGAGGTCTACCGCTACGAGGTCCAGCAGGTCGCCGACACGGCCTGCCAACTGCTCGACACCCGCGCGCCCGACCAGGCTCTGCGGGAGTGGATGGACCGCCTCGCCCAGTACGCCATGGCCAAGGCCGGCCTGGCCGACGCGATGCGCAAGGCCACCAGCGCGCACGGCACCCTGGCAGGCCTCGGACACGGCCCGGTCTCCTCCGCGATCACCCTGCTCCTCAAGGCGAACGAGGAGGCGGGAACCATCCGGCCCGGCCTCACTCCCGACGACTTCATGCTCGCCATCGCGGGGCTCTGGCAGATCGATCCGCACAGCGACTGGCAGTCCCGCGCCGGACGGCTCCTCGACCTGGTCATGGACGGGCTGCGCGCCGGGGCTCCAGGGCGCTGACGCACGCCGCTGCGACCAGGATGCCGAAAGCCACGGTCAGAGCGGTGGTGTAGCCGTGCACGGACGCAGCGGTGGGGGTGGCGTCGGCGGTGGACGCCAGGTAGGTCGCGGTGGCGCTGGCAGCGACCGTGTTGAGCAGCGCGGTGCCGAGCGCGGCGCCCAGCTGCTGGGAGGCGTTGTACGCGGCCGCGGCGGCCCCGATGTCGTGCGGGGGCATGTCAGCGGTGGCCAGGCTCGCGGTGGGAGGCATGACGCACCCGAGGCCGAGGCCGGTCAGGATCAGCGCCGGCACCAGGTACAGCGGGAAGACATCGGTGCTCTGTGAGGTCAGGCGGGTCAGTATGAACATCCCCGCGGCCGCGGCGAGCAGCCCCGGCACGATCAGTGCCGCGGGCGCGACGCGTCCGTGCAGTTTCCCGGCGATCAGCGTCGCGCCGACCAGCGCGGCGAACGCGTTGATGATCAAGGTCAGGCCCGCCTCGACGGGTGAGTAGCCGAGGACCGTCTGCGTGTAGTAGCTCATGAACAGGTAGAAGCCGAACATCGCGACGAACAGCAGGGTGATCGCGACGAACGCCCCGGCACGGGCGCGGTGCAGGAGTACGCGCATCGGCAGGAGCGGCCTCGGCGCCCGTACCTCGACGGCGGCGAACGCGGCGAGCAGGAGGACGCCACCCGCGAGGAGGGCAAGGACCTTCGGCGAGCCCCATCCGAGCGGCTGGGCCTCGTTGAAGCCGTAGACCACCGCGGCGAAGCCCGTGGCACTGAGCAGGGCGCCCGCCACATCGAGCCGCCCCGCGTCACGGACCGGCCGGTCCCGTGGCACGAACGTCGTGCCGAGCACGGCGAGCAGCGCGACCGGGACGTTGACGTAGAGGCACCAGCGCCAGCTCGCGTACTCGGTGAGGAGTCCCCCGGCGACCAGACCGACCGCGGAGCCCGCGGCGCCCACCGCGGCGAACACGCCGAAGGCACGGCCGCGTTCGCCCGGCTCGGTGAAGGTGATCGTCAGCAGCGAGAGTCCCGCGGGTGCGAGCAGCGCGGCGAACACCCCTTGCAGGGCGCGGGCCCCGAAGAGCATCTCGGGGTTCGCGGCGGCCCCGCCGAGCGCGGAAGCTGCGGCGAAGCCGACCAGGCCGATGAGGAACGTACGCCGATGACCGAGGGCGCTGCTGACCCTGCCGCCGATCAGCAGCAGCCCGCCGAAGGCCAGCGCGTACGCGGTGATGGCCCACTGCCGACTCGCGTCGGACATGCCGAGCGCGCTCTGCGCGGAGGGCAGCGCGATGTTCACGATGGTCCCGTCGAGGACCACGAGGAGCTGGGCCGCGCTCACCGCGATGAGCGTCCACCACCGGCGCCGGGCGGTGTCAGCGGAGGGTCCTGCCGTCGTGTCCTGGGTTTCCGGGGCGTCGGGGCGCAGCTCTGTCCCGGACTGTTCGTTGTCTGCTGGATTCATGACTTCAAGTGTTTCGTTGAACTCGCCCCGGAGACTTCTCCTCACTTCCGGCCGACGCCCTGGGCGTATCACGCTGTGAACCCTCAAGCCCGGGTTGCGCCCCGCCGTGACAGAATCCGGCCTGAACAGCGGCGATGAGGGTGTGAGCGCAGTGACACGGCGGACCAGAACCGGCACATGGGACCGCTTCGTGGCGTCGGACCCGGGGCTCCTGCGGTTGATGGCGGGACTGCGGACGGTGGGCGCGATCGCGTTCACGCTCGTGGTTCTCGCGCTGCTCGGCACGGACGTCACGCACATGGTCGCGGGCGCCATGACCGCGATGGTCTCCACCTTCGCCATCAAGGAGAAGGAGGTGCGCGGCCAGGCGATCACGCTCGCGCTCGGCCTGCCCGTCGCGCTCGCGGCGATCTCCCTGGGCGCGCTGCTTCACCACCAGGTCATCGCGGGCGACATGTTCTTCATCGCGCTGATCTTCGGTGCTGTGTACAGCCGCCGGTTCGGCGACCGGGGAACGGCTCTCGGCCTGATCGGCTTTCAGGTCTACTTCGTCTCCTTGTTCGTGGGCGCCACCGGGTCCGCGCTGCCCAGCCTGTGTCTCTCCCTGGCTGTCGCCTTCGCGTGCAGCGCCGTCGTACGGTTCGCCGTCGTGCCGGAGACCCCGGGGCGCGACCTGGGACGCCTTCGCGTGGCCTTCCGAGCGCGGCTCGCGCAACTGGTGGCCACGCAGATGGAGCTTCTCGACGCCGCGCCCGAGCAGTTGGAGAAGGTGCTCGACGAGCTGCGGCGGGGCACCGCCCGGCTGCACGAGACCGCTCTGATGATCCAGGGGCGGCTCGAGGAGGGCACCCCCGACGCGGCCACGGCGACCCTGGTCCAACGCCGAGTGGCGGACGCGGAGATCGCGGCCGAACGTCTCGGCGTACTCCTCCTGAACGCGCGCAGCGCCGAACGCGCGGACACCCTCACCCTGCATCTGCCACACGCGCCCGTACCGGCGACGGGGACGCGCATACGCGCCGAGGACGACGCGACACTCACGCTGCGCCGGGACCTGAACGCGCTGCACCTGCTGGTCGGCCGCCCGGTGGCCGATGACCGGGGCACGGGCCTCGCCCACGTACGCAACAGACTGCTCGGTTACCGCGACGAGGACAATCTGCCGCGGGCCTCGCTCGCCGTCCAGGACGTCTTCCGCGGAATCGGCGAGGCCGCCCGAGCCGTCCTCGGTCTGCGGCTCGCGCTCGACGGTCCCCAGGACGAGTCCGACGACTCACCGGCGACGACCCGGTCCCGCGAGGAGTTCGACGCCGAGGACATCGCGATCGGCGCCGAGGAGTCCGACGACTCCGATGACGACCCCAGCGGACTCCAGCGCCCCACCACCAGGGCCGCGTTCCAGGTGGCTGTGGGCTCGACCCTGGCCATCATCGGCGGCGAGTTCCTCTCCACGCAGCGCTGGTACTGGGCGGTGCTCACCTGCTGGGTGGTGTTCCTCAACACCGCGTCCACGGGCGAGATCCTGGTCAAGGGCGCTCGAAGACTCCTGGGCACGGTGCTCGGGGTGGTCGCCGGTGTGGCGCTCGCGGGGCTCGTCGGCAACCACACCTGGCTCGCGTTCGCGCTCGTCCTGGTCTTCATCTTCGCGATGTTCTTCACCGCTCCCCTGTCCTACGCGCTCATGTCCTTCTTCGTCACGGCGATGCTGGGCCTGCTCTACACCCTCCTGAACACCTACAGCCTCTCCGTGCTCTGGCTGCGCATCGAGGAAACCGCGCTCGGCGCCGCCTGCGGCATCATCGCGGCGGTCCTCATCCTGCCGGTGAACACCGACCGCCGTACCGACGAGCTCCTGAACACGGTCCTGACCAGGCTCGCCGATGTCATCTCCGCGTCGGTCGAGCAGCTCAGCGGCGGCCCGGCGGCCGATCTCCTGGACAAGGCTCGGGACTTGGACACCGCGCTCGACGATCTGCGCGCCTCCACCCAGCCGTTGACCCACCCGATCACCCCGCTGCGCGGCCGCCGCCGGACCGTCCGCTATCTGGTGGCGCTCCTGGAGACCTGCGCCTACCACGCCCGTTCCCTGGCTGCGACCGCCGAGCTCGTGCCGTACAGCAAGAACGTCGCGGCCGATCCGCGCCTGGAGCGTGCGGGCCTCCGCATCGCCCACAACATCGAGGTCATCGCCGGCTACGTGGCGGACGACAAGGCCGATGGCGAGGTCGAATCGGGTGCCAGCATCGCCTCGATGCTGGAGGCGGAGGGCTCCGGCGCCCCACGGTCGGGCACCGTGACCTACCGCGTCCTGCGCCATCTGCAACGCCTGGACGAAGGCGTGGTGGGCCTTGCCCGCCCCCTCGACGTGCCGGTGGCGGGCAGGTCCGGGAGCAGAACCCCGCGGGTCTGAACAACCCCTGATTCTGAACACCCCTGGTCAGGAGGCCACCGGCTCGCGCGCCTCGGCAAGGACCGGGTAGTCCGTGTAGCCGTGCTCGCCGCCCACGTACATCAGACCCTTGTCCCGTACGGGGTTGAGCGGCGCCCCGATGCGCAGCCGCTCGACCAGGTCCGGGTTGGCCAGGAACGCGCGGCCGAGCGCGATCAGGTCGGCGCCCGCGGCGAGGAGCCGCTCCCCCGCGCGCCGTCCGCCGTCGGCGGGCAGCGGTACGCCCCAGCCGAGGACCGGGTTGGCGATCAGCGTGCCCGGCCAGCTCTTGCGGATCTCCTGGAAGAGGGGGTTGTCCGGGTCGGCGAAGACGACGTGGAGATAGGCCGGGTTCGCGTCGGCGAGGGCGTCGATGAGCGCCGGATAGATGCTCTCGGTGTCGCCCTCCTCCATGCCGTTGACCGTGAGGCCGGGCGCGATGCGTACGCCGACGCGCTCGGGGCCGATCGCGGCGGCGACGGCCTCGACCACCTCCACGACGAACCGGATGCGTCTTGCCACCGAGCCGCCGTAGGCGTCGGTGCGGTGGTTGGTGCCCTTCGCGAGGAACTGGTGGAGGAGGTAGCCGTTGGCTGCGTGCACCTCCACCCCGGCGAACCCCGCGTCGACGGCGTTGCGTGCCGCGGCGGCGAAGTCGGCCACGGTGGAGTGGATCTCGTCGACGGTCATCTCGCGGGGCATGGCGGCAGCCTTGTGCCCGTTCGGAGTGAAGATCGTGTCCGGCAGCGGGACCGGCGACGGCGCGAGCGGCGTCAGGCCGCTGGTGTCGGGGTGTCCGACCCGGCCGCCGTGCTGCAACTGCAGGAACATCCGACCGCCCGCGGCGCGTACGGCACCGGTGACCTGCCGCCATCCGGCGACGTGCGCCTCGTTGTGGATCGCGGTGATGTTCGGGTACGTCCGGCCCACCGCGTTCGGCGTCGCGGCCTCGGCGATGATCAGGCCTGCGGAGGCGCGTTGGGCGTAGTAGGTGGCCATGATCGACTGCGGGACGCCGTCGGCGTCGGCACGGTTGCGGGTCATCGGGGCCATCACCAGGCGGTTGGGGAGCTGCAGGGAGCCGATGCGGGTGGATTCGAACAAGCGGGACATGGCGGTACCAGCCTTCTTGGTGTGTGCGGTTCGCTGTGCGGTGTTGCTGTCGGGAACGACTCTGCTCGTGGGCGCTTCGGGAAGGCTTATGGTCCGCTGACGGTGCGCTGACCTGCGCTGTGTACGGTGGCGCGTATGCGGTTCGGGGTGCTCGGTCCACTGATGGTGTGGGACAGCGAGGGGGAACCGGTCAGGGTTCCCGAGGCGAAGGTCAGAGCGCTGCTAGCCGCGCTCCTGGTGCACGAGGGGCGGCCGGTCTCCGCCGACCGGCTCATCGACGACCTGTGGGGCGACGCACCTCCGGGCAACCCTGCCAACGCCCTCCAGGCCAAGGTCTCCCAGCTGCGCAGGGCAGTGGGCCGCGACCGCGTCGTACGCCAGCTGCCCGGCTATCGGCTGCGTGCCGACGAGGCCGGGGACGAGGTGGACGCGGACCGGTTCCGGGCTCTGGTGGCCGAGGCGCGGACGGCGGGTGATCCGGGGGCGCGGGCCGCGCTGCTCACCGAGGCGCTCGAGTTGTGGCGCGGGCCCGCGTACGCGGACTTCGCCGACGAGGAGTTCGTGCGCTCGGCGGCGCACCGTCTTGCGGAGCAGCGCCTGGGGGTGCTTGAGGAGCAGGCCGAGGCCCGCCTCGCGTCGGGGGACCATACGCTGCTGCTCGGGGAGCTCACGGACCGGGTGGCGCGGCATCCGCTGCGGGAACGGCTGCGTGCGGTGCAGATGCGTGCGCTGTATCTGGCGGGGCGGCAGAGCGAGGCGCTTGCCTCCTATGCGGAGTTGCGGGAGCGGCTCGCCGATGAGCTGGGGCTCGACCCGGGTCCGGAGCTGGCCGCGCTCCATGAGGCGATCCTGCGGCAGGATCCGGGCCTCTCCCCTGCCCGGCCTTCGCCGGACGCCGCCTCCGCTCGGGGGCCTCGTCCAAGTGGTATGCCCGCCCCGCTCACCGCGCTTGTCGGACGTGACCGATCCCTCGACGACGTACGCCAACTCCTGGATATGGCACGGCTTGTCACGCTGACGGGACCGGGTGGCGTGGGCAAGACGCGGCTCGCGGTGGCGGCCGCGAGGCGGTGTACCGACGACGAGGCGGGGCTCGTCGAGCTCGCAGGCCTGCACGGGGATGTCGCCGACCTCGCGGCGGTGGTCTCCGTCGCGCTCGGCATCCGGGACGACGTTCCTTCCGGGGAGTCCGGCACACCGCGCCTGCCCGCCGAACGGCTCGCCGCCGCCCTGCGCGACCGGCAGCTCCTCCTCGTCCTGGACAACTGCGAACACGTCGTCGAGCCGGTCGCCGAGCTGGCAAGCCTGCTCCTGAGCTCCGCGCCGGGCCTGCGGGTCCTTGCCACCAGTCAGGAACCGCTGGGAATCGCGGGCGAGGCCGTGTACGCGGTCGAGCCGCTCCAACTGCCGGCCGCCGTCCAGCTGTTCACTGACCGCGCCACGGCCGCGGCCCCCGGCTTCTCACTCGACAGCGCCTCCCCCGGGGTCCTCGAAGCTGTCACGGAGATCTGCCTGCGCCTGGACGGCATCCCGCTCGCCCTCGAACTTGCCGCCGCCCGCGTCCGCGCCCTGGGCGTACAGGAGTTGGCGCTGCGCCTCAGCGACCGCTTCCGCGTGCTCACCTCGGGACAGCGTGGCGCGCCTGCCCGGCAGCAGACCCTCCGGGCGATGATCGACTGGAGCTGGGAACTGCTCACCGCACCCGAACGCGTCGTGCTGCGCCGTCTGGCCGTCCAGTGTGACGGCTGCACGCTGGACGCAGCGGAGTCGGTGTGCGCGGGCGGCGGCGTGGTCCGTGAAGAGGTCCTGGATCTCCTGGCCCGGCTCGTCGACCGGTCCCTCGTCCTCATGGCGGACGGCCCGACCGGCACCGCCCCTCGCTACCGGCTGCTCGAGTCCGTGGCCGCGTACGCGACGGAGCGCCTGCGCGAGGCGGCAGAGCTCGACGACGTACGAGGCCGGCATCTGCTCCATTACCTGGAGCTGGCCGAGCAGGCAGAACCACAGCTGCGAGGCGACGCACAGCGGGCATGGCTCGGGCGGCTCGACGCGGAGGCCGCCAATCTGCGCGCTGCTCTCGACGAAGCGATGCGCCGCGCCGCGACCGACGAGTGGGACGCGGCGGCACGGCTCGCCACCGCGCTCTCCTGGTGGTGGCTGCTGCGCGGTCGGCTGAACGAGGCCCGCACCGCATTGTCGGCGACGATCGCCGTCGTCCCCACGGCTGCCGGACCGCGTGTGCTGCACGACGTGTTCGCGCTGCTGACCGGCGGTCCGACCGCACCTGGCGGGCCTCGCACAGCAGCGGTCGCGGACCCTTTGCTCCGCGGCCGGGCGACCTGGCTGCACGCCTACGCGCTGTTCCACTCCGGTGACCCCGCCACCGGCGAGAAGATGAACTCCCGCGCCCTCGAACTCTTCGTCGGCATCGGCGACCCCTGGGGCACCGCGGCCGCGCTCGGCCTCGGTGCGATGCACGCGCTTGTCCGGGGTGAGTTCGCCACCGTCGAACGGGACGGGCCACGCAGCGCCGCGCTCTTCCGCGAGCTCGGCGACCGCTGGGGCGAGTTGCAGACCGCGACGCCGCTTGCGACGCTCGCCGAGATCAAGGGGGACCACGAGGAGGCCTTGCGCCTCCAGCAGGAGGGACTACGCATCGCGGAGGAGCTGGGCCTTGCGACCGAGGTCTCCGCGCGGCTCTCCGGACTCGGCAGGCTGGCGCTGCTCGCCCAGGACTGGGACCGGGCGCGCGAACTGCACGAGCGGGCACGGATGTTGGCCGCCGAGCAGGGATACCTCTACGGCGAGGTCCACTCCCTGATGGGCCTCGCCCTCGGGGCACGCCGCTCCGGCGACCTCGACGGAGCGGAGTCGTATCTGCTGCGCTTGCGCGACAGCTACCCGTCATCGGCGGCGGGAGACCACCTCTTGCGCACCGAGCTCGGCTTCACCGCCGAACTGCGCGGCGAAAGGACCCGGGCTACCGACCACCACCTGCTCGGCCTGGAAGCCGCACTCGCCATCGGGGAGCCCCGCGCGCTGGCCCTCTCGTTGGAAGGCCTGGCGGGCGCGGCGGCACTCGGCGGGGGCACTGGCCCCGCCGAGTGTGCGGCCAGGCTGCTGGGCGCGGCGGCTGCCGCCAGGCGCAGCGTGGACGCGCCGCTGCCGGTCTCCGAGCGCACTGACGTCCACCGGATCACGGCGGCGGCGACCGCCGCCCTCGGCGATGCCACCTTCGCCGAGGCGTTCCGGCACGGCGCCGAGCTGGACCCGGCGACGGCCGCGCACACCGCCCGTGCGGCGTTGGAGCGCGCCGGGGTGAACCAATGACCGGAGAGCCCCACGGCGGCGGCTCAGTCCAGCAACTGTGTGCGCAGGCGGGTGATCAGGGGCTCGTCGACGCCGAGTTGCTTGACCGCGTAGTCGTGCACCGAGCCATAGGTGGCGGTCAGGTCGGACAGGAAGAGGCGCATGATCTCTTCCGGCGCCCGTCCGTATCCGGGCCACTTCAGCGTCCGGGCCGGGTGGGCCGCCGTCCAGTCCGCGATCAGCCGGTCGGTGGCCAGTTCGGTGAGGGCGAAGTCCGCGGCGATGTCGTCCTCGTCCACGCCCAGGAGCGAGAGGACAAGTCCGGCGAGCAGCCCGGTGCGGTCCTTGCCCGAGGCGCAGTGGAAGACCTGCGGGGTGCTCCCGGACGCGATGGCCTCGAGGGCCTGGTGGAGTTCCTCCGCCCCGTCGAGGGCGACCTCCGCGTACCGGTCGGCGAGGAAGCGCCAGGCGTCGAGGCCGGGGTCGATCTCCGCCTGGTCGTAGGGGCGGTGCTCCACGCTGAGGTTGAGGTAGGCGAGCCCTTCCGCCTCGGGCACGCGCCCCTTGGCTTCGATCTCCCACGGATAGCGCAGGTCGATCACTGTGCGCACCCCGAGGCCGAGGAAACGGTCCCAGTCGGCGCCCTGAAGCTTGGCGAGCGAGTCCGATCGGTACAGGCGGCCCCAGCGCACCGTACGACCGTCCGCGGTCCGATAGCCGCCCAGATCCCGGAAGTTGTGCAGGCGCTCGAACTCTATGTGTCGTCTCACCTGCGGAACCCTACGTGGTGGAGCGGGTCACCGAGCCGAGGCGCATGACGCCCCTCACGTCGCGGCGGCGTCTCGGTGCAGCGTGAACCAGAAGGTCGGGACCGGGTTCGTGCCGGGCGTCACCTCGGTCAGCCGCCACCCGGCGAACCTGGCGCGGAGTTCATCCGCGGTGACGCCGGAGATCGGGTCGTCGAAGGCCTCGGGCCCGTACCCGAACATCAGCAGCCGTGCGCCGGGGGCGGCACGCTTCGTGAGGCCGGCGGCATAGGCGTCGCGACCGTGCGGTGGAATCCCGCAGTAGCAACTCAGGTCGAAGAACAGGTCGTACGGGCCGTGCACGCCCACCTCGTCGAGCCGGGTGGCGTCCCCGCACAGCACCGTGACAGCCGCTCCGGCCGCGTCAGCCTTCTCGCGGGCCTGTTGAACCGCGCGGTCGACCAGGTCGACGGCCGCCACCCGCCAGCCGTGCCGGGCCAGATACACCGCGTTGGTCCCCGTACCGCAGCCCAGTTCGAGGACCCGGCCCGGCGTCAGCGCGTGGGCCCCCGCTATCAGGGCGACCAGCTCGGGCGGCGTGACGCCGCTGTCCCACGGCGGCTTACCGTCCCGGTAGTAGGCCTCCAACGCACGGCGTACCGCTGCCTCTTGGCCGAGCTCCACGGCCGTCCGAGTCTCACTCATCGCCGCCCTTTCAGTAAATTAGAGTCTATCTCTAGTGATTGACTCTAGAGATAGACTCTCGGCATGGACGCGGTCAAGGGATCCGGCAAGCAGAACGTCAAGCGCCCCGACAAACGGGCCGAGCGCTCGCGGCGCACCCGCGAAAAGATCGTCACGGCGGCGCGGGACCTGTTCGTCGCGCAGGGGTACGGAGCGACAAGCCTTCAGGAGGTCGCTGACCACGCGGGCGTGGCCGTCCAGACCGTGTACTTCGTGTTCCGCAACAAGCGCGCACTGTTCAAGGACGTCGTCGACACATCCATCGCGGGCGATGCCGAACCGGTCGCCACGATGGAGCGCGATTGGTTCCGCGCCGCGTGCGCCGAGCCCACCGCCGCCGGGCAACTGCGCGCCCATGTACGGGGCGTGTGCGACATCCTCGGCCGAGTCGCCCCGATCATGCCGCTCATCGCGGCCGCATCGGCCACCGACCCGGAGATCGCCGCGCAGTGGCCCGCCGACCAGGACCCGCGCTACACCGTCCAGTACGCCGCGGCGGAGGCGCTGACCTCAAAACCCGACGCCCGCCCAGACGTCGACACCGCCCGCGCCGCCGACCTGCTGTACGGGCTGCTCAGCCCGGAGCTGTACCTGGTCTTTGTCCGAGACCGGGGCTGGTCCCCCGACGCCTGGGAGGAGTGGGCCCGCACGGCCCTGGCTGGCCACCTCTGTACTGACCACGAGTAGGACCGAAAGGAACGGCCGATGCGGGCAGGGACTCCGCCAGGAACGCTGCCGCCTCCCGCAGCGGTGCCGGGGTGACCGGCCTTCCGAGCAGGTGGGACGCCGTCCGTGCCAGTGCCTGGGTCGTCCGGACAGACCCGATGCGAGCGGCGCGGGGAGCGAGGTCGGCGATGAGGTCCTCCGCCTCCTTCCAGGCTCCGGCCCGTGCCAGGGCCGAGAGGAGCTGCGCCGTGAACAGGTTCCGGTAGGAGGGGCCGGGCGCGGTGGCCGCTGCGTACAGAAGAGGAATGGCCTGATCCCATTGGCGCAGCCGGGCAAGGACCCAGCCCTGGTGGCCCAGCAGTTCGGTCTGGTCGATCCACCAGGCCCAGGGCGGGTCGTGACGCGAGACTCCGTCAAGGAACTGGCTCTGGGCGCGGGAGATCAGGTCCGTGGATTCCCGGCGGCCGCCCAGCATCGCGATCGCGTGCGCCTGGCGGATCAGGACGAGGCTGCTGACCCTGGCGGGGAGGGGGCGCGGCCCGGTCACGCGCCCGGCGGTCTCCAGTGCGGCGCGCGGCGCCCCTGTGTGAGCCTTGAACATGCTGTGGTTCAGCAGGACGAAACGTGCCGTCCAGCGGTCGCCGCAGAGCTCCGCCAGGGCGAGCGACCGTGCGTTCATACGGTCGGCTTCGCGGTAGTGACCCGCGTCGAAGAGGATCCAGCCGATGACCTCGCAGAGCTCGGCGAGGGCCGCGAGCCGGTCGCTGCCGTGCGCGCGCAACGTCCCCGGATCGGCCGAGAGTTCCGGAAGGCGCCGCAGGGCCTCGCGCACGGCGGGCATCGCGGCACTCGCGCCGGAGGTGGCGTCGATGGCCACCAGGCGTTCGACGATGCGTACGACCGAGGGGGTCATCCCGCCATGATCGGTCACCCGGTGATGCTTCCGCGAACCCGCTGATGCTTCCGCGAAGCCGCTGATACTTCCGCGAACCCGCTGATCAAGAGCATAATGCTGCTGTATGTGCTGCGGATCGGCATTCTCCGCGTACGAGTCGGGCCGTGAGGAGTCGGTCGATGATGACGCTTCAGATCTCTTTCAGGCAGGGGTGCCTGACCGTCGAAATGCCCCCGGAAGTAGATATCGCCAACGCGGAGACAGTCCGTGAGCAGCTGCGTGAGGTGTGCCGCAGCCGGCTCGACCACGATTCGCGGGGCGGCGTCACCATGGCCGTCGTCGACTGGACCGCGGCCACGTTCCTGACCATGGCGGGCGTGGCGGTCCTGGAGGAATTCAGGCTCGCCACGAAGGAGAGGGCGACTCCGGTCGAGCTGATCAGTGTGGAACAGGCTCTGGCCGCCGCGGGGACGACCGGAAGGTTCGGGCAGTCCCAGGAACCGTGACGGTTCGACGGTTCGTGGAGGGAGTGATGTCCGCGAGAGATGAGGTGGACGGCCGTGACCAACGGAGAACGGCAGCGCCGGGGCACTCCGAGGAGTCATCTGGGCGACCATCTGAGACTGATCGCCCAGTTCAACGAGCAGGCACGGAGGGGGCTGAAGAAGGACTCCGACGACGCCCATGTCTTCATGGCGGTCTACTCGGGCTTCCTCATCGAGGCGGGCGCACAGCTCCGGTCCCAGCTCGACCCGTCCTTGGCGGAACAGGCCACGGTCGCCATCCGCAGGCGGGCCCCCACCGCCACGCGCATGGAACGTGACCTGGCCACCCGGCTGCTCGCGACGCTGTGGGCCGCGGGCCAGACCGCTGGAATCGACACGGCGGACTGGATCCGGGCGGCGCCGGAACTACCGGACATCTGCCTGCGCGCGGCCGCTCTGGTCACGGAGGATTCCGACGGAGGAACTCCTCCGCCCTGATCCGTCCCGATCCGTCCCGATCCGTCTTGATCCGTATCCGTCCTTATCCCAGATTCATCGGTACAGGTCGGCAGGGTGCGAGCGGCCGACGTCACGGACGACCTCGAGCCCGAGGACGCGGTCGAGGTGGGCGAACGTCTCGAACTTGGCGCCGCCCGGTACGTCGGTGGTCTCCGCGAGATCGTCGAGGAGTCGCAGCACGGCCGGGGTGTCGATGCCGTTCTCCAGCGCGGCGTGGGCTGTCCGCACGAGGTCGGCGGGCATCGCCTTGGACGGCCCCTCGGCCCATGTGGCCACGGATTTACGCCAGTTGGCCAGCTTCCCGGCGGCGGCGTCGACGGCTTCGCCGGTCACATCGACGGGTTCGTGGTGCGGACGGCCGAGCAGGAAGAGCCGCAGGGCGAGCGCGTCCCGCTGCCCGCCGTCCGTGGCGAGCGCTTCGCCCACGGACAGGGACACACCGCCCGAGCCTTCGTACGTACGGCTGGTGACGTTCACGGCCGGTGGGCCGCCCAGCGCCTCGGCGAGCTCTTCGGGGGTTCCATGGGCGTCGGCAGGCCGGATGCCCGCGGCGTCCGCAGCCGCGGACGGCGAGGACGTCCACCCGATGAGCACGGTCCGGCCGCCCAGTTCGACGACGCGCGCCAGTACGTCCGCCACCAGGAGGACCCGCAGCCCGGTCAGGTCGTCCGGGTCGTCGGGCCGCGGCGCGTGGGCGCACATCCGTAGCGGTCCGAACCCGGCCAGATCATCAACGATGCTCAGCACACCACCGAGACTAGGCGTTCCGCCCTTCGATGGCACCCGGCCGATGGACCCGCACCCGTTCCAGAATCGCCGACGCGGCGGTCTGTTCCAGGATGTCGGCGATGCTAAGCAGAAAGGCCCGGAGCCGCGGCTCGTTCTCCACGATGACCACCTCGCACGGACCGTGGGAGGTGACGCGCAGCGCACGCTCGCGATGGAGGCGCCGGTCGGCGCCGAAGCCCTCCACCGCGTGGAAGACGGTGGCCCCCGCCAGACCTTGTCCGCGAGCCCGGTGGACGATCTCCGCGTACGCGGGCCGGTGCCGCCACAAGGCCGCACCGGGCAGCTGGATCGTGAGGCGGACGGTCGCTGTACTGCGCGGCATCGGACTCCCCCGCCGGGCTCGCGGGTGCCTGCCCGGCCGGGTGCCGGGCAGGTGGTGCGGTACTGGGGAACGTACTGCGGGAGCCACCGGGCGGGGAGAGTCTGCCTGGCCGCTCAACTCCCGTGATGCGCCAGAACCCTGTGCGGGTCCGGGGCGCCGGGCGCGAGGGCCGGGTCGGCATGCACCAGTGCGGCGGTCAGCTTCGGCACCGCGTGCAGCAGGGCGTGCTCCGCGTCGACCGCGACCTCATGCGCCTGGCGTACGGTCAACTCCCCGTCCACGACGACCGCCACCTCGGCGCGCAGCCGGTGCCCGATCCAGCGAAGCCGCAGCTCGCCGACGTCTCGTACGCCGGGAACTGTCAGGAGGGCCTCCTCCGCCGCGTCGACCAGGGCCGGGTCGACCGCGTCCATCACCCGGCGGAACACCTCGCGCGCCGCGTCCCGCAGGACCAGCAGGATCGCCGCGGTGATCAGCAGGCCCACCAGGGGGTCGGCGAGCTGCCAGCCCAGTGCCGCGCCGCCCGCGCTCAACAGGACGGCGAGCGAGGTGAATCCGTCCGTACGGGCGTGCAGACCATCGGCCACCAGGGCGGCCGAGCCGATCTCGCGGCCGATACGGATGCGGTAGCGGGCCACCCACTCATTGCCGATGAAGCCGATGACGGCAGCGGCGGCCACCACCCAGATGTGCTCCATGGTGCGGGGGTGGAGCAGCCGGTCCACCGCTGCCCAGACAGCGAAGGCCGCCGACCCGGCGATCGTCAGGAGGATGACGATGCCCGCCAGGTCCTCCGCGCGGCCGTAGCCGTAGGTGAACCGGCGAGTGGCGGCCCGTCTGCCCAGCACGAACGCGATGCCGAGAGGGATCGCGGTCAGCGCGTCGGCCGCGTTGTGGACGGTGTCGCCCAGCAGCGCGACCGAGCCGGTGAGCACCACGACCGCGGCCTGAGCCATCGCCGTGACGCCGAGGACGGCCAGCGAGATCCACAGGGCGCGCATACCGCGCGCGGACGATTCAAGCGCCGGGTCGACCTTGTCGGCGGTTTCGTGCGAGTGCGGCTTCACCAGATGCCCGGCCTTATGCCGCCATCGGGCCCAGCGCCCCGCACCACTTGGCCCATGGCCGTGCCCGTGGTGCTCGTGGCCGTGCCCGTGGTGCTCGTGGCCGTGCTCGTGCGGGCGGTGGGAGTGTCCGTGTTGCTGCTCGCTCACGAGGACGGCCTTCCGACGCGGGACGGGAGAGTGGACACCGGACGGCACCCGCACCCATTATGTGCGTATGAGCGCACGCACGCACCTATCACCTGCGCATGGTTCGCACCCGCAAGATCCGGGCGCCGCCCACTTCGCCCATGCGGCCGAGGTCCTCGGCCTCCTGTCCGACCGCACCCGGCTCTCCCTCCTGCACACCCTCGGCAAGGGCGAGGCGGACGTCACGACCCTGACGGCCGCGTGCGGCGCCGCTCGCCCCGCGGTCAGCCAGCACCTGGCCAAACTGCGCATCGCCGGGCTCGTCTCCGTGCGCAGGGAAGGGCGACGCATGGTCTACGGCCCGCCGGACGGCCACCTGCGCCGTGTGGTCGACGAGGTCCTGAACCTCGCCGACCACCACCTCAGCGGCGCGGCAGGACACGACTGAAGCGCCTCAGCCGTAGCTGCGCCTGCCGCGCCGGTAGGCGATCTCCCCCAACGCGATGTCCACGGCCAGGAAGGCGGCGAGCGGGATGCCGAGCAGCGGCACGAAGTAGCCGAGCACGGCGATCACCGCCATCAGCGGGACCAGGACATACGCCGGTACGTCCTGCCAGGCGCCTCGCGGCAGCGGGCGCCCGAAGGAGCCGCCGCGCCCACGCTGCCACCACATGCGGTAGCCCCACACGATCATCGTGATCAGACCGAGGGCGAGAACGGCGAGGGCGATCTGATTGGCGAGCCCGAAGAGCGTGCCGGTGTGCGCGTCGATGCCCCAGCGGGACAACTTGGCGAGCACCGGGTAGTCCGCGAACCGCAGTACTTCGGTGACCTCGCCCGTGGCCGGGTCGACAGCGACGGAATCCTGCTTCTCGGGCCAGCTGCGCTGGATCTGCCGCACGACGTACGCGGACGACGCGTCGGCGGGCGGCACGACCTCCACCGGGTCGGCGAGCCCCTCGGCACGGGCCGCCTTCAGGACGGCATCGAGCCCGACGACGTCACCGCCGGTGGCCCCGGCCGGGCCCGGTCCGCCGTGTCCAGCGTGTTCCCCGCCCGCGGCGCTCGCGGTCAGCTCGGGTGTGGTCTGCCCGATGGCCTCGCGCAGGTCGCCGACACTCTCTCCCGCGTACGTCGACCAGGTCAGCCCCGTCGCCGAAAGGAAGACAAGGCCGGTCGCGGCCCACACACCCACCGAGCCGTGCAGCGAAAGCGTGCGACGGCGCCCGGTGGACCCGCGCACCTTCCGCTGAGCCCGTCGCCGCCCGAACCACAGCACGACACCGCCGCCCGCGATCACCCACAGCCAGCTGGCGGCGAGTTCGCTGTAGAGACGGCCGGGTTCGCCCAGGTGCAGATCGCGGTGGAGTTCGTCGATCCAGGTGCGCAGCGGCAGCGCGCCGGTGGAGCCGTACTGCTCAAGCGCGCCGCGCACTTCACCGTTGTACGGGTTCACGAACACGGCGAGGGTGTACTTCGAGTCCACGCCCGGCGCCCCGGAGAGCAGCACCCGGGTCGTCGCACCGTCCTCCGGCGAGGGTCGCACCGCGCTGACCGTGCCCTCGGGGTGCGCCTTGCGGGCGGCGGCGACCTGCTTCGAGAGGGGGAGCTCGGCCTTGTTCTCGCCTACGGGGACGCGCAGTTCGTGGGAGTACACGATCTTCTCGGCCTGGTACGAGCAGGCGTACAGGAGTCCCGTCGTGGCGGCGATCAGCAAGAACGGCGCGATGAGCACCCCGGCGTAGAAGTGCAGGCGGAGCACGAGCGGACGCAGCGATGCCCATCCGGACCGCCCCGTGGAGGGCGGCGGCAACTGGGTCTCCTGCCCGTCGTCCGGGGCGAGGAGGGTGGGTTCGGCGGACATGAGCTGCTCTCCTGGATCAGAGGTGGTGCGGGTCGGCCGCATGGGGCCGGTCCAGGAGTCGGCTGCACGGGCGGAAAAGTTCCCGGCGGGCCGCCTCCGCGTTTCGCCGCGCGAGCCCTCATCCGGCAAACTGCCCCGATGGACTATGAGTTCTGGAACGACATCCACAGCCGCGGCGGCATCCCCGCGGTCAAGAGCGCGCTGGAGGAGGTGGCCGAGCGCGGCACCCCCGAGGACGTGGACGCCGCGATGGAGCTGGCCTACCAGGTCATCGCCGACGACACCGCCCGGATCCAGGCCCGCGCGGATCAGGCAGAGGCGCGGCTGCGGATGCTGACCGAGGAGGCACGTGAGGTGGGGCGCCAGGTCGACCTGCACACCGCAGCGGAGGGGGCGGCCGCCGAGCCACCGGCACGCGCCGAACGTGAATGACCGTCACGCGGCGCCCCGCCCACCCCCTTCAGGCGCTCTCGGCAGCGATCTCAGCTCACGGTCACCGAGACAACCGGCGAGACCGTGGCGCCGCTGATGACCCGCAGTTCGTTCTTGCCCTTGAGGCCGAGCTTGACGCGCAGGCCGTAGCTGCCGGACGTGTTGGTGACCGTGCTCGCGGGCAGCGCCTTCCACGCCCCGCGCTGCTTCTGCTGCAGGGTCACCTTGCTCCCCGCCTTCAGCCCGGTCGCCTTGCCCGTGATGCGCAGTTCCTGCCAGGCGCGGACGTGGGAGGCGGACGCCTTGGCCGTGAGCGTGGCCGCGGCGGGCTCGGCGCTCGCGTGGACCGGGTGCGGCTCCGGACCGAGTCCGTCGGCGAGCGCGGCGGTGGCGGGAATCAGCAGAGCCGATCCGGCGAGAGCGGAGACGGCGGCGGTGCGCAGAAGGCTGCGGCGGCGGATGTTGCGCATATCGGCAGTGATCCCCTTCGGGGTGTCGGTCAGTCAGTTCGCAGTACTCGTGGTGCTCGTGGTGCTCGTGGCGCTCGTGGCGCTCGTGGCGCTCGTGGCGCTCGTGGCGCTCGTGGCGCTCGTGGCGCTCGTGGCGCTCGTGGCGCGGTGTCCCGCACCACGAGGAACATAAACGTATACAACCGACATTGCGACCACCCCGAGATCACGTAACAGAATCCGAAAAAACCGGCCACGCTCTCCGGCACGCTCCCCCTCCTGCGCCGCGCCGCTCCCCCTGCGCCGCGCCACTCCGGTCAGATCCCCAGGACCGCCTTCGCCGTCATGAAGTAGATGATCAAACCGGTCGCGTCCACCAGCGTGGTGACCATCGGCGCCGACACCACCGCCGGATCGATCCGCAGCCGCTTGGCCAGCAAGGGCATGGTGCCGCCGATGGTCGCCGCCCAGCCGCAGATGATCACCAGGGTGATCCCGACGACCAGGGCGATCTTCGCGCTGACGAACATCGTGCCGACGACCACGCCGACGATCGCGAGCAGTGAGCCGAGGAGCAGACCGACTCTGCACTCCCGCCATATGACCTTCAGCAGGTCCGATCCCCGCACTTCGCCGACGGCCAGGGCGCGCACGCACGCGGTCGCTGCCTGGGCGCCCGCGTTGCCGCCGGCGCCGATCAGCATCGGGATGAACATGGCGAGCTGGGCGGCCTTCTCAAGGGTTCCCTCGAAGGACTGGGTCACGCTGACGGTCAGGGTCGCCGCCACCAGCAACAGGCTCAGCCACAGCGCCCGGTACCGCGCCAGCTGCCACACCGTCGCGGCCATGTAGTGCCCCGCCCAGGGCGCGGCGCCGGACTGCCTGGCCATGTCCTCCGTGTCGGCGGCCTCGATGACCTCGAGCGCGTCGTCGATGGTGAGCAGCCCGACGAGGCGGCTCTCGCTGTCGACGACGGCCAGGTTCAGGTCGTTGGTCTCGCGCATCAGCCGGGCCGCCCGCTCGGCCGAGTCGGTGGCGTAGACGGACACCGGCTCGGTGACGACCAGCGCGGAGACCATCGACTCCGGCGGGCTGAGCACCAGTTCGCGCAGTTCCGCGATGCCGGTGAGGCGCCGTCCGTCGTCCACGACGGGGAGCGTGTAGACCGTCTCGGCCTGACCGCCCTTCTGCCGTACGACGTCCAACGCCTGCTGGACGGTGAGGTCCTGACCGAGCGCCACGACCTCGGGGGTCATGTAGCGGCCGACGGAGCCCTCCGGATAGCCGAGCAGCGCGGAGGTCATCCGCCGCTCGTGCGCGCTCAGTCCCGCCAGTACCCGCTTGGCGACCTTGGCGGGGGCCTCCCGCAGCATCCTCGCCCGGTCGTCGGGGTCCATGCCCTCGACGAGTTCGAGGAAGGTGTGATCGCGAAGACCCTCCAGGATCTGCTGCTGGTCGACCGGCTCCAGTTCCTCGAAGACGGTCAGCGCCCGGTCCTTGTCGAGGAGCCGGAAGGCCATCCCCGCGTTGACCGCGTCCATCCGGCCGAGTTCATCGGCGATCACATGGGGCGGATTGGTCTCGAGCCACTCGAGCGCGGCGTGCAACTGATGGCTCTTGACTATGTCCTGCAGCGAGTCGGGAAGCTCGGGGTGCAGCTCTTCGGGCAGATTCGTCTGAGGCATGGCAGGTCCTCGGCACAGCGGTGAGACACAACGGGGGGGCACGCATCAGGGGCACACCGCGGGCGCCGCTCGCCGTTCCGCCGCTAGCGGCTTGGCAGGACGGTGCCGCGCGGTGGCCGACTCGGAGGTTCGCTACACACGGCAGCCCCACCCCCTGCTCTCACATCTGTTGCCGGTACGCCACGTCGTACGCGCTGTCCGCATCTGCTCGAGCGCGCCGCTGAAGGCTACATCCGCTCGATGAACCCGGTGACATCGCGCCCCGCGTCGGCTCAAATGTGCTGCTGAGTCCGGTTGGTGGCGGGGTCCGTGGCGCTGTGCCGAGTGAACGCCCACAGCACGAGCCCGAGGCAGCTGAACGCGGCACCCAGTGCGCATACGGCGCCCCAGCCTGCCGCCGTGTAGAGGGAGGTCGCGGCGATGGCGCCGGTGGCGCTGCCGATCGAGTAGAAGACCATGTATCCGCCGATCAGCCGACTGCCCGCTTCCGGGTGCAGTGCGTAGATCAGGGTCTGGTTGGTGACATGGACCGCCTGCACGGCGAGGTCGAGAAGGATCACCCCGACGACCAGGGCCCAGAGCGAGCTGCGGGTGAAGGCCAGGGGCAACCACGAGGCGGCGAGCAGTGCCAGAGCGATGCCGGTGGTACGCCGGGAGAGCCCACGGTCGTTCAGGCGTCCTGCCATGGTCGCGGCCAGTGCGCCGGCGACACCGATGAGCCCCAGCGCCCCGATCGCGCTGTGCGACAGGAAGTACGGGGCCTCACTGAGCGGCAGCGCGACGCTGCTCCACAGGGTGCTGAACGCGGCGAAGATCAGCAGACCGAACAGGGCCCGGAGGCGCAGCAGTGGTTCCCGTGCGAACAAGGTGATCGTGGAGCGCAGGAGCTGTCCGTAGCGCAGCGTTGTCGGCGGAGCTGTCGGCGAAGTTGTCGGCGGAGCGGCACTGTGGCTCGGCAGCACTCGGTACAGGACCAGGGCGAGCAGAGCGGTGAGCGACGCCGATGCGAGGTAGACGGCGCGCCAGCCCGCGAGATCGGCGATAAGACCGGATGCGGTGCGGGCGAGCAGGATTCCGGTGACCACGCCGCTGGTGACAAGACCGACGACGCGTCCGCGCCCGTCGGCAGGTGCGAGTGACGCCGCGAAGGCCATCAGCGTCTGCGTGACGACCGCGAGGAGCCCCATCGCGGCCATGCCGGCGAGCAGGATCGCCGCCGTCCGGGCGGCGGCCACCACGGTCAACGCCACTACCAGGAGCAGGAGTTGAGCCACGATGAGCCGTCTGCGGTCGGCCACGTCGCCCAGCGGTACGAGAAAGAAGAGCCCGAGGCCGTATCCGACATGCGTGAGAGTGACCACGGCGCCGACGAGTGCCGGGCTCATGGTGAGGTCGTGGCCCATGGTGACCAGGAGCGGCTGGGAGAGATAGACGTTGGCCACCGCGGCTCCGCAGGCGACGGCGAACAGTATGACGACGCCACGGGACAGGACGAACGCGGAATCCCCGCCCCGGGCCCGACTCCGGACCCCGGTCCCTCCAATCTCCCCTGCCTCGGGCCGTCGTGCCGCCTCGGTCCGCCGCGCTGCCTCGGGCCGTCGTGTCGCAGCCTCACCGTGGTGGTCAGACATCGGCACTCCTCCGCACATCTGAATTCTGGTTTCATCTTGCTACCACTAGCGATGGCGACGGTAGTCTTTCTTGGTAGCATGTTGCAACCGATGTCGGAGAGTGAGTGAGGGACGCCATGGCGACCAGGACGCGCTTCGACGACAGCGAATGCCCCGTCGCCCGCTCGGTGGACGCGATCGGCGACTGGTGGTCCCTGCTGATCGTGAGGGACGCCTTCGACGGAAGCCGGCGCTTCGGGGAGTTCCAGCGCAGCCTCGGCGTGGCCAAGAACATCCTCACCGCACGCCTGCGCACCCTGGTCGCAGGCGGTGTCCTCGAATCCGTCCCCGCCTCGGACGGCAGCGCCTACCGCGAGTACGTACTGACCCCGAAGGGCAAGGCGCTCTTCCCCGTCATCGTGGCCCTGCGACAGTGGGGCGAGCAGAACTCCTTCGCCCCCGGCGAACCGCACTCACAGTTGGTCGACCGCCGACAGGAACAGCCCCTCCGTGCACTGGAAGTGCTCTCCGCGGACGGGCGGCGCCTGAACCCCGACGACACCACCGTCCATAAGATTTCTACTCAGTGATCCAGTCGCTCGCCAGGGCGCGCCGGACGCTCTCGTGGAGCAGGGCGCGCCGCCGCTCGTGCAGTTCCGGCGACTCCCCGGCGGTCGCGGCGTAGACATTGCTGACCGGTGACCAGGCCATGGACATGGCGATCACCATGGCCATCAGGTCGAACGGATCCCCCTCGCGGACCAGACCTTCGGCCTGCGCCTCGGCGATGGCCCGCAGTTTGCCGTCGTCGAGGCGGTCGGGGTCGTCGACCAGATGACCCGCCGGGCGTCGCTCCAGGCGCGCCCAGGTGGCGAGCCGGATGAGATCGGGGCGGCGGAGGTACTCGTCGTAGAGGCGCACGGCCCAGTCCGCGAGGTCGGTGGCGTCGATCGGGACCACGTTGACGATCCGCTCCAGCGAACCGAAGAAGATGGCGTCGAAGAGCCCTTCCTTGTTCCCGAAATAGGCATACAGCTGCGCCTTGTTGGTGCGGGCGGCGGCCACGATCCGTTCGATGCGGGCGCCTGCGATCCCATGATCCGCGAACTCCTGGGTCGCCACCTCGATGATGCGCTGGTAGGTCGCGGCTCCGCGCGAGGTCAAGGGCTGGTCGGCCATGCCCGTCAGGGTACCAAACAGAACAGTTGGTTTGCCTGAGTGGCACCCAAGCCCTACCCTCCAGATAGACCGAACAGTCTGTTTGAGAATCTGAGGAGAGAACGCCATGAGGACCACGGTGAGCTGGCAGGCCGACGGCCCGGCTACGACACTGCGGCGAGCGCCCCTCGATCGGCGCGACCTGCGCCCCGACGACATCGCTGTCCGCGTTGACTACTGCGGGGTCTGCCACACGGACCTGCACGCCGTCCAGGCCGGCGATGACGGCCGATCCCGCCAACCCCTCGTGCCGGGGCACGAGTTCACGGGTGTGGTGGCCGAGACGGGGTCCGAGGTCACGGGCTTCGCCGTCGGCGATCCGGTGGCGGTGGGCAACATCGTGGATTCGTGCGGCACGTGCGCCATGTGCCGGGCCGGTCAGGAGAACTTCTGCCACGCGTTCCCGACCCTGACCTACGGCGGCGTCGACCGCCACGACGGATCGACCACCCAGGGCGGCTACTCCCGCGAGTACGTCGTCCGCGCGGGGTTCGCCTACCCGCTTCCCAGCGGCCTGGACCCGGCCGCCGCCGCTCCCCTGCTCTGCGCCGGGATCACCGTCTGGGAGCCACTGCACGCCCTCGGGGTGGGGCCGGGTACTCGCGTCGCCGTGGCAGGACTCGGCGGCCTCGGTCATCTCGCCGTCAAGATCGCCGTGGCGCTCGGTGCGGAGACCTCGGTCGTCAGCCGGTCGCCGGACAAGGCCGACGACGCGCACCGACTCGGCGCCCACGAGGTGCTCGTCTCCACCGATCCGGAGCAGATGGCCGCCGCCCGCGACCGGTTCGACGTCGTCATCGACACCATCGCCGCCCCGCACGACCTCGGCCCTTACCTGCGCCTGGTCGCCATGGACGGGACGCTCAGCCACCTCGGGCACCTCGGACCCATCAGCCTGGAGACCACCGATCTGCTCATCGGGCGCAAGAAGCTCAGCTCCGCCGGCAGCGGCGGCAGGCCCGCGACCGCCGCCATGCTGGCCTTCTGCGCCGAGCACGACATCACCGCCGACATCGAGCTGCTCCCCTCGGCCCGCGTGAACGAGGCTCTCGACCGGCTCCGGCGCAATGACGTCCGCTACCGCTTCGTACTCGACATGTCCGATCTGGACTGAGGGCGAACCGGCCGCCTCCGTACGGGTCTTGTCCGGCCGGTCGAAGGTCGGGCGAAGGTCGGGCGAAGGTCGGGCGACTTTTGAACAAGTCCGCCGGACTGATCCCGGATCAGCGGTCGAGGGTGATGGCGGCGGCGACGGGCAGGTGGTCGCTGCCGGTGGCGGGCAGCGACCGGACATGGGTGACGGTTGCCGAACGGGTCATGATGTGGTCGATCCTGGACACAGGGAATGCGGCGGGCCAGCTGAAGGCGAGGTCCCGTGCCGCCGAGTCCATCCGCATCCGCGAGGTCACCGGAGTGAGTCCACGGTCGTCCACCGTGCTGTTGAGGTCACCCAGCAGGACCACCTTGTCCAGCTGCTCGGCGGCAAGCACCACGCCGAGCAGTCCTGCGCTCTCGTCCCGCCGACCGGAGCTGAAGCCGTGCCACTGGACCCGGACCGAGGGCAAGTGAGCGACGTACACCGCGACATCGCCCCACGGCGTACGGGCCGTCGACCGCACCCCGCGGTTCCAGTCCTTCCCGACCCCCTCCGGCCTGATGTCCACCGGCCTGACGTCCGTCAGCGGATACTTCGACCAGAGTCCGACCGTCCCCCGCACCGCCCGGTACGGATACTCCGGCGCCAGGACTCTCTCGTACACCGGCAGCGCGGCGGACGTCAGCTCCTCCAGGGCGATGAGATCCGGTCCGGCCCCGGTCAGGGCTCGGGCGGTGCCCGCCGGGTCGGCGTTCACGTCGCTGACGTTGTGCTGAACCGCCGTGATGTCGTACGCGCCACGGTCCTCTGTGGCCATCCGCCCGCCGAAGAGAGTGGCCCAAACGGCGGCGGGCAGCAGCAACGCCACAAGGGCGCCGGCCGAGCGGCGCAACAGGGCCAGGACGAGCAGCAAGGGAACGGCCAGGCCGAGCCAGGGCAGAAACGTCTCGAGGAGACTCCCGAGACGCCCGACGGTGTTGGGCACGGCGGAGTGGAAAGCCAGCAGGGCGGCGGTCAGCACGGCGAGCGACGCGAGAACCCGGCCGCGCGCCCAGGCTGACCGGCCTGTCGCATCCACGCCCCACTTCAGCAAGGCGCTGCTGCACAGCCATCGCCGCACCCCTGCGATCCGCGCCCCCGTACCGCTGCCCACCTGTGCCACCTGCTCCACTCAGTTCCCCGTCTCCCCCGCTCCCCCGGCCGTGAGCGCGACGTGCCTGCTACGACGCACTACCGGGTGATCAGGTTCCGGCGGCCGCCGGATGCGGCCTGCGCGGGCAACGGGAACACTGGGGATCGCGTGCCCGCACACACGCGCCCACTCTCCGTCGAAGGGACATACCGTGGCCGACCTCTACGCCCTTGTCGGCGAGCACCTCGAGAAGGCCCGCACCGCCGCACACGGGCGCAGCGCCGAGCTGCTCCTGCACGACGGTCCGCTGCGACAGAGCCTCATCGTGCTCACCGCCGGCACCGAGCTCGGTGAGCACGAGTCGCCCGCCGCCGCGACCCTGTTCGTCCTGCGCGGCCGGGTCGGGCTCACCACGACGAGCGGGGCGCTCGAACTGGGCGAGGGAGAATTCGCACCCGTCCCGCACGAGCGCCACGGCCTGACCGCTCTGGACGACTCGGCCGTCGTACTGACCGCCGTCACCCGAGTCTGAGCCGACGGCACTACGCGGTGCGGAAGGCACTATCGCGGTGCGATGGCCTTGACCCACGCCTCGACGGCGATGACGTCCGCCCACTGCGGGAACAGTTTCCCGGTCAGAAGCTCGTGCACCTCGGGGTCCAGGTCGAGGCAGGCGTCCGACAGGACGGTGAGTCCGAGGTCCCGGTCGTTGGCGTGACACGCGGTGTGCAGCACCACCCCGCTGGTGGCGATCCCGGTGAGAACAAGGCTGTCGATGTCGCGCGCCCTGAGCACCAGGTCGAGGTCACTGCCCGAGAACGCGCTCCCGCGCCGCTTGGTGACCACGGTGTCGCCCGGCTCGGGCGCGATGTCCGGATGGATCTCGGTGCCGGGCTCGCCCTCGACGTGCAGCCCCGCCCGCACCACGGCGGTGAGCGCCTTGTTGCGGGTGCTGACGTCCGGACAGCCCGGCCGTAACGCCATGGCCACGTAGATCACGGGAATGTCCGCCGCGCGGGCACCGTCGATCGCCCGGCGCAGGCGCGGCAGATATCCGGAGCCGTCGTCGGCAAGGTCCACGATCTCCCGCTGGACGTCCATCACGAGGAGGGCGCTGTCCGCCATGTCTGTCGTCCTTTCATAGCTGCCGTATCTGCCGTATCTGCCTTGCCTGCGATGCCTGTGGGTGATTCGCTACGGCCGCACCGCCACCGCATCCATCTCGAACAGCATCCCCGGCAGCGCGAGAGTCGCCACACCGCTCAGCGTCTGGGCAGGCAGCCTGTCGCCGAAGCGAGCGTGCAGAGCCTTGCCCAGGGTCTCCAGCTTGTCCAGGTCGTGGTCGACGATGAAGGTGCCGAGCCGGACCACGTGCTCGAATCCGAGGCCGACCCCCTCAAGCGCCGACCGCAGCCGGTCGAAGGCCAGGTCCACCTGATCGGCGAAAGCGCCGGGCACGGCGGCGCCGGTGGCATCGGACGCGTACTGGCCGCCGATGAAGACGAGTTCGCCGGGCGCCGAGACGGCGTGGCTGTAGCCGAACGGTGTCGGGTCGTGGAGGGTGGCCGGGTTGGTGATGGTCCGCTGATCGGTCGTCATGTCTCCTCGAACATCCGGCTAGGGCCCGACCATTCCGCAGGGGCGGAGGCAATCCGCGCGCCGATGCGATCATGGCGGTTGATGAACGCCGACGAAACCGACGAAGAGGATGCCGAGCGCGAGCCCGCCCTGGACGGATGGCCGGACGTACCGGGTGACACCGCGCTCACCATCAAGGTTCCCGAAGCCGACCCGCTGGTCCGGGCAGGGTTCCCGGCCCACGTGACGGTGCTCTACCCCTTCGTGCACGAGAGCCGCATCGACGGCGCGGCCCACCGCGAGCTGTCCCGTCTCTTCGCCGGGCATGAGGCCTTCACCCTGACCTTCGCCGAATTCGCCCGCTATCCCGGCGTGCTCTACCTGGACCCGTGGCCGCACACTCCGGTCACGGCCTTGGCCAAGGATCTCACCCGGCGCTGGCCCGACGCGGTGCCGTACCGGGGGATATTCGATCCGCCGCTCGCCCCGCATCTGACGGTCGCGAACAGCGAGGGCCCCGCGACGCAGGACGCCGCGTACGACGCGTTGCAGACCGAACTCGAGCCGCTGCTGCCGCTGAGCTGCCACGTCGACACGGTCCAGCTCATCGCCTGGGACGGCACGCGCTGGCAGGACCGCGCCCACTACCGCCTCGCCGCCCGAGATGCAGAGTCCCCATTTCAGCGATATCTCTGATGAGCCGGAATTGATTCCGTGGCCTCGCCGCGGATTCCGCGAAAGGGGCATCCGCCATGGACGACTATCCGCTGCTCAATCTGTTCCTGACGATGCTGTATCTCTTCCTCTGGATCATGTGGTTCTTCCTGCTGTTCAAGGTGATCACCGACCTGTTCCGTGACCACACGCTCAACGGGTGGTGGAAGGCGGGCTGGCTCATCTTCGTGCTGGTCCTACCGTTCCTCGGGGTTCTCGTCTACCTCATCGCCCGCGGCCGCAGCATGGGCGAGCGGGATGTGGCCCAGGTCAAGGAACAGGAACAGGCGTTCCGCTCCTACGTACAGAAGGCAGCGGGCTCCGGCCCCGGCGGTGGCCACGTCGATGAGCTGGCGAAGCTCGCCGAGCTGAAGAAGAACGGTGACATCTCCGCCGAGGAGTACGAGAAGGCCAAGGAGAAGGTCCTGGCCTGAGCGGAGCTCCCGCGGTCAGTGGCCGGCCGGTTCCAGGTGGGCGCGCTCGCCCTGTGCGCCGAACAGGGCCAGCAGCTCGGCGGGGCGGCTGTCGGCGCTGCCGATCCAGTGCGGTACGCGGGTGTCGAACTCCGCGGCCTCACCGACGCCGAGCCGGAACTCCCGCTCGCCGAGCACGAACCTGACGTGTCCGTCGAGGACGTAGAACCACTCGTATCCGTCGTGGGTCCGCAGCTTCAGGGTGGCTGCTCGGACCGCGGGCGGGTGGGCAGCGGGCGGGTAGATCACCTTGTAGGCCTGGATGCCGCCCGCCCGCTTGGTCAACGGCACCATCACGAGGCCGGATCGCCGCACCGGTCGCAGATGGACGCGTGGGTCGCCGGTGGGTGGCGCCGCGACGAGATCGTCGAGCGGGACGCCGTGCGCCCTGGCCAGCGGCAGTAGCTGCTCCAGCGTGGGGCGGAGCTTGCCGTTCTCGAGACGGGACAGGGTGCTCGCCGTGAGGCCGGTTTCGGCTGCCAGGGCCGCCAGAGTGGCGCTCCGCGCCTGGCGCAGCGCGCGCAGACGCGGTCCGACTCCGGCCAAGACGTCTCCTGCTGGGTCTCCTGCGGGGTCTCCTGCGGGACTGTTCATGCCCCGATGATGCGGATCCGCAACTTTTCTTGCAAGAGCGAAACGGTGGTGTCGATGCTGTCGGTACTTCACCGGTGTCGAGGGCGCGTATCGGAGCGCGCTCGGTGCGCCGGCCGATGAAGGGGCACCTCAGATGGATTCGACCCGACGCCGAACTCCCACCACCGGCACCGGCACCGGCACCGGCACCACCGCGAACGACCGGAGCGCGGCGGACGAGAGCGCCGAGCTGTTCTGGGAGCGGCACTACCGCGCCCGGCGCACCGGAGCAGCACGCGTCAACCCTCTGCTCGCCGAGACCGCCGCATCGCTGCGCCCCGGCGCCGCCCTGGATCTGGGCTGCGGCGCCGGGGGCGACAGCGGCTGGCTCGCCCAGCGGGGCTGGCACGTCACCGCCGTGGACATCTCCACCACCGCCGTCGAACGGGTGCGGGACCAGGCCCTGGATCTCGGGGTCGCGGAACGGGTCGCTGCCGAACAGCACGATCTGGCCAGAAGCTTCCCGGCCGGACAGTTCGATCTCGTCTCCGCCCAGTACTTCCACACCCCGTTCTCGCTGCCTCGCGGCCAAGTCCTGCGCACCGCCGCGCGAGCCCTGCGACCCTGTGGTCTCCTGCTGATCGTCGACCACGGCTCCACCGCGCCCTGGTCCTGGGACCAGGACCCCGGCATCCACTACCCCACGCCCGCCGAGATCGCCGCCGAACTCGGTCTCGACCCCGCGCAGTGGTCCGTCCTGCGCGCCGACATGCCCAGCCGCCGGGCCACCGGACCGAATGGTGAGACCGCCACCGTCATCGACAACGTGCTGCTCGTCCAGCGGGCCCGGGTGAAGAGGACCGGCCCTCCATCGACCGGCTCCGATGAGAAGGCGACTCTGCGGGGCATCCTCGACCAGCTGCGGAACTCGGTCGCGGACAAGGTCGCGGGCGTGCCGGAACCGCGAGTCCGGACAGGAGGCGTGCCCTCGGGCACCAGCCTTCTCGGGCTGCTCAAGCATCTGGCGTTCGTCGAACGGTTCTACTTCCTCGGTACGGACGCCGGCGACTGGCCCGCGACCCTGCGGCCGTCCGCGGAGGACACCGTCGACGGCGTGCTCGCCGACTACCGGGAGACGGTCGAGCGAGCCAACCAGGTCATCGACGCCTGCTCAGATCTGGCTCTTCCCGCCCCGCGGCCCCCGCGCCGGGGTCCGGCACCATCGATGCGATGGGTCCTGGCGCACATGATCGAAGAGACCGGTCGGCACGCCGGTCATGCCGACATCCTCCGCGAGCAGATCGACGGATCCACCGGCCGCTGACCAGCAGGCCAGGGACGGATGCCGGCGGGCCGCGTCGACCGGTCAGGGCCGAGCGTCGCGCAGCCGTACGGGCAGCTGTTGCACGCTGTTCCCCACGAAGGAGGCGTGGCGGGGCAGTTCGGGCTCCGGGACGGCAAGGTCGAGGCCGGGGAAACGGCTGAACAGCTGCTCGAGGGCGATGGTGGCCTCCATGCGGGCCAGCGGGGCGCCCATGCAGAAGTGCGCGCCGTGGCCCAGGGACAGGTGCCGGGTGGTGGTCTGGTCGCGGGTGATGTCGAAGCGGTCGGCGTCGGGGCCGTGGGCCTGCTTGTCGCGGCCCGCCGCCGAGTAACCGGCCAGGACGGGGGTCCCCTGGGGGATGACGGTGCCGTCGAGCGTGAGGTCGCGGGTCGGGTACCGGAAGGGGAAGTAACTGACGGGGCTGTCCCAGCGGAGGGTCTCCTCCACCACGTCGGCCCACGTCACTTCGCCGGACTTGGCCAGGGCGAGCTGCTCGCGGTGGGTGCACAGGGCGCGTACGGCATTGGTGATCAGGTTCAGGGTGGTCTCGTGCCCGGCGATGATCGTGAGCATCAGGGTGCCGAGCAGCTCGTGCGGGCTCAGCTTGTCGCCGTTCTCCTCCCTGGCCGCGATGAGGGCGGTGGTGAGGTCGTCCCCCGGGCTCGCGGCGCGGGCGGCGGCGACCGCACCGAGGACTTCGACCATCTCCTTGTTGGCGGCCATCGCCTCTTCGGGGCCGATGTCGGTGGCGACGATCTGGTTCGACAGGTGATGCAGTCGGTCGTGGTACTCGGCGTCCACGCCCAGGAGTTCGCAGATGACCCCCATCGGCAGCGGCAGGGCGAAGTGCCTGCGCAGATCCGCGACGCCGTCGCCCGCGGCGGCGGCCTTGTCCAGACCGTCGAGCAGCTGGGTCGTCAGGTCCGTGATCCGCGGCTGGAGTTCCGCCACCCGGCGCGCGGTGAACGCCTTGCCCATCAGGGACCGCAGCCTGCGGTGGTCGGCGCCGTCGGCGGTGGTCATGCCCTGCACCGTCGCGAAGGTCTTCAGCGGCCAGCCGTCCGCTATCTCGCCTGCCTGCAACGCGGCGAAGTGCTGTGCGTTCTTGGCGACATCGGGGTGCGCGAGGAACTCCTTGAGCGCGTCATGGCCGAGGACCGCCATGCCCTGTACGTCACCGGGCAGGACCACCGGCGTGACGGCGCCGCGTGCGAGCAGCCGGGCGTTGTCCGCGTGCGGGCAGCCGCCTGCCGGGTCGAAGCGGTGCGGCTGGCCGGCTGCGGCGTTCTCCGGTGACGTGTTCAAGAGGGCTCTCCAGGTCGAGAAGGTGCCGGGACGGGCGGCTGGGGCAGGACAGGGGCGGTGAAGCGGACCGGGAGCGCGGCGAGTCCCCTGCTCCAGGGCGACTTGATCCACTCCAGTTCGCTTTCGGGGATGGCCAGTTCGAGATCGGGCAGCCGGTGACGGATCGCGTCCACGGCGGTACGGGTGATGAGCCGGGCCGGGTCCTGGGCGGGGCAGATGTGCGGGCCCGCGCCGAAGGCCAGGTGGGAGCGGTTGCCGACGACCGGTATGCCGTCGTCGGGGAGGATCTGCGGGTCCGCGTTGGCTCCGGCGAGGCCGAGGATGAGCATGTCGCCGGTGCGGATGTGCTGCCCGCCGAAGGTCATGTCGCGGGTGGCGTAGCGGGCGGGGAAGTTCTGCGTGGGCGGGAAACGCCACAGGACCAGGTCGAGCGCGTCGTCCACACTGAGTTGGCCGCCGGTCAGCGAGGAGCGGAACTGCGGGTCGCAGAGCAGGATGCGCAGGGTGGTGGCGATCCAGTTGACGGTGGTCTGGTTGCCCGCGACGAACATCACTACGAGGTTGTGCAGGACTTCTTCGTCGGTGAGCCGGGCCGGGTGGTGCAGCAGGACCGAGGTGATGTCGTTGCCGCGTCGGCGCCGCTTCTCCTCGATCAGCTGGAGCAGGATGGCGCCCATGCGCCTGCTGGCGTCCGCGGAGGCGCTGGTGGCGGCGACCGTCCCCGCGACGGCCTCCACCAGCTCCCGGCCGGTCCGTTCGTCCACGCCGAGGAGTGCGGTGATGACGCGCATCGGCAGCTTGCGCGCGTAGTCGGCCACCAGGTCGGCCTCCCGGCGTTCGGCGAACGACACGATCACCTGCTCGGCGGTGGCGCGCACGGAGCGCCGCAGTTCATGGCCGTTGATCCCGGCAAGAGCGGCGGAGACGGCGGCGCGCATCCGGCGGTGCTGCTGTCCGTCGGCGAAGAGCAGCGCCGGACGCCAGCCGACCATGGGCAGGATCGGCGAGTCGGTGGGCACCCGGCCTTCCCGCAGCAGGCTCCAGCGGCGCGGATCGTGCGAGAAGTCCTGCTCGTCGCGGGTCAGTCGGAGCAGTTCACGGTGGCCGATGACGAGCCAGGCGTCGACACCGGGGGCGATGGAGACGGGCGCCACCGGTCCGTGGGAGCCGCGCAGTTGCTCGTACAGGGCGGGCAGTGCGTCGCCGTCGATGTCGGGTCCGTACAGTGCGGTCGCCGGCGCCGGGGCTCCGGTGACCGGGCAGCGGTCCTGCGGCCCGGCTGCCGCGTGTGGCGAGGTCATGGGGTCTCCGTGGCGACGCGAATGAGGTGGCTGACGAGGGCGATCAGCGCCCTCACCGAGGACGACGGGTCGCGTGCGTCGCAGGTCACCACGGGGGTGTCGGGGAGCAGGTCGAGGGCCGCTCGCAGGTCGTCCTCGTGGTGCCCGGGGCTGCCGGGGAATACGTTGACGGCCACCGCGAAGGGCAGTCCGAGTTCTTCCAGGTTGCCCAGGGCGTCGAAGGACGCCTCCAGGTCACGCGTGTCCACCAGGGCGAGGGCACCGAGTGCGCCCTTGGCCAGGTCCCGCCACGCGGGCAGGAACCGCTGCTGCCCGGGGGTGCCGAACAGATAGAGCACCAGTTCACCGTCGATGGTCATCCGGCCGAAGTCGAGGGCCACGGTGGTGGTCGTCTTGCCGTCGGCCACGGCAGTGTCGACTCGGGCGCCCGCCTGTGTCATGACGGCTTCGGTGGACAGGGGTTTGATCTCCGAGACGGTGCCTATGAGGGTGGTCTTGCCGACCCCCAGCGGGCCGACGACCAGGATCTTGGCGGCGCCCGCGACGCTTGAGGTGAGGTACTTGCCGGAACCGGAACCGGAGCCTGACGGCTGAGGGGCGGCCGGTTGCGTCGCGTCAGAGACGGCTTTCGAGACCATGGAGGACCTTTCTGAGCATGGTCACATCGGTGCGTTCGGCCGGGGGTACAGGCGGCCGGGTCACGATGAGCCCCCATTCGACGAGATCGCAGAGCAGCACCTGTACGACCGAGGGCGGCTGGCCGATGTGGGCGGCCACCTCGGCCACCGAGAGGAGGCCCTGGCAGTGCACCAGGATCGTCTGGTGCTCGGGCTGGAGCGCGGCGGGAAATGCCGCGTCCGTCGCCATCACCAGGGATTCCCAGGCCAGGGACTCGGTGTCGGATGCCGCCCGCCCGCGAGTGATCACGTACGGGCGGATCGCCGATGCCGACCGCTCCTCCGGCCGCGGGTCCGTCATGACGCCGCGGCGGCCGGATCCCGCGGCTTGCTGCTCAGGTGCGCGCCGATCTTCACCACGAGCAGTTGCATCTGCTGGGCCACCAGGCCGACATCCGCGTCCAGGTCGGTGGCGACCCCCAGGTGCGCGCCCACACCGGCGTGCGTGAACAGCACGAATCCGTGGTCGGACTCCAGCATCAACTGCCGTACGCCGGCGCCGGAGCCGAACAGCAGGGTGGTCGTGGAGCGGCCCGTCATGGTCATCGCCGCACAGGCAGCGGAGAGGGACTCGGCTTCGGCGACGCTCAGGTCGGACACCGGTCCGACGAGGTTCTCCGCGGACGCGTGGCCGAGCCGCAGGCCGTCCTCGGAGACCACCACGCTGTGCCGGACCCCGGGGATCTCGATCAGCGGGCGGAGCATCCAGCCCAGGTCGGGAAGGGGGGTGATGATTCCGGTCACTGCCGGCCTCCGTCGTGCTCGTCGGGGGTGGGGGATTGAGGCGTGGCCCGGTCCGCGTCGAGGGCGGCGCGGCCTCGCCGGGAGCCGGACACCACGCTGGCGATCGATGCGCGTGCCGCCTCCGGTGTCCAGGGGGTCGCCGACGCGGCAGCGGGCGCCGGCTGTTGCGCCGGCCCCGGCCCGTGTGCGGCGGCCGAGGCAGCCTGCCGCCGGTTGCGCCGCCGTGGCAGGCCGGACGCTGTCTCGTGCGTGGGAGGAACGACCGGTTGGGTCCGTGCGGAGAGCTCCGCGTGCTCGGCGGAGTCATGTTGCTCGTGCAGGTCGTGCTGCTCTTGCCGCACAGGCACTGCCACGGGGGCGGCATTCGAGGGGGGTTCGGTCAGCAGCCGGAACGGTACGAACGTGACCGCACGGGTGCCGCCGTAGGCCGAGGCCCCGCTCAGCTCCACGTTGAAGCCGAGCTCCCGGCTCCAACGGCCCACGCAGGCCAGGCCGAGGCGGGGCACCGCGCCCAGGCGCGCCAGGTCCTGGTCGTCGCGGAGCTGACCCACCGCGCGGTGCAGCACGTCCGGCGGCATACCGAGTCCGGCGTCATCGATCTCCAGGACGGCTCCGGCCCCCACCTCGCGAATGGTGACGACGACCTGAGAGCGCGAGGGCGAGAACACCGTGGCGTTCTCGAGGAGTTCGGCGATGGCGTGCATCAGCCCCTCCACCGCGGGCGGCACCGCGTACAGCGTCTGTCCGCCGTGCACCTCGATCCGGCTGTACTCCACGATCCGCGACTGTGCGCCGCGTACGCAGTCGTAGAGCGAGACCGGCCGTGTCTCGCGGCGGGCGGGCCAGATCCCGCACATCACCAGGAGCGTCTGGGCCTTACGGGTCATCTGTGCGGCAGCGTGATCGGCCTTCATCACGTCGCCCATGAGGTGCGGGTCGTCGATGGAGCGCTCGACCCGGTCGAGTACCTGCTGCTGCACCGTGGCCATCGCGTGCATCGTGCGCGCGACGGACTCGAACGCGGCCTGTACCGAGTCCCGCAGGCCGCGCTCGCGGCGCACCGCCTCGTCGGACCCGAGGGCGACTGCCACGGCGGCGAGGGCCCGCTCGAACTCCTCGCCGGTCTCCCCCGCCGCGGCCAGCGGCCCCGGCACACCCTCGAGTCGCTGCCCCGCACGGACCCGCTCCGCGATCGCGGGGAGTCGTACACCGGCGAGGTGTGCCACCTCGGCTCCACGGGCCGCGGCAAGCCGCTCCTGGCTGGCCCGGTCGCCCCGCTCGGTGGACAACTGCCGGATCAGTACGAGCACCCAGGCGAGCAGCAGCACCGCGACCGCGGCGCAGCCGCCGGCCAGAATCCGCCGCCACTCGGACGCGGCGTCCAGTGCTGCAAGCACCGCGCCCACGGCGGCGAGCACCCCGGCGATCAGCCAGACCACGGTCTCGCGGCTCACGGACCCGCGCTTGAGACGGATCACCACGGCGCACTCGACCCGGCGATCCCGGACACCTTCACCACGACGAACGAACCCTCCCCGTATGCACCGAACTCCCTTACGAATGGGGAGCGTGGCGATCCTAGGTCAACTCGGCATGTTTGGCTCGCCGTTGAGGAAGCCCGCCTTCCGGGACCCGTCTCGCACCCCGGGCCTCGGCCGAAACCGCTACCCGGCAAGCGGGCACCGGGACAGCAGAGTCGCCGGGTCGGACGAGTGCGGACGCGGCACGGTTCGGCTGGGCGGCGGCTGCTTCCCCCGGCCGATCCACGTCTCCATCGCCGTGAAGGCGGAACGGTGGCAGGGCACCAGAGGCCGCAACGTGTCGGGGAACGTATCGAAGAGCGAATCGACGTGCGTGCCGCCTTCGACGCGGTAGTAGCGGAACAGGTGACCGCGGCCCGCGCCGCGCACCATCTTCGCGTAGACGTCCGAGTCCTTGCTGATGGGCAGCTGGACATCGAGGGTGCCGTGCACAGTGATCAAGGGTTTGCCGATCTGCCCGGTCAGGGCGATCTTCGCCACGGCGTCACGGACCTCCTGCGGCCGGGACGCGTACGCGTAATCGGCGTCGCATAGCGGTGTCCCCGCTCTACAGAAGGGAGTTCCAGCCTCCGCCGCACCGTCGAAACCCGGGTCGAGCTCCTCCCGATAGATGCGCTGGGTCAGGTCCCAGTAGACCTGGTGGTGATAGGGCCACAGAAATTCCGAACCGGCGGGGAAACCGGCGGCGACCATCTCCTGACGGGCTCTGTCGGCCCCTTCACCACCCGCCGCGTAGACCGGATAGGCGCGCAGCGCGGGCGGCAGGAAATCGAGCAGGTTCGGGCCCTCGGTCCGCCACAGAGTGCCCTCCCAGTCGACTCCCCCGTCGTAGAGCTCGGGATGGTTCTCCAGCTGCCAGCGCACCAGATACCCGCCGTTGGACATGCCGGTGGCCAGCGTGTGCCCGGGAGGCCGGTGGTATCGCTGTGCGACCACCGCCCGCGCGGCACGGGTGAGTTGAGTGACGCGCTCGTTCCATTCGGCGATCGCGTCGCCGGGCTCGGCCCCGTCCCGGTAGAAGGCGGCGCCGGTGTTGCCCTTGTCGGTCGAGGCGAACGCGTAACCGTTCGAGAGCACCCAGTCGCCGATCGCCCGGTCGTTGGCGTACTGCTCACGGACCCCGGGTGTGCCCGCGATCACGAGGCCCCCGTTCCATCGGTCGGGCAGGCGGACGACGAACTGCGCGTCGTGATTCCAGGCGTGGTTGGTGTTGGTCGCCGAAGTGTCGGGGAAGTAGCCGTCGATCTGGATGCCGGGTACACCACGTGGTGTGGTGAGCCCGGCGGGGGTCAGCCCCGCCCAGTCGGCCGGGTCGGTGCGGCCGGAGGAGACCGTCCCCGCGGTGGTCAACTCGGCCAGGCAGGAGATCTCTTGGCGTTCGGCGCCGGGCACCTTCAGCCCCGCCGACCGCGCGCAGTGCGCTGTGCTGCCGCCCTGGGTTCCACCGGACTGTTGAGCGACTGCCGGAACCGCGGCGAGTGTGACGAGCAGCGCCGTCAGGGCGAGCGCGCTCCGGAGCGGCCGGACAGCGTATGCCTTGTGCGGCAGGTATCTGGGTGGATCTATGGCGGGCACGGGTACCTCCGGTGGATTGGTTCGTCAGGGGCACGTGCCGTCGGCTATGACGTAGTGGCCGACCGGAGATTTGAGCCGTCCAGGCCGAAGAAGCCGGTGATCCAGTAGCTGGAGCAGATGGAGTCGATGAAGTTCGCGGTCCCAGTCGCGCCGCACTCCTGTGCGCCTGTTCCCGGGTCGACCGGAGTGCCGTGGGCGATGGCGGGGACCCGGTCGACTTCCACTCCCACACTTCCGTCCGCCCCCAGATACTGCTCCCTGCGGGTCGAGTTGGGGCCGATGCTGGAGGTGCGGTCCGGGCTCTGGTCCAGGCCGTGCACGGCGGTCCACTGGTCACGCAGTTCGTCGGCGTTCTTCTTGGCTACGGTGGGGTCGCTGTCGCCCTGCCAGATCGCCACCCGCGGCCAGGGCCCCGCATAGCCGGGGTACGCGTCACGGACGCCTTGTGCCCAGGTCGACGGGGTGCGGTCGACGCCGGGGTTCATGCAGCTGTACGCCGACACCACGTCAGCGGCACAGTCATAGGGGAGGCCCGCGACCACTGCACCCGCCTTGAACACGTCCGGGTAGGTGGCGAGCATCACCGAGGTCATGGCACCACCGGCCGACAGACCGGTGACGTAGGTCCGTTCCGGGTCGGCTCCGTACGCGGAACCGGCATGAGCGACCATCTGCCGGACCGACGCGGCCTCGCCCTGCCCGCGCCGGGTGTCGCCGGGCTGGAACCAGTTGAAGCACTTGCTGCTGTTGTTGGCGGACGTCTGCTCGGGGAAGACCAGCAGGAAGCCGTGCTGGTCGGCGAACTTGACGAGGCCGGAGTTGTCGGCGTAGATCTGCGCGCTCTGGCTGCAGCCGTGCATGGCCACCACCACCGCGGGGCTGGCCGACAGGGTGGCCGGCCGGTACACGTACATGTTCAGACTGCCGGGGTCGGCGCCGAAGTCACCGATCTTCTCGAGCGCGACGGCCGTCGGAGCCGCCTGCGCCCCGGACGCCGGTGCGCATACGGCTCCGGCCACGACAAGACCCACGACGGCGGTCACCCGTCCCAGGGCCCGACGCCATCGCGCCCGCCGTCCCGCTCGGGGAGGTGTTCCTTCTCGGCGAGTTGTTCCTTCGTGCGCCTGCGGATTCAGATGACTCTCGTACGACGACATGGCGGCTCCCGACGGACGGTGACGCGGTCTCCGGGGTGGATCACGCGACCCCAGAACCCACCCACTCCTACTGTCGGCCGGGACGCTGAGGTGCGGGCAACCGTAGGAGCCACCGGAACCGGCGCAGAATGGCGATGGCCGCCACAACATCGTCAACTGCCGCTGGTATCAGAGCTGTTGTCTCATAGCTCCGGCCCGTGTTAGGGGCGAGGGCGAGGGTCCCGCTGGGCACGGCCTAGACGTCGAGCGTCACCGGGCCGTACAGGGCCGTGGGGGCGTCGGTCGCGAGGGCCCAGTAGCGGTCGCCGTAGGACCAGTGCCACCACTCCGTGGGGTAGTTGACCAGGCCCGCCGTGGCCAGGGCCGCGGTGAGGGTGCGGCGGTTGTCGCGGGCGGTCGTGGAGATGCGGTCGCTGTCCATGTAGCAGGCGCCGTCGCTCTCCTCCGGGCTGGCGTTGACCGGAGTGCCGAGGTCGAGCTCCGTGCCGGACGCGGTGCACAGGGTGAGGTCGACCGCGGCACCCGCGACATGCGGGCCCACCTCCGGCGGCGAGAGGGAGCGGCTCGCCTGGTCGTGCAGGTGGGAGTCCGACCAGTCGGGGTTGGCCTTCTTGAGCTCGGCGGTGTACTCGTCGAAGTACTCGATCTGCAGGGCCAGCGGGCGGTACCCCTCGGTGACCAGGAGGCGCAGGCCTTCGGGCAGCAGCCGGGCGGCACGGGCCAGGCGCCAGGCGACGCCTTCGCGCAGCTGGGCGTAGGCCCCGTCCTGGTCGGCCAGGCGGTCGTCGACGTCCACGAAGGACAGTTGGCGCAGGTCGACGAGGGGTTCACCGCACTCGTGGACCGGGATGCCGACGACTCTGGGATCGTTCATGAGGATGATCGGCGACATGCTGCCCCTTCATGGCGACGGTGGCGGGCACAGCTCCGGGGGCGGGCTGCCGCCCGCCCCCGGAGTCCCCTCCTGGCCCTGGCAGGGGCTCTACGCCTCTACAGCGCTACAGCTCTGCGCGACGAGCGGCCCACATGACCGACATCGTCGGTCATGTGGGCCGTACGAGGCATCAGTGGCCTTCCCCCGTGCTCCCCCGATGAATTCCGCTGAGTCCCCCGTTGTTTCCTTCGATCCCCCGTTGCCGGCGGCGCGTTCACCCGCCGACATCCAGAGCGTGACGCAGGCCGCTGCAAGTTCTCTGCAAATCTGCAGGAAGCCGATTACAGGATCACTGGAAGCGCGCTCGAAGCTGGTTCAGAGGCCCGGCTCGTCCCGTTCCCGCGCCTCGTACGCCGTGAAGACCTCCCGCGCCTCGGCGCGCAGCGCCCGTGCCGCCGCGCTGTCCCCCGCGGCCTCCCGCGCCGCCGAGAGGTCCCGCAGGGTGCGGGCGCGGGGCAGCGGCAGTTCCAGGTTGTTCCAGAGAACGGCCGCCGCGGTCAGCTGCTGTTCGGCGGCGTCGATGCGGCCCGCGGCGAGCTCGCACTCGCCGAGGGTGCGCAGGGCGAGTGCTTCGCCGAAGCGGTCGCGCTGGGCGCGGCAGACGTCGAGGACGCCCCGGATCTCGGTCGCCGCTTCCGCCGAACGCCCGAGCCTGATCAGGCACTTGGCCCGTGCCTGCCTCGCGTACGCGAGCATGAGCGGGTCCCCCAGAGTGCTCAGGAGGTCCACCGCACGGCCGCAGAGCTTCTCCGCCGCCGCGTATTCGCCGAGCGCACGGTGCACCAGGCCGAGCGAGCGCAGCGTGAGGGACTCGCCGCGGCGACTGCCGAGCCTGCGGTAGGCCAGCAGGGACTCGTCGAGGAGGGCGCGCGCGGCATCGAATTCGCCGAGTTCGAGCTGGACGGATCCTGCGTACCGGCAGGAGAGCCCGACGCCCGGATCGTCCTGGAGGTCGCGGAAGCCGTCGACGGCCCGGACGAGTGTCTCCTGCGCGGCCCGCAGCCATCCCGCTTCCCGCAGGGCGCTGCCGAGCCCGGCGTACGCGGCGGCCCGGCCGCGCACGTCGCCGAGTTCGGCACAGAGCCCGGCCGCCTGCTTGAAGTAGCCCTGTGATTCGGTGAATCGGTCCTGTTCGTAACGGAGTTGGCCGAGGCCGATGAGCAACAGGGCTTCGCCTGCCCGGTTCTCGGCGCGGCGGGCGGCGGCCAGTGCCGCGTCGTGCGTGCGCCACCAGGCCTCGAAACGGTTGCCGACGGTGTACGCGGACGAGCACAGGGCGGCCGCGGCCTCGCAGGCCAGGGTGTGCAGGTCGAGGGCGGCAGCACGCTCGACGGCGGCGGCGATCGCGTCGGCCTCGGCCTCGAACCACGCGGCCGGGTCGGCGAGCGCTCGGCGGGTGGCCTCCGGGCCGACAGGCCTGACGACCTGACGCGGGGCACGAGGAGATCCGTCCTGGCCCCCCGAACCGGTCGAGCCACTCTGGTCGAGGAGACCCCGGTGCAGTTCGACCGCGCCGGACGGCGTGGCGGACGCGGCGCGGCCGGTCAGCCAGAGCCAGGCGCCGAGCGCCCGGCCGACGGCAGCGGCCCGTTCGGCTGGCCGGTCCTCGGCATCGGCGCGTTCGGCGGCGTACACCCGCACCAGGTCGTGCGGCCGGTAGCGCGGCTGGCCCGCGCGGTCGACGCCGGTGCAGTGCAGGAGCTGGGCGTCGATGAGCTGTTCCACGACGCGGTCCGCCTCCGCCTCCGGCACGTCGAGCAGCGCGGTCACCACCCAGGCGGCCACATCGGGCGCGGCGAGCAGGCCGAGGCGGCGCAGAGCGGTGCGGGCGGGGGCGTCCAGGGCCCGGTAGCTCAGACCGAGGCCCGCCCGTACCTCCAGGTCGCCGACGGAGAGTTCATCGAGGCGGTGGTGTTCATCGGCGAGCCGGTCGGCGAGTATGCGTGCCGTCCAGTGCCTACGGGTCGCCAGGCGGGCCCCGGCGATCCTGATGGCCAGCGGAAGGCCGCCGCACAGCTCGACGATGCGCCGGGCCGCAGCCGGCTCGTCCCGCACATGCCTCTCCCCCGCGACCCGGCCGAGGAGTTCGGTCCCCGGCGCCGTGTCGAGCACGTCGACATCGGCGCGGTGGGTGCAGGGCAGGGCCCCGAGGCGGGCCCGTGCGGTGATCAGGACCCCGCAGGTGGCGCTTCCGGGAAGCAGGGGACGCACCTGGGACTCGCTGCCCGCGTCGTCGAGCACCAGCAGGATATGGCGCCCCGCGACCAGACTGCGGAAGAGGTCACGCCGCTCGGCGTCCCCGTCGGGCGGATCCGCTCCCAGGGCGTAAAGCAGCCGTCCGAGCACTTCACCGGGCGCCACGGGATCGGCGGTGCCCCGCAGCTCGGCGTACAGCTGCCCGTCCGGATACGCGTCGGCGACCTGGTGCGCCGCCCTGACACCCAGGGTGGACTTGCCGACGCCACCGGGCCCCGACACGACGACGACCGGCATGGCCTCGCGGGGTCCCGACAGAGCGGCCCGTACGCCGGAGAGCTGAGCCTCACGTCCGGTGAAGTCGCCGATGGTGGGAGGCAGAAGGGCGGGCTGCACGAGGGTCGGCTGCGCAGGGGCACCCCCCGAGCCCCCGGAGCCCCCGGAGTCGGCTCCGTCCGCCGGAGCGGGCAGCAGCCCCTCCTCCGCCCGCAGGATCGCCTCGTACATCGCTCTGAGGTCGGGGCCCGGATCGATCCCCAGCTCGTCGGCGAGTACGTCACGCCCCTCGGTGTACACCGCGAGGGCGTCCGCCTGGCGCCCCAACCGGTAGAGGGCCAGCATCAGTTGGCCTCTCAGTCGCTCCCGGGTGGGATGCTGGGCGACCAGCGCGGTGAGTTCGGCGACCAGTTCCGTCTCGCGGCCCGTCTGTACGAGTTCCGCGGCGATCCGCTCCTCCAGGGCCGCCTGCCGCGCCTCGTCCAGCTGGTCGGCCATGGCCCGCAGTGTTTCGCCGATGCCCCCGAGCGCGGGCCCGCGCCACAGCGCGAGTGCGTCCCCCAACAGCCGGGCCGCCGCGGGGTGATCGCCGTCGGCGGCGGCCTGCCGCCCCTGGGCGGTCAGGCGCTCGAATGCCGCGCGGTCGACGAGAGTGGCATCCGCGTGGATCAGATAGCCGGGCGGCCGGGTCTCGATGGCGTCGGTGGACAGCGCACGGCGCAGCGCGGAGACGTACGACTGGATCAGGGAACGCGCCGTGTCCGGCGGCCTCTCGCCCCAGATGGCGTCGATGAGAGCCTCGACGGACACCACGCGCCCCGGTTCCAGGAGCAGCGCCGCGAGCAGCGCCCGGGGCTTGGGGCCACCGAGAGTGAGTCTGCGGCCCGCGCGCCAAGCTTCGACAGGCCCGAGTAAGCGGTAGTCCGTGTCCGTGTCCACGCCCATCTCCATGGGTTCTTGCCCCGCGCAGCCCCCACAGCCCTCAGCCCTCAGCCCTCAGCCCTCAGCCCTACCGATCGGCTGGTCATACTACGTCCGCGCGGCCTCAACTCGCGTGCGTACCAGAGGAATCAAGCCATCCGGTACCAGGCACGCGTTCATGCTGCTCAGCCCCCAGGAGGTGGCACCTCACACGTGCCCGTCGCCGTTGCCCTGCAGACGCTCCAGGTCGGCGGGCCGCACCTGGATGACCACCAGGGCGATCAGCGCGGCGACGATGGCGAAGACGGCAGCGGCGATGAAGGAGCTCGAGATGCCCGATGCGAGGACCTGTTCGCCCCAGCGTCCCGGGAGTTGGCCGGTCCTGCGGAACTCCACAAGCTCGGCAGGGCTCGCCTTCTTCAGGAAGCGCGGGATCTGGTCAGTGGCCTCGTTGCGGCTCGCCGTACCGAAGATGGTGACGAGGACGGACAGGCCGAGTGAACCGCCCACCTGCTGGGTGGCGTTGAGGATGCCGGAGGCCGCTCCCGCTTCCTGCGGCGCGACACCCGACACCGCCATCAGCGTCAGCGACACGAACTGCATACCCATGCCGAAGCCGAAGACCAGTATGGGTCCGAGCAGGCTTCCCATGTACGTGCTGTCGACGTCGGTCAGCGTCAGCCAGCCGAGCCCCACGGCCGCGAGGGTCGCGCCGACCACCATGAACGGCTTGGGCCCCCACCTGGGCAGCAGTTGCGAGGCGAGTCCCGCACCCACCGCGATGATCGCGCTCACCGGCAGGAAGCCGAGCCCGGCACGCAGCGGGCTGAAGCCCAGGATGTTCTGCACGAACAGCGTCAGGAAGAAGAACATCCCGAACATCGCCGCGGCCAGGCACAGCATCATCCCGTAGACACCGGCGCGATTGCGGTCGCGGAACATCCACAGCGGGGTGATGGGCTGCTTCGACCGCCGCTCGACGGTGAGGAACAGGGCGAGGAGCACGACGGCCGCCGCGAAGGCCGCGATGGTCACGCTGTCGCTCCAGCCGTCCTTGGAGGCACGGATGAAGCCGTAGACGAGCAGCACCATGCCCGCCGTGGAGGTGAGGGCGCCCAGGATGTCGAAGTGCCCGGGGTGGCGCTCGGACTCGCGGATGTAGCGGGGTGTCGCGGCGGCGATCAGCAGGCCGATGGGGATGTTCACGAACAGGACCCAGCGCCAGTCGAGCCACTCCACGAGGAGCCCGCCCGCGAGCAGCCCGATCGCGCTGCCTCCTGCCGAGACGGCGGCGAACACACCGAACGCCCTGTTCCGCTCGGGCCCTTCGCGGAAGGTCGTGGTGATCAGCGAGAGGGCGGTGGGCGACGCGATGGCGCCACCGACACCCTGCAGCGAGCGAGCGGCGAGCAACTGCCAGGATTCCTGGGAGAGTCCGCCGAGCAGCGAGGCGAACACGAAGAGCAGCACGCCGAACATGAAGACCCTGCGGCGCCCGAGGATGTCGCCGAGGCGCCCACCGAGCAGGAGCAGTCCGCCGAAGGTCAGTGTGTAGGCGTTGATCACCCAGGAGAGGGTCTCGGTCGAGAAGCCGAGCGAGGTCTGGATGTGCGGAAGGGCGATGTTCACGATGGTGATGTCGAGAACCACCATCAGCTGGCACGAGGCGATGACGAGAAGCGCGATACCGCTGCCGCCTCCCCGCTCCGGGGACGCGGCAGGCTCCGAGGGTGTCGTCTGAGAGCCCGTCATGGGATTGCTCGCGCCGTCGTTGCTCGCGCCGTCATTGCGTCGCCCGCGCTCGCGCGTCAGGCGCACGGTGAACAGGTACGTTCGTACGTTCACTGCTACACGCCCAGGCTAGACCCGGCCACGCGGGCCCGCCATTCGATCGCGGGACGCGGGTGAAGGCCGGGCGTCTGTGACCCAGGACACTCCGGTCGGCCGATGACTTGATCCAGTCCCGACCGTCCTACAGGCAACAGCACTCCGACGGACGGGACTGCGTCACCATGACCGAGGCCGCCAAGGGACCTGCCAGCTACTTCCCCTCGATCGAGAAGAAGTACGGCCGTCCGATCGAGGAGTGGAAAGACCTCATCCACTCCTCGCCCCTGACCAAGCACATGGACCTGGTCAGCTGGCTCAAGACCGAACACGCCCTGGGCCACGGACACGCCAACGCCCTCGTCGCCCACACCCTGGCGGAGACCCGCGCCAAGTGAGCCGCCGGTGCCGGCTCAGCGCAGTGCTGCCTTGCGGTTGCGGCGCCGGGCCAACCGGCGGAAGGCCTTCGGCGCGGACCGCGGCGCGGGCAGGGCTCCGGCGACCGCGTCGGCCAGGAGCGTGGTGACCGTCTCGGCGGCGCATCTGCGGTTGGCGCCGATGCCGCCCCTCGGTCCCCGCTTGATCCAGCCCACGACGTAGGTCCCGGGCCGTCCGGTCACCCTGCCTCCCTGGTGCGGCACGGTGCCCGTCGTCTCGTCGAAGGGCAGTCCGGCGACCGGCATCCCGCGGTAGCCGATCGCGCGCAGCATCATGTCCGCCCGTATCGTCCCCTCCCCCGATTCCCCCGACTCCCCCGCCGCTTCCGTGACGCGCACGGCCTCGACGGCTTCCTCGCCGAGGATTTCCACGGGGGTGCAGTGGAAGCGGAGCACGATGCGCCGCCCCTGAGCGGGCGCCTGTGCCCAGTCGCCGCTGTCCCGCACAACACCTTGCAGGACGGCTGCCTTGTCCTTCGGGCCGGCCTCTTCGATGGCCCGCGCCGTCCGGGGGTCGTGGTCGTCGACGATCAGGTCCACGCCCGGAAGGTGCTTAAGAGCGAGCAGTTCGGACCTGGTGCAGGCGGCGTCCTCGGGTCCGCGGCGTCCGAGCAGCACCACCTCGCGCACCTTGCTGGTCCGCAGCGCCTCCAGAGCATGGTCGGCGATTTCGGTGTGGGCGAGGCTGTCAGGGTCGGCGAGGAGGATGCGGGCGACGTCGAGCGCGACGTTGCCGTTGCCGACGACGACCACGCGCTCGGCGGAAAGCTCGATCGCGTCCGGCGCCGTGTCGGGGTGGCCGTTGTACCAGGAGACGAAGCTCCTCGCGGAGATGCTGCCGGGCAGTTCCTCACCGGGGATGGACAGCGTGCGGTCGGCGGAGGCGCCCACGGCGTAGATGACCGCGTCATGGTGCGCGGCGAGTTCCTGCGGGGTGATGTCGGCGCCGACTTCGAGTCCGAGGTGCAGGCGCACCCGGGGATGTGTGTGAAAGCGCGCGAAGGTGTCGCCGACCTTCTTGGTCGCGGGGTGGTCCGGAGCGACGCCGTAGCGCACGAGACCGCCGGCCACCGGAAGCCGGTCGATCAGTGTCACTTCGGCGCTGGTGTGCAGGAGCAGATCCTGGACCGCGTACATCCCGGCCGGTCCGGTGCCGACGACGGCGACCTTCAGCGGTACGAAGTCCGATGGCAGAACGCGCGGGAAGGACGGCTCGTCCCAGACATGGAAGTTCGGCCCGTCGTCGACATCCAGGGCCTCCTCGACCTCCTTGGCCGGTTCCGGTGCCTGGTCCTCGTAGTACGCCGCGTTGATCGTCGCGTACTCCCGCTGCGCGACAGGCAGGCTGTCCAGCGGGAAGATCGCGTCGACGGGGCAGGCGTCGGCGCAGGCGCCGCAGTCGATGCAGGTCTTCGGGTCGATGTGCAGCATCTCCGTGCTGCCGAACGCCCGCTCCTGGGGCGTCGGGTGGATGCAGTTGACCGGGCACACGGCCACGCAGGTGGCATCGCTGCAGCAGGTCTGGGTGATGGCGTAGGTCATGTCGTCGGCTCGACTCGCTCGGCTCGGATCAACTCGGAACGGCTGGGATCAGCTCGGATCTGCTGGGATCTGCTGGCTCGGAACGGCTCAGATGAGGTGCGCGCGCTTGTAGAAGGCGAGCGCCGGCTTGGTGAGCAGGCGGGAGGAGGCCAGGAACTCCATCAGGCCCGAACAGCTGGACCGCATCATGGACTTGTGGTGTTCGTTCGCCTTCGCCTCAGCGAGGGCACGCTTCTCGTCGAGCCCGGCGTTCGCGTACACCTTGGGGTTCACCATGCTGGTGACGATGTAGTACGAGGCGATCGCGACGACGAACGCGTTGATCTGGCGGCGCAGTCGGCCCGACCCGGCGAGACGCTTGCGCGTCTGGTCGCGGGCGAACTTCATGTGCCGCGACTCCTCGACGACATGGATGTTGTTGATCGTGCGGACGAACGGCACGACGCGCTCGTCGCGCATCCAGTCGCGCTGCATCACGTCGAGCACTTCCTCGGCCACGAGGATCGCGGCATAGGCCGCTTCTCCGAAAGCAACCGTCTTGAACACCCGGCCGAGCTCCATCGCGAACCGCTTGGGCCGGTAGGCGGGCGCGCCCAGCTTCTCGGCGCCGCGGGCGAACATGATCGAGTGGCGGCACTCCTCGGCGATCTCCGTGAGCGCCCACTGCACCTCAGCGCTCGCCGGGTCCTTCGCGTACACATCGCGCAGCACCATCTGCTGGAGGATCATCTCGAACCAGATGCCCGTGCTGGCCACCGATGCGGCTTCCTGCCGCGTCAGTTCCTTGCGTTGGGCTTCGGTGAGCTCCTGCCAGTACGCGGTGCCGTACAGGGAGCACCACTCCGGGCTCGCGCCGTGGAAGTCCCGGTCGAGCGGGGTTTCCCAGTCCACCTCGGTGGCCGGGTCGTAGCCCGACACGGCGGCCGAGTCGAGCAACCGCCGGGCCACATCGTCCTCTTCGGGGTGGCTCCGGCCCTTCGGCCGAACAGTGCTGCTTGCCATGCTGCGGCTCCTTGACTCTACTGCGTACGTTCGCTCGTTCGCTCGGGCAACGGGTCGGGGCGCCGTCCCGCAACGCGCCGCGGCCCGCTTGTTAGACGGAATGTATAACAAGGATTCCGGCAGGCCTACCCCTGAGTAAGAACCAGAAATCAGCCCGCCGTTGGCGACCGGACGGCTTGCGCAAGGAACTGAAAACCCTTCCACAAAGCCTTGACGCGTACATGAGTGAGCGGCAGGCTCCCCTGCGGAACCCCCCACGGCAGCTTCCCCCACGAGCAGTTGCCTTCCGCGGGCACGGCTGTGCCCAGTCCCGAAGGAGCCGCACATGCAGCACCGTTCCCGCCTTCTCGGCGCGACATCGGCCGGGGTACTCGCCGCGGCCGGTCTCGCGGTGTTCACGCCCTGGCAGTCGCAGGCGACACCACCCGGCGAGAAGACCGTCACCGTCACCATGTTCGAGCGGCAGTACGCCGATGTCGCCAAGGCCTGCACCGACGAGCTCGGCCCCGCCGGATACGGCTATGTCGAGGTGTCGCCCGCCTCCGAGCATGTCCAGGGCGGGCAGTGGTGGACCTCGTACCAGCCCGTCAGCTATAAGATCGCGGGCCGCCTCGGCGACCGGGATTCCTTCAAGAGCATGGCCGCCGCCTGCCACAAGGCAGGCGTCAAGGTGATAGCGGACGCCGTCATCAACCACATGGCGGCCGGTTCGGGCACCGGCACGGGCGGCACCGCGTACACCAAGTACAACTACCCCGGCTTCTTCCAGGACGCGGACTTCCACACCTGCCGCACGGACATCAACGACTACGCCAACAGGGACAACGTCCAGAACTGCGAACTGGTCGGCCTTTCCGACCTCGACACCGGCAGCGACGCGGTGCGCGGCACCATCGCCGCGTACCTCGACGACCTGCGGTCACTGGGCGCGGACGGCTTCCGCATCGACGCCGCCAAGCACATGGCCGCCGCCGACGTCGCCGCCGTCAAGGGCAAGATGAGCGATCCCGGCTTCTGGGTGTCGGAGGTCATCCGCGGAGGCGGAGAGGCCGTACAGCCCGACGAATACACCGGCATCGGGGACGTCGACGAGTTCCGCTACGGCGGGCATCTCAAGAGCGCCTTCCAGGGCGGCGACATCGCACAGCTGAAGTCGGTCGCGGACGGCAAACTGGGCAGCGGCTCGGCGCGTACGTTCGTCGACAACTGGGACACCGAGCGAAACGGCTCGACGCTCACCTACAAGGACGGCGCGGCCTACACCCTCGCCAACGTCTTCATGCTCGCGTCCCCCTACGGCTCGCCGAACGTGTACTCCGGCTACGAGTGGTCCGACAAGGACGCGGGTCCGCCCAGCGGCACGGACGGCTGGACGAACGCCCATGCACAGCAGGCGATCACCGGCCTGGTCGGGTTCCGCAACGAGGTGGGCTCCGCCGAGCTGACCGACTGGTGGGACAACGGCGGCAGCGCCCTCGCCTTCGGCCGCGGTGACAAGGGGTTCGTCGCCCTCAACAACGGCGAAGGCGAGCTGACCCAGACGTTCGCGACGTCCCTGCCTGGCGGCACCTACTGCAATGTCGCCAAGGCATCCCCGGACAACTGCGACGGCAACACGGTCACCGTCGGCGACGACGGGAAGTTCGAGACCACCCTGCCCGCCCGCGGCGCACTGGCCCTGCACACCGGGGCACAGGCCGGCTGACCGGGACCGGCGGGGCGGACGCACCTGGGCGCCTCACTCGTCGCCTCGCACCTCTGCCGGGATGTCGAGAACGGCGAGGAAGGCGGTCGCCGCCGGGGTGCGGCCGAGGCGGGACCAGACGACGTACTCGACTCGGGCCGGGGCATCGGCGACCTCGACGGCGACCACACCGGCGAGTTGAGGCGCGTACGCGGAAGGGAGCATGGCCACGCCGAGGCCGGGACCGACCAGCCGGGCGATGAAGTCCGCGGAGGTCACTTCGAAGGCGACATCACGGGCGAGACCGGCGGCCGCGAAGGCCTGGTCGGACTGAATACGTCCCGCTGTCCCTGCCGGGAGGTCCACGAACACCTCGGAGGAGAGCCTGCGCAGGGTGACCGCCGACTCGTCGGCGAGTGGATGGTCCGGCGCGACCACGGCGACAAGGCGGTCGCGGCCGAGTTCATGGGCGGCGACACCTTGGGGCCGCGCGGTGGTCGGCAGTCCGAGGAAGGCCATGTCGATGGTTCCTTGCCTGACCTGCTCGGCGAGCTCCTCGCTCGCGCCCACCCGCAGACTGATGCGCACCTGCGGGTACCGCTCGCGGAAGTCGCGCAGCGCACCCGGGACATCGACAGCGGCGACCGTGGGAATCAGCCCCACGGCGAGCCGTCCGCGCACCTCCCCGACAGCGGCGGCGACCTCGGCGGACGCACGCTCGGCAGCGTCCAGACACTGCCGGGCGGCCGGCAGGAACGCCTCACCGGCCGGCGTCAGCCGCACCCGGCGGCTGGTGCGTTCGAAGAGCCTCGCACCCAACTCCCGTTCAAGGCGGGCGATTTGGTGACTGAGGGCGGACTGGACGACCAGACACCGTTCGGCAGCCCGGGTGAAGCTGTTCGCCTCGGCGACGGCGACGACGTAACGCATCTGCTGGAGCTCCATGGATCCATCTTGTATCGCGATCGATGAGCTGACAAACATGTGTTGGACTCATTGATAGCGCCACATGAGACTTCGAGCATGACAAGTCCAGCAGCACTGAAGGCTTCCCCCGGAGCCGCCAGAGGCGCTCCCCGTGGGAATCTGCCCCGCACCGCCCTGACGGCGCTCGCTCCCTTGGCCTGGGGCACGACCTATGTCGTCACCACCGAACTTCTCCCCGCGGGACACCCCCTGTTCGCAGGACTCCTGCGCGCGTTGCCCGCCGGTCTGATCGCGCTTGTGCTCACCCGGACATTGCCGCGCGGCACGTGGTGGGGGAAGGCCGCGGTGCTCGGCGTGCTGAACATCGGTCTGCTCTTCCCGATGCTCTTCATCGCGGCCGAACGCCTACCGGGGGGCGTCGCGGCCACCGTGGCGGCGGCCCAGCCCCTCATGGTCGCCGTCCTGGCCGTGACCGTCCTCCACGAGAGGCCGTCCGCCCGGCGCTTCGTCTGGGGCGTGATCGGCGTCGCGGGCGTCGGCCTCGTGGTGATCGGGCCGCACGCGGCGCTCGACACCGCCGGGATCGTGGCGGGCCTCACCGGTGCGGCCGGGATGGCGCTCGGCGTGACACTCACCAAACGCTGGGGACGGCCCGCCGGGGTCGGCCTCACCGCGTTCGCCGGCTGGCAACTCACCGCGGGAGGCCTCTTCCTGCTGCCCCTCACCTTCCTTGTCGAGGGTCCGCCTCCCGCGATCGACGCGACGGCCGCCTTCGGCTACCTCTGGCTGGGCCTGGCCGGAGGTCTGATCGCCTACGTCCTGTGGTTCCGCGGCATCACCACTCTGCCCGTCACCTCTGTCGCGGTTCTCGGCCTGTTCTCACCGCTGGTCGCCGCCGTTCTCGGCGCCGTCCTGCTCGGCCAGACACTCGGCCCGATCCAGCTCCTGGGGTTCGGACTCTCACTCGCGGCGATCATCGCGGGGCAGCTGCCTTCGCCCACCCGCTCGCGCAACTCCGCTTCAACACCCGCACCGGAAGGGACATCTCGATGAAGATCGCCGTCGTCGGAGCCGCAGGCATGGTCGGCTCACGGGTCATCAAGGAAGCCGCAAGCCGGAGCCATGACCTGATCGCGGTGTTCCGCAAAGAGCGGTCGGCCATCCTGCCGCCCGGAGTGCGGGTCGTCGAGGGCGACGCGAACGACCTCGACCGCATGAGCAGACTGTTCGACGGCACCGACGCGGTCGTGGCCGCGACCCGTCCTGCCCCTGGGCACGAACACACCTTCACCGCGACCACGAGGGCACTGCTCGACGCGGCGGCGAAGGCCCGGACGCGCATCCTCGTCGTCGGCGGCGCCGCCCCCCTCCAGATCCCGGGCCACCCCGACCGGCTCGTTGTCGACAGCCCCGAATACGTGCCGCAGCAATGGCGCACCCTCGCCGCCGCAAGCGCCGCGCAGCTGGACACCTGCCGGGAGCACCCGGCCAACTGGGTCTATCTCAGTCCACCCGCCGCCCTCGAACCCGGACGTCGCACCGCGAAGTACCGACGTGGCACCACCACACTCATCGCGAGCGCCGACGGCACGTCCCGTATCTCGGTCGAAGACCTCGCCGTAGCCGTCATCGACGAACTCGAGAACCCGGGCGAGGACAAGCACTTCACCGTCGGCCACCACCTGCACTAGACAAGACGGAACACCGGATGACATACCGACTCGGCGGCGAACTCGTCGTCCGTCGAGTCGGACGTCGAGTCGGACGTCGAAGTAGGGCCGGGTGACGGGCACTTCCCGCCAGTACTGGCGCAGCACGGGCACGCTCTCCTCGGGCCCGAGCTCGATCACGCGCACGGTCTGCGACGTGCCGCCCCTGCTGAGGTCGATCTGCCCGGCCGCGCGGGGTGGAGAAGAGGCGGCCCGACTTCCGGCCGCGCACGGTCAGGATGTACCGGTAGCCCTTGCCGATGCCGAACCGGGTCATCGTCCGGAACACGTCGTTGATCAGGCGTGTGCCGAATCCGATGCGATACGTCTTGGCCATCAGTCCCCTTCCCGTAAAGCGGCCGGCGGCTACCGCGCGGCCAGCAACTGAGCCGCGCCCTGACGGGCTTGGCGCGCCGGCTCCGGTGACCCTGAGATCGCGGCAGCGGTCATGGCCCCCTCCGCGAGCAGGACCAACGGTCCGGCAGTCTCTCCCGGTGCGCCCGCCGCGGCCACAAGTCCGGCCAGGTAGTCGTGGAAGGCGCTCTTGTGGGCCCGGACGGTGTCGGCCACCGCCGGGTCGACGGCCCCCAGCTCGCCGAACGAGTTGATGAAGGCGCAGCCCCGGAAGTCGGGTTCACAGAACCATTCGTACAGCCAGTCGTAGACCGCGAGAACACGCTCCACGCCTTCCGGGCGGCCGTCCGCGTACTCGGCGAGCCGTGCCCGCCAGCGGCGGTCGCGGCGCTCGAGGCAGGCCAGGAGGAGCTCCGACTTCGACGGGTAGACCTGATAGAGCCGCTTCAGCGAGACGCCAGAGCGGGCACGCACCTGGTCCATACCCACGGCCTGCACGCCGCGCTCGTAGAAGAGCTCATCGGCGGCGTCAAGGAGTCTGACTTCCGCTTCGGCGTGATCCATGGAAGCCCCATCCAAGAGAAGAGAACGTGCGTTCTTCGAGAGTACTACGGGCCGGGACGCGGTCGCACCATTGCGCGAGAACGTTCGTTCTCCTATCGTGGGCGACCCCGAACGGAGAACGATCGTTCTCGCGGTCACCACACCGACATCACCTCAGCCTCAGCCTCAGCCTCAGGAGAGCGACATGGCCGCACGACCCCCCGTTCCGCCGTTCACCCGGGAGACCGCGGCCGAGAAGGTCCGCCTGGCCGAGGACGGCTGGAACACCCGCGATCCCGAGAAGGTGGCACTCGCCTACAGCGAGGATTCCCGCTGGCGGAACCGCGCGGAGTTCGTCACCGGGCGCGATGCGATCGTCGCCTTGCTCTCCCGTAAGTGGGACCGGGAGCTCGACTATCGCCTCATCAAGGAACTGTGGACACACGACGGCAACCGCATCGCGGTGCGCTTCGCCTACGAATGGCACGACGACTCCGGCCACTGGTTCCGCTCGTACGGCAATGAGAACTGGGAGTTCGACGACGACGGCCTGATGCGCGTCCGCCACGCCTGCATCAACGACCTCCCCATCCAGGAGTCCGACCGCAGGTACCACTGGCCGCTCGGCCGTCGCCCCGACGACCACCCCGGCCTCAGCGACCTCGGACTGTGAGCGAGCGGCTCGGGCGGTGCAGGGCCCTGCCGAGGAGCAGCGGCAGCAGGGCGCACTGCGCGGCGACCGCGGCCCAGAAGAGACCGGCGTGGCCGGTCCGTTCGGCCAGCTGGTAGCCCTCGCCTCCGGCGACACCGCTCGCGAAGGCGCCGATACCGACCGCGAGCCGTTGGCGGCCGAACACGACGGCGGGTGCGCGGGAGGCATGTCCGCCTGGACGAGCCGGACTTCGGCCGAGGCTTCCTCGCAGGTGGCGCGGGCCCGCTTCAGGAGCCCGGCGCCCGCCGCCGCTCCGAGAACATCGTCTCGGAGAAATCGGACCAGAATCCGTCGTCCTCGTACCAGTGCATGATGCCGCAACCTCGATCCAGTGGGCCGTCGTGGCCCGTACGCCCGCGGATTCAGGAGCTGCGGGTGTACGGGACGTGCGCACCAGGGGTCGACTGCGGGTCTCTTCCGGTTCCCGGCCTGGGCGGCCGGCTCAGGCGCCGCTGGCCTTGAGCATGTCCTCGCGCTCGACGATCTTCACGCGCTCGCGGTCCTCGGCCGCGCCAAGCGCCTTCTCCGCGGCGTCGAGGCGGTACCAGCCGTCCCACGTCGTGAAGCGAACGTTCCGCTCACCGAGGAACGTGTCCACGGCCGCCGGATCGGGCAGGGCAGGCGTGTGGAGGCGAGCGTTCACGTGGTCGTCCAAGAGGCTGGCGACTGTCTCGTTGGCGTCGCCCTTGGTGTGGCCGATGAGGCCCACGGGGCCGCGTCGGATCCAGCCGGTGACGTACGTGGACTGCAGGTGCTCCCCGGTCTCCTCGATGACCCGGCCGCCCTTGTCCGGGACCGTGCCCGACTCGACGTCCCAGGGCAGCTTGGGCAGTTCGTCGGAGAGGTAGCCGACTGCGCGGTAGACCGCGCCGAGGTCCCACTCCTTGAACTCGCCGGTTCCCTTGACGTTGCCCGTGCCGTCGAGGGCGGTGCGTTCGGTGCGCAGGCCGACGACCTTGCCGTCGTCGCCGATGATCTCGGTCGGCGACTCGAAGAAGTGCAGGAACAGCTTGTGCGGGCGGTCGCCGGCGTCGCGGATGGCCCAGTTCTCCAAGGTCTTGGCGACCATGTCGGCCTGCTTGTTGCCGCGCCGGGTCGCGATGGAGCCGTCGTCGTAGTCGATGTCCTCGGGGTCGACGATGACCTCGATGTTCGGGGAGTGGTCGAGCTCCCGCAGCTCCATCGGGCTGAACTTCGCCTGCGCAGGGCCACGGCGGCCGAAGACGTGGACCTCGAGGGCCTTGTTGGCCTTCAGGCCCTCGTGGACGTTCGCCGGGATCTCGGTCGGCAGCAGTTCCTCGGCCGTCTTGGCCAGGACTCGGGCCACGTCGAGCGCGACGTTGCCGACGCCGAGGACGGCGACCTTCTCCGCGTCGAGCGGCCAGGACCGCGGCACGTCAGGGTGCCCGTCGTACCAGGAGACGAAGTCCGCGGCTCCGTGCGACCCTTCGAGCTCCATGCCCGGTATGTCGAGCGCCCGGTCGGCCGTCGCCCCGGTGGAGAAGATCACCGCGTCGTAGAAGGTGCGCAGGTCGTCCAGGCTGATGTCGCCCGGGTAGTCGACGTTGCCGAAGAAGCGGATCTGCGGCTTGTCAAGGACCTGGTGCAGGGCCGTGACGATGCCCTTGATTCGCGGGTGGTCGGGGGCGACGCCGTAGCGGATCAGGCCGAAGGGGGCCGGCATCCGCTCGAAGAGGTCGATCGACACACCGGGCTCGACCGCCACCGCGGATTTCAGCAGCGCGTCGGCGGCGTAGATGCCGGCGGGGCCGGCTCCGACAATGGCTACCCGCAGAGGGCGAGGCATGTTCAGGTTTCCCTTCGAGCGGTGGCAGGGGGAGCTCACCCCGGAAGCCTAAACTAAGGCAAACCTAAGTTAGTAGCCGGGTTCGATCTATGGACTCATAAGGCTGCCTTATGAGAACCCCAGGGATGAGTTTGGGCCCGGACGGCCGGGACTCCCCCGCCATGGCCGCCCACCGGGCATGGGCGACACCGATTGCATGATCAAAGTGGCGCCGGGTTAGCATATGAGCGCCGCCTAGCTCGAAAGATAAACCTGTGACTGTCAATGACGACTCGTTCACCAACTGGAAGCACCGCGAAGAGATCGCGGAGTCGATGATCCCGATCATCGGGAAGCTGCATCGGGAGCGGGACGTCACCGTCCTCCTCCACAGCCGCTCCTTGGTGAACAAGTCGGTGGTCAGCCTCCTCAAGACCCACCGATTCGCCCGGCAGATAGCCGGTGAGGAACTCTCCGTCACCGAGACCCTGCCGTTCCTACGGGCTCTCACCACGCTCGATCTCGGTCCTTCCCAGATCGACATCGGGATGCTCGCCGCGACGTACAAGTCCGACGACCGCGGTCTGCCGGTGGCGGAGTTCACCGCCGAGGCCGTCGCCGGTGCCACCGGCGCCAACAAGATCGAGTGCCGCGAGGGACGCGACGTCGTCCTCTACGGCTTCGGCCGCATCGGCCGCCTCGTGGCCCGCCTGCTCATCGAGAAGGCCGGCTCCGGCAACGGACTGCGTCTGCGCGCCGTCGTCGTCCGCAAGGGCGGCGAGCAGGACATCGTCAAGCGCGCCTCGCTGCTTCGCCGTGACTCCATCCACGGCCAGTTCCAGGGCACGATCACCGTCGACGAGGCGAACAGCACGATCATCGCCAACGGCAACGAGATCAAGGTGATCTACGCCAACGACCCCTCCGAGGTCGACTACACGGCGTACGGCATCAAGGACGCCATCCTCATCGACAACACCGGCAAGTGGCGCGACCGCGAGGGACTCTCCAAGCACCTGCGCCCCGGTGTCGACAAGGTCGTCCTGACCGCGCCGGGCAAGGGCGACGTCCCGAACATCGTGCACGGCGTCAACCACGACATGATCAAGCCGGACGAGCAGATCCTGTCCTGCGCCTCCTGCACCACGAACGCGATCGTGCCGCCGCTCAAGGCGATGGCGGACGAGTACGGCGTCGTGCGCGGGCACGTGGAGACCGTCCACTCGTTCACCAACGACCAGAATCTCCTGGACAACTTCCACAAGGCCGACCGTCGCGGCCGCTCGGCGCCGCTCAACATGGTCATCACCGAGACCGGTGCCGCATCCGCCGTCGCCAAGGCGCTGCCCGACCTCGATGCGACCATCACCGGCAGCTCGATCCGCGTCCCGGTGCCGGACGTCTCGATCGCGATCCTCAGCCTGCGGCTCGGCCGCGAGACCAACCGCGAGGAAGTCCTCGACTACCTCCGGGGCGTGTCGCTGACCTCGCCGCTCAAGCGCCAGATCGACTTCACCACCGCCCCCGACGCGGTGTCGAGCGACTTCATCGGCTCGCGCCACGCCTCGATCATCGACGCGGGTCCCACCAGGGTCGACGGCGACAACGCGATCCTCTACCTCTGGTACGACAACGAGTTCGGCTACTCGTGCCAGGTCATCCGCGTGGTCCAGCACGTCTCCGGCGTTGAGTACCCGACGTACCCGGTGCCGACGGTCTGATCCCGGCAGGTTCTGGGAGGGGGCCGCAACCCGATGCCGGTCGGCATCGGGTTGCGGCCCCCTCCGCCGTCCCGCCCCGGACGGACCGGACGGACGGACGGACTAGACCGGACCGGACCGGACGGGACAACTGAGTGCGCGGCCACGAAACCACCACCCCTGACAACATCGTCACCACTACCGAGCAGAAGTGGCACGCTTGGCGGAAGAGTGGAACGAGGGGGAGCCGTGACACGGGGGACGCAAGGCCTGCTGGTCGGTGGCCGGTACCGGCTCGACCGCATCATCGGATCCGGAGGCTTCGGCCGGGTCTGGCACGCGCGTGACGAGACGCTCCAAACCGACGTCGCCGTCAAGGAGTTGATCCTCGACGCGGCGCTGCCACCCGTCGAGCGTGCGGACCGCTTACGCCGGGCCAGACGCGAGGCGCGCAACGCGGCGAAGCTGCGGGACCATCCGCGCATCGTCAGCGTCCATGACGTCGTGATCGTCGACGAGGCGCCCTGGATCATCATGCAGCTGGTGACCGGAGGGACCCTTCAGGAGCGCCTCGAGAGGAAGAACCACCTCTCGGTGGACGCCACCGAGAGGCTCGCCCAGGCTCTCCTGGAAGCCCTCGATGCGGCCCACAAGCAGGGCATCGTGCACCGCGACATCAAACCCGCCAACGTCATGGTGACCGAGGACCGCAGAATCCTGCTCACCGACTTCGGCATCGCGGTGAACCAGGCCGACTCCCACCTGACCGCGACCGGCCTGGTCATCGGCTCGCTGGCATACCTCTCCCCGGAGCGGGCCCGCGGCGAGAGGGCGGGGGCGGCGAGCGACCTGTTCTCGTTGGGTACGACGCTGTTCGAGGCCGTCGAGGGCGTCTCCCCTTTCCACCGGGACAACCCCGCCGGATCGCTCCACGCTGTCGCGTACGAGAAGGCCCCTCCGATGCGGCGTGCCGACCGCCTGGAGCCCTTGGTCAAGGCCCTTCTGGAGAAGAACCCGGCGGATCGCCCCTCGATCCCCGAAGCCCTTGACCTGCTCAAGTCCCCGGCGCAGGAGCCCAAACCGAAACCCAAGCCGAAGTCGCAGCCAAAGCCGCAGCCCAAGACCAAGCCCAAGCCCGGGTCACAGCCCACCGCCACGGCCAAGGACAAGGCCAAGACCCGGACCGCCGTCCAGGCCACTCCCGTGGCCCGCCCGAAGCCGCCGAGCACGCCGAAGCCTTCGGCCCCGACGACCCCGAAGCCCGCGGAATCGACCAACCCGGCGGCCGTCTTCGGCTGGCTCCTCGCCGCCGCCGTCGGTTTCGGCCTTCTCTACGCCGAGAACGAAGGCTTCTCCAACTGGGTCAGCGCAGGCCTCAACGGCAGTGTCTCCGCCGCCGAGCCCGAGGACTGCGTCCACTACGTCGAGCCCGAGAAGAAGGACGGCGACTGGGTCGCGGGCGAGTGGGTCCAGGTCCCCTGCTGGTCCGGCGCCACCAAGTCGAAGGTCACCTATCGGGTGCAGGCCACGACCGCCGCGACGGGCACGACCGGTTCCAGCGGCCTGCCCGGCTCGGGCGGCACCGGATGCTCCAACTACCCGGCGTGGAAGACCCCTTCGAACACCTTCCAGACCGTACGGTTCCAGGGCTCGGACGGCCGCCCCTGGGAGCTGTGCGTCGAACCTCACCGATAGCGGGAGGTCCTGCGCCTTCAGCCGAGCAGCCTGCTGGCACCGAGGGCGAGCGAGAACTCCACCATGTCGCCGACCCGGGTGAGACTCCGGCCGGTCAACTGCTCGACGCGCCGCAGCCGGTTGAGGACGGTGTTGCGATGGCAGTAGAGGCGGGCGCCGGCGCGCTGCGCGGAGCCGTCGGTCTCCAGCCAGACGGCGAGCGTGGCGAGGAGGAGGTCCCGGTCGGCGGGGTCGAGGGCGCGCAGCGGGCCGAGGACGCGTTCCGTGAGCGCCTCGGCGAGCTCGGGCGACGACACGACGAGGGCGTCGGGCAGACGTTCGTCCAGGAGTACGGCGCCGCCGCTGCGGGGGCAGGTGCGCAGCGACGTATCGGCGAGCCGACGGGCGTGCGGGACGGCGGCGAGACCCGCCACCGGCGACCCGATGCCCGCGCGGGCCCCGGCAGCCAGGTCGAGTCCCGCGGCGAGCGCGGCCAGTTCGGCGGCCGGGTCGGCATCGGTGTCGCCGAGCAGGACGAGGACGTACTGGACCCCGGCAGCGGCATGGCGCAGCATCCGCGTACCCGTCGGCAGCGTGAGGCTGCTCTCCTCCCCCGCGAGGGCGATCACGGCGTACCATCCGTCCTCGGGCAGCCCGAGGACGTCCGCGGCGGTGGGCAGGTCGGTGAGGCGGGCGCTCCCGTCGAGGAGGCCCGCGGTCAGCAGCCGCAGCCGGTCCTCGTGCTGCCAGGCGAGGCGGCGCTCGGTGCGGCGGTAGGAATCGGCGACGACGCCGCAGTGTTCGTCGACGAAGTTCCACACATCCGTGGCGACATGGATGAGCAGCCCCATGTCGTCGGGGTTGCCGCGCGCGACCTCCTCGACGAGGCCCTGCCACACCATCGCCCCGCCGAGCCGGAAGGCGTGCAGCAACGCGTCGAGCGGCAGGCCCCGTTCGGCGCGCAGTACCGCGATCTGGCGGGAGGTGCGATGGGCCGCCTCCCTGGTCTCCCCCGGCTGGAGGAGCGAGGTGACGCTGTGCCGCAATGAGCGGTGCACCTCCTGCCACACTTCGGTGGGGTGGGCCTCGATGGCCGCGCGGTAGGCGGGTTCCTGCTCACGCAGGGCCGCGACGAGACGGTCGGTCATCGTGGCCAGGTCGCCGAGCAGGGCGCGGGCCGCGCGATGCAGCACGGTGACGGTCTCGGCGTCGAGGAGGGAGCGTGCACCCGGTGCGAGAGGGGTGAGGGCGGGCACTTCGTGCAGGGGCCCGACCCGTGACCGCAGGACGTGTGGCATGGGGCCTCCACGGGGAGTGTGCGCACTGCCGGATCTTCCTGACGCCCGAAGAATGGCATACCGCCCGGTCGGTACCTAGAGGTGTGCGGCAATCTCCTCATCACGGTCCGGCAACCTCCGATCGCGGTCCGGCAACCCCTGATCGCGGTCCTGTACCCCCTGACGCCTGTCCGGCAAACCGCCGCCACGGGCGAGCAGCCGCGACAGTTCGACGCGGGAGCGTACGCCGACGGCGGCGAACACATTGCGCAGGTGATGGTCGACGGTGCGATGGCTCACCCAAAGCCGCACCGCCACCTCGCGGTTGGTGGCGCCTTCCGCCACGTGGCGGGCGATGCGCTGCTGTTGCGGCGTCAGTGCCGCGAGCACTCCCGCACCCGTTCGAAGGCGACCAGCGCGTCACGCACGGGCCGCGCGCCTCGCGGGTACGCCGGCGAACCACTCGGGCCGGGTTGCGCAGGCCACGAAGGGCTGTGGGCCCGGGGTGTCAAGGAGTAGGACCTACTCGCCAGTTCGTTTGATTCTTCAACACACTGCGCGACTCATTGACGCGGATCGTTCACCTCTTTATGGTCGCCTGACCTTCCCCGGCGATCCTGCAACGGAGCACAATGAGGCCCCTCCCCCGCACGGCCCGGCTCATCGCGCCCCTCCTCGTGGGCGCGCTCGCGGCGGCCGTTCCCCCCACCGCAGCGGCCGATATCGCGACCCCGGGCGCTGCGCTTCCGGCGTCGCCCGCGACTTCCCCCGGGTCCGGCTGGACGCTGACTTCGACCCGCCTCGATCCGAAGGACACGTACCACGCCTTCGTCGGCAACGGCTATCTCGGCCAGCGGGTCGCACCCAACGGGACCGGCTACGCCGCCGCCGACGCCAAGACCGGATGGCCCCTGTTCACTCCCCGATACGACGGCTCCTTCGTCTCCGGGCTCTACGCGCACAACAAGGACACCACCGAGAACCGCCAGGTCGCGGCCGCCATCCCGACGTGGACCCCGCTCACGGTGTCGACCGGCGGGCCCGCGTCCGAGACCTTCACCTCGGCGACACCGGCCGCCCGTATCTCGCACTACCGGCAGAGCCTCGACCTGCGCCGCGGCCTCGTGCGGACCGAGCTCACCTGGACGGCCACCGACGGCCGGGCCACCGACCTCGTCTACGACGTCCTCGCGGACCGCGACGACCCGCACGTCGGCGCCGTACGACTGCGGATGACTCCCCACTGGAACGGCGACGCGAAAGTCACCGACCGCATCGACGGACGCGGTGCCCGGCGCATGACGCCCACCGGCGGCGGCGCCCGCTCCGGAGGGCAGACCATGGCCGTCGGGTTCCGCACGGACGGTACGAAAACCGAAGGGGCGGTCGCATCGACGCTCCGGGCGGGGCATGGCGTACGTACAGGAAATGAACAAACCTCAGCTACCGCACGCAAGTTGAGCGCCCATCAGTCCACCGGAATCCCCGTCACGTCCGGCCGGACCTACGAGCTCACCAAGTACGTAGGCGTCGACACCGCACTGACCTCCCGCTCCCCCGAGCGCGACGCCGTCGCGGCCTCGCAGCGGGCGGCCGGTCGCGGCTGGGACGCCCTGTTCGCCTCCCACACCGCCTCCTGGCGCAAGCTCTGGCGCAGCGACATCGAGGTGCCAGGGCATGGCGAACTCCAGCCGTCCGTACGGTCCGCCCAGTACGGGCTGCTTTCCAGCACCCGCACCGGCTCGGCCAACAGCATCTCCCCCACCGGCCTGAGCAGCGACAACTACGCGGGGCTCGTCTTCTGGGACGCGGAGACGTGGATGTACCCCGGGCTGCTCGCCGCCCACCCCGACCTCGCCAAGACCGTCGTGGAGTACCGCTACCGCACCCGGGCCGCCGCCCGCGCCAACGCCGAGAAGCTGGGCCACCCCGGCCTCTTCTACCCCTGGACCAGCGCGAGCAAGGGCGACCTCAAGTCCGAGTGCCACAGTGTCGACCCGCCGCACTGCCGCACCCAGAACCACCTGCAGAGCGATGTGGCCCTGGCCGCCTGGCAGTACTACCTCGCGACCAAGGACACCCACTGGCTGCGCACCCGCGGCTGGCCGGTGATCCAGGGGATCGCAGAGTTCTGGACCCACCGCGCCACGCGCAACACCGACGGCAGCTACTCCATCAAGGACGTCGCGGGACCTGACGAGTACAGCAACGGCGTCGACGACGGAGTCTTCACCAACGCGGGCGCCGCCACCACCCTGCGCACCGCCGCCCACGCAGCGAAGATCCTCGGCAAGGACGCCCCGGCGAGCTGGGGCACCGTCGCCGACAAGCTGCGCATCCCCTACGACAAGAAGAAGCAGGTCTTCCAGCAGTACGACGGCTACAAGGGCTCGGTGATCAAGCAGGCGGACACCGTGCTCCTGATGTACCCGCTGGAGTGGCCGATGTCGAAGCAGGCCGCCACCAACACCCTCGACTACTACGCGGCCCGCACCGACCCCGACGGTCCCGCCATGACCGACTCGGTGCACGCCATCGACGCCGCCTCGATCGGTGAGCCGGGCTGCTCCGCGTACACCTACCTGGAGCGCTCCATCCGGCCCTTCGCACGCGGCCCGTTCAACCTCTTCTCGGAGGCGCGCGGCGACAAAGCAGGGGCCACCGACCCCCTGTCGGGCTCCCCGGCACAGAACTTCACCACCGGCCAGGGCGGCTTCCTCCAGGTCTTCACCAACGGCCTGACCGGGCAGCGGATGCGCGAGAACAGCGTGCACCTCGACCCGATGCTGCCTCCGCAGCTGTCCCAGGGCGTCAAGCTCAACGGACTGCACTGGCAGGGCCGTACGTACGACATCGCCATCGGCGCGCATGACACCAGCGTGCGGCTCACCCACGGCGCCCCCTTCGAGATCGAGACCCCGCAGGGCAAGCAGATCGTCAGCCAGGGCGCTCCCGCGCACATCAAGACCCGCCGCCCGGACCTCGAGCCCACCGACAACCTCGCCAGGTGCCGTACGGCGAAGGCGACTTCGGAGCAGCCGGGCCAGTACGCGGACGCCGCACTCGACGGCAACACCGCCACCGCCTGGGTCCCCGGCACCGCCCGCGCCGGCCTCACCGCGGACCTCGGCAAGGCCACCCGGATCTCCAAGATCACCCCGCACTGGACGGACGTGAAGCCGACGAAGCACACGGTGCGGACGTCGCTGGACGGGCAGCACTGGAAGGCTGCCGAGCCGGGCGGTGGCGTGGCCCGCTACGTCCGGGTGAACTTCACCTCGGAGAGTGCGAAAAAGCCCGCGGGCATCGAGGAGTTGACCGTCGGCCGGTAGGCCGCCTCTGCCACGCGATCGCGTCTGCCACGCCCGTTGATAGCCTGCCGGGCGTGGCAGACGAGTTGTACGAGAACCCGAAGCTTGCGGCGCTCTACGATCCGCTCGACGCCGACCGCAGTGATCTGGACGTCTACGCCGACGTGGCAGCGGAACTGAGGGCACGTCAGGTGCTCGACGTCGGATGCGGTACGGGCACGTTCGCGCTGCTCCTCGCCGACCGCGGGCTACGGGTGACCGGCGTCGAACCCGCCGCAGCCTCGCTCGACGTCGCCCGCGCGAAGCCCGGCAGCGAGCGTGTGCGGTGGATCCACGGCGACGCGACGGCGCTCCCCGAGATGCGGGTGGACCTGGCCACCATGACCGCCAACGTGGCCCAGGCGATCGCGGACCCGGAGGTGTGGGAAGGCACACTGCGCGGGATCCATGCCGCCCTGCGCCCCGGCGGTCACCTCGTCTTCGAGACCCGGGATCCGGCCCGGCGGGCGTGGGAGGAGTGGAACCGCGCCGCCACCCACCGCACGGTCACCGTCGAAGGCGTCGGCGAGGTCGAGGCCTGGGTGGACGTCACTGACGCGACCGACACCAGCTGGCCGCTGGTGGCCTTCCGGAGCAGCGTAGTCCGCAAGGCGACGGGCGAGACCCTCACCTCCGACTCGACCCTCCGCTTCCGCGAGCGTGCCGAGGTGACGGCCACGTTGACCGCCCACGGCTATGTCGTGGACGAGGTCCGCGATGCCCCGGACCGACCCGGCAGGGAGTTCGTCTTCTTCGCCCGCCGCCCGTAATCACGCCGTCTTCCCCTGGGGCACACGTACGTTGCGTACATCGATGGCGGTGAGCGCCAGGGCCAGCGGCCCCGGCACGAGGAGCGCCAGCGGCAGCATCATCCAGGCGTCCGAGCCGCCGCAGCCGGTGAGCAGCACTGAGCGTGAGCACCGCGGCCGTTGCGCAGGACCACCTTGTCCTGTTTCCGGGCCTGCCGATGACACCTCTCCTCTCTGGATTCTTGATGGGCTCTTCTTATGAGGTCTTGCGACGGGGGCGGTTACTCGCCGTTGTACGGAAGCGTGGTGCCCGGAAGTTCGTACTCGTCGCGGCGCCCGCACATGCCGTAGCCACCGATGCGGGAAGGACGGCTGTCGTACGAGCCCGACCCCGCGAGGTAGTCGGGGCTGCCGGACTCGAGCGCGTCGAGCTCCGCGCCCGTGCGCTCGGCGGTGGCCAGTGCACCTGCCCGCCACAGCTCACGCCACGTGGGGACCTTGTCCCGCACGAACCGGGCCGCGGCCTGCTGGAATTCCAGGTAGGGGCCGTTGTCCCCGGCTTCGAGCGCTTCGCGCAGCGGCAGGTATCCCTCGACGGCCAGATCTCGGCGCTTGCGGGCGGCGGCTTCCGCCTCCGGCCCTTCCTTCGCGGGGAGCTTCGCCGCGGCGGCGTACCGCTCGGGGTCGGCGAGCACGTCGGGCGGGAAGGTGAAGACGGCGTCCCCGGCCTCGGGCAGGCCGCTGTTCTGCATCAGGACCGTGATCCGCAGGTCGCCGCCCTGGATCATGCGGTGCACGGTGCCGGGTGTGAACCACGCGACCGAGCCCGCTTCCAGGGGCACTTCGCGGTGGCCGTCGGGGCTGAGCGTCTGGACAGCGCCACGGCCACCGGTGACGACGTACGCCTCCGTGCACACCAGGTGCAGATGCGGGCTGCCGCCGCACACTCCGTCGGCGGCCTCCCAGTCGTACGCGGTCAGATGCGAGAGGCCGATGGCTCCGGGCAGCGGCTGCGGCAGGCTCACCATGTCAGTCCCTTCAGGTGCGTGGCGACGCGGTCGCGGTCCCAGGCTCCGTCGGCGACCACGACCCGGTAGCGGTAGGCGAACGACGCGCCGGGGGCGAGCTCGAACTCCTCGAAGAACGCCCAGGAGAAGGCGACGGCGGGGTGCCGATCAGGACCAGGTCGGGCCGGACGGCCTCGAGCATCGCAGCGAAGGCGGCGTACCCCTCGACATCCATGTCCATCGCCCCGGCCGCGGTGCGGAAGGCGTCGAGCCCGGCCGGGTCGACATCGACGGCGGCTCTGCGCTCGATCCGGTCGGAGTGGGCCCGCAGGGCGGGCAGATGACTGCCGGTGACGATGCCGCCGGTGCCGACGACGGCGGCACGCAGGCGAGTGAGGGTGGAGGACATACGGTCTCCTCGAACAGACTTAGAAAGCGCTTGCGCTGGGGCCGACCCTAGGCATCGCAGGAAAGTCAGGACAAGACCTCGGGGCCGAAAACTGAAACGACTCAATATGTGGACAGCGAACGTTGCCCGCACGCTGCCCACCACCCCCGCTCCGACCAGGATCTTCATCGGCGCCGGTGGAGATCCCCCAAGTCGGCGACGCCGCCCGCGCGAGGTGAAGGTGCCCTCAGGCGTGGGCGGGCACGGCGGCGGGGACGTGCGGATGCTGGCCGATCTCTTCGGCGAGCGGGCCCCCGGCGGGGCGGACTCCCTGGGCCGCGCGGCGGACGCCGGCGACGGCGCCCGTTCGCTGGCCACAGGCCTGGCCGCGAACCAGTCCTTCGTCACGGGGCGCCCGGTCGATGCCCGGGACCTCATGGGGACCTGAAAAGACGTCAGGGCCGGCCCGCGCGGGCCGGCCCTGACGTCGCGATCAGAGAACTCAGACCAGGTCGAACCGGTCGAGGTTCATGACCTTGTCCCAGGCCGCGACGAAGTCCTTCACGAACTTCTCCTTGGCGTCATCGCTCGCGTAGACCTCCGCGAGCGCGCGCAGCTCGGAGTTCGAGCCGAAGACGAGGTCGGCGCGGGTGCCGGTCCACTTGACCGCGCCGCTCGCGTCACGGCCCTCGAACTCGTCCTGCGCTGTGGACGTCGACTTCCAGGTCGTGCCCATGTCGAGCAGGTTGACGAAGAAGTCGTTCGACAGGGTGCCCGGCTTGTCCGTGAACACGCCGTGCTTCGACCCGGCGTGGTTGGCGCCCAGGACGCGCAGACCGCCGACGAGGACCGTCAGCTCGGGCGCGCTCAGGGTCAGCAGGTTCGCCTTGTCGATCAGCAGGAACTCGGCCGGCAGACGGTTGCCCTTGCCGACGAAGTTGCGGAAGCCGTCGTTGGTCGGCTCGAGCGCGGCGAACGACTCGACGTCCGTCTGCTCCTGTGCGGCGTCGACACGGCCCGGCGTGAACGGCACCTCGACCTGGACACCCGCGTCCTTGGCCGCCTTCTCGACCGCCGCGGAGCCGCCGAGGACGACCAGGTCGGCCAGCGAGACCTTCTTGGCGCCGGAGTTGAAGGACGACCGGATGCCTTCCAGCGTGCGAAGGACCTGCGCGAGGGCGTCCGGGTTGTTCGCCTCCCAGCTGCGCTGCGGCTCCAGGCGGATACGTCCGCCGTTGGCGCCACCGCGCTTGTCGCTGCCGCGGAAGGAGGACGCCGCTGCCCAGGCAGCGGATACCAGCTGCTCGGTGGTGAGGTCCGAGCCCAGGATCTGCTCCTTGAGCGATGCGATGTCCGAGGCGTCGACCGGCTCGCCCTCGGCCGCCGGCAGCGGGTCCTGCCACAGCAGCACCTCGGCGGGCACCTCCGGGCCGAGGTAGCGCACGATCGGACCCATGTCACGGTGCGTCAGCTTGTACCAGGCGCGGGCGAACGCGTCCGCGAACTGGTCCGGGTTCTCGTAGAAACGCCTCGAGATCTGCTCGTAGACCGGGTCGAAGCGCAGCGACAGGTCGGTGGTGAGCATCATCGGGAGGCGCTTCTTCGACGCGTCGAAGGCGTCGGGGATGATCGCCTCGGCGTTCGTCGCCACCCACTGGTTCGCACCCGCCGGGCTCTGGGTGAGCTCGTAGTCGTACTCGAAGAGGTGCTTGAAGAAGTCGTGGCCCCACTGCGCGGGGGTGGTGGTCCAGATGACCTCGAGACCGCTGGTGGTGGCGTCGGCACCCACGCCGGTGCCGTGGGAGTTCTTCCAGCCGAAGCCCTGCTGCTCCATGGACGCGGCCTCGGGGTCGTCGCCGATGCTCTCGCTCGGCCCTGCGCCGTGGGTCTTGCCGAAGGTGTGACCACCGGCGATGAGCGCGACGGTCTCCTCGTCGTTCATCGCCATGCGGCGGAACGTCTCACGGATGTCGCGGGCCGCGGCGACCGGGTCCGGGTTGCCGTTGGGGCCCTCGGGGTTGACGTAGATGAGACCCATCTGGACCGCGCCGAGCGGGTTCTCCAGCTCACGGTCGCCGGTGTAGCGCTCGTCGTCGAGCCAGGTGGTCTCGGGGCCCCAGTACACGTCCTCGTCGGGCTCCCAGACGTCGGCGCGGCCGCCGGCGAAGCCGAAGGTCTCGAAGCCCATCGTCTCCAGGGCGACGTTTCCGGTGAGGACCATGAGGTCGGCCCAGGAGAGGTTCTGGCCGTACTTCTTCTTCACCGGCCACAGCAGCCGACGGGCCTTGTCGAGGCTGACGTTGTCCGGCCAGCTGTTGAGCGGGGCGAAGCGCTGCTGCCCGGCACCGGCGCCGCCGCGGCCGTCGCTGATGCGGTACGTGCCCGCGCTGTGCCACGCCATGCGGATCATGAGCGGGCCATAGTTGCCGAAGTCGGCGGGCCACCAGTCCTGCGAGGTCGTGAGGACCTCGGCGATGTCGCGCTTCACCGCCGGCAGGTCGAGGGTCTTGAACGCCTCGGCGTAGTCGAACTCCTCACCGAGGGGGTTGGCCACGGCGGGGTTCTTGGCGAGGATCTTCAGGTTCAGCCGCTCCGGCCACCACTGACGGTTTCCACCGCCCTGGGTGGGGTGCGGCGCGCGACCGTGCGCGACCGGGCAGCCGGTTGCCTCCTCCGGCTTCGGGTCTGTGACGATCGCGTCGTGGTTCTCAGTCATGGAAATCCTTCCGGACGGGGCGGATCACGGTGCTGTGGAACTGCGGGCGGGGGAACGGTCGGTGGCCCCGGCGAGGTCGCGGATCAGCACCGGGCCGACGACGCTCGCCTGCTCCTGAAGTCACGTGCTCTTCCCTGCTGTTGCCCTGCCCCTTGGCTATCGACCGGAACTGATCCTACGATGGACCTAATCCAAGTCAATACGACAGACAGGTCCGTACGGATTCTTTCGTCTACATTCGTCAAAACGATGCACAGTTAGGCTGGCCGGCATGAGTGACCTGCTCGAACGACTTCGCGGACGTGGCTGGCGCATGACCGCTCAGCGCCGCGTGGTCGCCGAGGTACTCACCGGTGAACACGTCCACTTCACCGCCGACGAGGTGCTCGCGCGCGCCACCGAACGGCTGCCGGAGATCTCGCGCGCCACCGTCTACAACACCCTCGGCGAGCTCGTCTCACTCGGCGAGGTGATAGAGGTGGCCACCGAGGGCCGCGCCAAGCGGTACGACCCGAACGCCCACCACCCCCACCAGCACTTGGTGTGTTCGGGCTGCGGCGCCATCCGGGATGTCCACCCCGGCGGCGACCTGCTGGCCGAGCTGCCGCCCGCGGAGCGGTTCGGCTTCACCGTCTCCGACGTCGAGGTGACTTACCGGGGCCTTTGCCCCGAATGCGCCCACGCGTAGCCAGAAGCGCACGGCTCACCCACGGCGGAGCAACGCGACAAGCCCCCGGCCGGAAATCGGACCGAGGGCCTGCGTCGCGCTGTGGATCAGTGCTACGGAGCCATTTCGTACGCCCCGGCCAGTGACTCGACGGTCTCCCACACACGCGCCGAGCGAGCGTCGTCGACGACCGGCCGCCGCACCGCGCCCAGGGCCCAGCTCTGCTGTTCCGCGGTGGCGGAGTCCTTGCCGTGCAGTTCGACGGCGTGCGAGGAGAAGTCGCGTACGAGGACGGCGAAGAGCTCGTCGAGCACGTCCTGCTCAAGTCCCGTCAGGCGCGCCTGTTCCAGGATCAGCTGGCCGTGCACGACCAGGGCGAAGAGCTGGCCGACAGCGAGGAGGAGATCGAGGTCGCGGCTCTGCTCCTCATCGGGAGCAGCGGTGGTGACGAACTCGCACAGGGCGTCCGCCTGCTCCCGGAAGCGGGCGACGTTGGGAACCTCGGCATACGCGTCGTAGGCGGCACGCCAGTCGTGGAAGCGGATGGCGCCCAGGCCGCGGGCCGGTCCCTGCCGGAAGAGGAAGTCGTCGTCGGCCGCGTCCAGGCGGGTGGGCACCGGCGCGTACTCGGCCGGGTTCAGGAGGTGGTTGCCCATGAACTTGAGGATCAGCGCGAGGTTGACGTGGACCGTGCCCTCCAGCTTCGGCAGCCCGCGGATCTCGACGGCGGCCTGGGCGAAGTAGGTGTCCTTCTCGAAGCCCTTGGCCGCGATGACGTCCCACATCAGGTCGATGACCTTCTCGCCCTCCGTGGTCACCTTCATCTTCGTCATGGGGTTGAAGAGGAGGTAGCGGCGGTCGTCGGGGCCCGCGGAGCGGAAGTAGTCGACGGCGCGGTCGCTGAACAGCTTCATCCCGACGAGACGGACGTACGCGTCCGTCAGCTCGCGGCGCACATGCGGGAAGGCGGTGACGGGTCGGCCGTAGAGGATCCGGTTCTGTGCGTGGGTGACGGCCTCGTACATCGCGTGCTCGCAGATGCCGATCGAGGCGGTGCAGAGGTTGAACTTGCCGACGTTGACGGTGTTGAGGGCGGCGTCGAAGGCGGCACGGCCGGTGTGCAGTACGTCGTCGGGACCGACCGGGTAGTCGTCGAGACGGAACTCGCTGACGTACTTGGAGGAGTCGACGACGTTCTTGACGAGGTGGTACGCCTCGTGGCGGCTGTCGGCGGCGAAGAAGACATAGCCGTCCGGGCCCTCTATGTCGGTGCGGCGGCCGAAGACGGAGACGAGCCCGGCTTCATTGCCGTTGCCGATGTAGTACTTGGAGCCGCTGGCCCGGAAGCCGCCGTTGCCGTCGGGCTCGAGGAGCATGTCGGTGGAGTAGATGTCGGCGCCGTGGGTCTTCTCGGACAGGCCGAAGGCGAACACCTCGCCCTGGGAGAGGAGTTCCGCGGCGCGCGTCCGAGCAGCCGCGTTGTCGCTCTGCCAGACCGGGCCGAGGCCGAGGATGGTGACCTGCCACGCGTACCAGTAGTCGAGCCCGTAGAAGCCGAAGATCTCGTTGAGGGCGGCGATCCGGGCGGTGTCCCAGCGCGCGTCCGGCTTCCCCTCGGCGGCGGAGGCCGGGGTGAGGAAGGTCGCGAAAAGGCCCTCCTTGGCGGAGAACTCGAGGAAGTCCGCCAGCCAGGCGCGGGTCCGGTAGTCCTCGATCAGCTTGCGCTTGCCACGGGCCTCGAACCAGTCCACGGTGGCGCGCAGCAGCCTGCGGGTCTCGGGGTCGAAGTGCTTCGGGTCGTAGGTGCGCGGGTTGAACAGCAGCGGGTCGGCCATGGGTGTTCGCCTTTCCGGCTCGGGAGGTGAGGGTGGTGAGGCTGGTGGGGTGGAGCGCTTGGCCGGTTCAGTCCTCGGGACCGAGCCGGTGGAGGGTCGCGATCACGTCGTCGAGCCAGTCGAGCGTCATCCGTTCGTACGCGATGCCGCCGCGCAGCACGACGTGCTGGAGCTCCCGCCCGGCATCGGGCGTCCGGGGCGCCTCGGCCTCGGTGAAGTCCCGCGACTCCCCCGCGAGATAGCGCGCGAGGCGGTCGGTGTGCGCCTGGCGGTGCCGCTCGACCTCACGGATCAGCGCAACCGGGTCGTCGAAGGCCGCGCCGCGGATCTTCACGGCGAGCTCGTGCCGGACGCTCTCGGGCTCGATGGGCTCGTGCAGCCACTGGGAGAGCGCCGTACGCCCGAGGGCGGCGACGGAGTACTCCTTCTTGTCCGGCCGTGCCTGCTGCGGCACCTCGCGGACCTCGACCCAGCCGTCGCTCTCCATGCGTTTGAGCACGCGGTAGATCTGCTGGTGGGTGGCGGTCCAGAAGTAGCCGATGGACCGCTCGAACCGCCGGGCCAGCTCATAGCCGGAGCCCGGCTTCTCAAGGAGCGAGACGAGGATCGCGTGCTCTAGCGCCATGTGCCGATCCTGCTATGCAACTCGTTGCATAAACAAGCGATGCCGCCCTGGTGAGACACGGCTCACCAGGGCGGCATCGTTCATTGTGTGCGTACCGGCTCGCCTACCTGCCGACGAAGGTGATCCTGCCGGGCGCCGGCGGGCCGATCGGGGCCTCCGGGCTCGACTTGTCGCCCAGGTACTCCACCAGCGCTTCGAGGTCGGTCACGTCGCCGCCGTCGCGGTCGGTGCCCTTGGTGAACGTCGTGAAGCCGTTTCCGCCGTTGGCCAGGAAGTCGTTGACGGTCACGCGGAACGTGTCGGTGGGCCGCACCGCCTTGCCCTTCACCCGCACCGTGTCCGTGAGCAGCCGGTCGGCGCCCTTGCGGCTCAGGTCGACCGAGTAGCGCAGGGCCTTGGAGAGCTGCAGGAAGCGCGGCTCGTCGGCGTTGGTGCCGGTGAGCTGCTCCCGCAGGACGGTGATCAGCTGCTCGCCGGTGAGCGTCATCGTCCACAGCGGGTTGTCGAAGGGCTGGGTGCGGTACGCGTCGGCGTAGGTGACCTTCCCGTCGCCCTTGTGCACCAGGTCGGCGCGCATACCGCCGGGGTTCAGGAAGGCCAGGTCGGCCTCATAGCCCTGGGTGGCCTGCACCTGCGCGTCGGTGAGCAGGCTGCCGAGCGGGGTCTCGGACTCGGGCGAGCCGCGGCCTGGCAAGTCGGCGGAGATGTAGCCGACGTTCCGGTTCGCCGCGGCATCGGAGCGCTTGCGCCAGGTCTCCACGAGCCGCGTCATCGCGGGCTGCTTCGGGGTGTCGACGGGTACGACGTGGTTCTTGGCCCGCACCGAGCGGCGGATGACGTCGCCGGCCTTGTCGAGGCGGAAGGTCAGATCGGTGAAGGAGCGGCCGAAGGAGTCGGCCTGCGTCACCATCCGGGACCGGCCCGCGGGGTCGGTGACATGACACTCGTACGAGTCGTGCGAATGGCCGGTGACGACGACGTCGACCGCGCTCGGCGCCCCTTCGGCGATGCCCTTGATCCGGCCGCGCAGCCGGGACCCGGGCCCTTCGGCGTCGCAGTTCCCGGCGCCTGCCACCCCGTTCGTGGACTCGCCCTCGTGGATCAGGAGGACCTGGGCGTCGACTCCGCGTCCGGCGAGCTCCTTCGAGTAGCGCTTGATGACCGGCAGTTCGTCGTGGAACTCCAGGTCGCGGACCTGGGAGGCGTTGATCGCCTCGGGTGCGTTCTTGGTGACGAGGCCGATGAACCCGATCCGCTGCCCGCCGGGCAGCGTCTTGACCAGGTAGGGGCGCAACAGCGGTGACGTGTCGCCCTTCCGGGTCACGTTGGCGGCGAGGTAGGGGAAGTCCGTGCCGTCGTAGTCGCCGCCGGGAGCACAGCCGTCCTCCGGGTGACAGCCTCCACGGTCGATGCGGCCCAGCTCCCGCGGCCCTTCGTCGAACTCGTGGTTGCCCACCGACGCGACATCGAGGCCGAGCTTCTCAAGGGCGTGGATCGTCGGCTCGTCGTGGAAGAGCGCGGACAGCAGCGGGCTTCCGCCGATCATGTCGCCGGCTGCCACGTTCAGTGAGTTCGGTCCGGTCCTGGCCTTGTCCATGAGCGTGGCCAGCTGGGGCAGCCCGCCTGCTTGTACGTCTCCCCCGCCGCCGCGCCGCACGCGTCCTGCCGCGCCCTCGACAGGATCCAGATTGCCGTGCAGGTCGTTGAGGGCGAGGAGCTGCACCGGCACTCCGCCTCGCGGGGCGGGTGCGGGGTCGGTGGCGGAGGCCGTGGCAGGACCGGCCGGGGCTCCGAGGGTGAGCACCAGAGCGGCGACCGCGCCGGTGATCGCGGTGCGCTTCAGGAGTGAGGTGGGGGGACGTGAGAGGGGAACAGAAGTTTCGGTCACGCGGCGACGCTACGAAGTCACGGGGCAGGAAGGTGCCGGACACACCCGGTATCGCCCATGATCACCCAAGGGGACCTGATCCCGGCTCTGCCCTGATCCCGGCTCTGCCCTGAACCCGGCTTTGCCCTGAACCCGGAAGGCACCCGGGCTCCGTCACACGTCGGCCAGCAGGGACCAGAAGCGGTCGACGATGCGCTCCAGATAGGCCCGGCCCTGCTCGCCGGAGGCGGCGCTGCCGCCGGCCCTGCTCAGGGTCGCCGTCATCAGGTTCTGGTACTCCTGGTGCATCGTCCGCAGCGGGACCTGAAGCGTTCGGCGGTCAAGGCCGGTCAGTTTCGCGAGGGTTCGGGCATGAGCCTGCCAGCGGGTGCTCACAGCCTCGCCGAGCAGTTCGGCGAGTTCGGCGTTCGCACCGGTGACCGTCATCCGGTCGCGCACCGAGAGCCCGAGTACGGACACCAGTGCTCCCGACTGACGAGCGTCCCCCGTCCACACGCCCGTGCGCTCGGCGGTCTCGTACTCGGCGGCGTCCATGCCGATCGAACGGGCGACATCGGCAGCGGCGTAACCGCGGACCAGACGGTACTCCCTCAACCCCCTCGGCACGCCGATGAGTTGGGTCGGCTCGCACCACAACACTGCCGCGAGGGCGGCAAGTTCACCTGGACTGGGTGCGGCCAAGCCGCGTTCCCAGGCCGTGATCGTGTCGGCGGTGACGTGCCCCATGCCGAACGAGACGCGCAAGCCGTGCGCGACATGGCCAGGAGCCATGCCGAGAGAGTCGCGGATGCGGCGCGCGGCGACGGCGTCGAAGGGCGGGGGCGGGTCATGTGAGGGGGGACCAGGCACAGCCCGCGATAATAGAGACAGAAGATCGATCTGGCTACTGTGCGTTTCACTGACCCTACATTTCGTGGATACATCCAGGAGCCCTTCGTGGGCGCATCCAGGGACTCGGCGCGGAGCGAGGACGCAGAATCTCCATAACGTCCTTGCAACCATTGCCACTTCAGGCCCTTCCAGCACCCACTGGCGACCTTCCGTCCGTATGATCCACGACGCTTCGCATGTGCGTTCGCGCATGACGCCGCCGACGACGGATTCGGATGTTCCCCCAACAGTCCACTGATTCCGGATGCGTTCACCGCGCACGCTCCATGCGCCCCCCAGTCATGCGCAGATCCTGGAGAGTTGATGAATCACAGCGCGACCGGCGCCACGCACGACGCGTCGCCGGCATCCGGCGCACCACGTGTGCCCCGTGGCCCCCTCGACCGCTACTTCCGCATCAGTGAACGCGGGTCGACGTACGTCCGGGAGATACGCGGTGGATTCGCCACGTTCTTCACGATGGCGTACATCCTCGTGCTCAATCCGATCATCCTCGGCGGGGCCGAGGACAAGACCGGCGCCCAGCTCGACCCGACCCAGCTGGTCACCGCCACCGCACTCGTGGCCGCGGTGATGACGGTCATCATGGGCGTCGGCGGCAACCTGCCGCTCGCGCTCGCGGCCGGGCTCGGTCTCAACGCGGTGGTCGCCTTCCAGCTCGCCCCGATCATGACGTGGGACGACGCCATGGGGCTTATCGTCCTCGAAGGCCTCATCATCTGCGTGCTGGTCGTGACCGGACTGCGCGAGGCCGTGATGCATGCCATCCCGCAGCCCCTCAAGCAGGCCATCAGCGTCGGCATCGGCCTGTTCATCGCGTTCATCGGCTTTGTCGACGCCGGGTTCGTCACCCGCATTCCCGACGCCGCGAACACCACCGTGCCGGTGCAGATCGGCACCGGCAGCCTCACCGGCTGGCCGATGTTCGTGTTCTGCTTCGGGCTCGTGCTGACCATCGTGCTGCTCGCCCGCAAGGTCAAGGGCGCGATCCTCATCAGCATCGTCGTGACGACCGCCCTGGCCCTGATCCTGAACAAGGCCGCCGACATCAAGACGTGGGGCCTGACCACACCCGCGCTGCCGGACTCCCTCGTGGAGAGCCCCGACTTCGGACTCCTCGGCCACTTCGACCTCTTCGGCGCCTTCGGTCAGGTCAGCGTCATCACGGTGGTGCTGCTCGTCTTCACGCTCATCCTGTCCGACTTCTTCGACACCATGGGCACGGTCGTCGGTGTCACGGCGGAGGCGGACCTGCTCGACGAGCAGGGTCAAGTCCCGGGTCTGGGACGGGTTCTGCTCATCGACGGTGCGGCAGCCGTGGCGGGCGGCGCCGCTTCGGCCTCCTCCGCGACCACGTACATCGAATCGGCGGCGGGCGTCGGCGAAGGCGCCCGTACCGGCTTCGCCAACCTGTTCACCGGCGGCCTGTTCGCCCTCGCCCTGTTTCTCACCCCGGTGCTGACCATCGTGCCTCTGCAAGCGGCGGCCCCCGCGCTCGTCGCCGTCGGCTTCCTGATGATGACGCAGGTCAAGCACATCGACTGGGACCGCTACGACATCGCGATCCCGGCATTTCTGACCATCGCCGTCATGCCGTTCACCTACTCCATCACCAACGGCATCGGCGCCGGATTCCTCGCGTACGTCATCATCAAGACCGCGCTCGGCAGGGCCCGCGAGGTGCACTGGCTGCTGTGGGGTGTCTCGGTGCTGTTCCTCGTCTACTTCGCCATCGACCCGATAGAGCAGCTCCTCGGCGTCAAGTAACGCACACGGGCCCAGGGTTGAACCCCTGGGCCCGATCACGAGGTGAGGTGCGAAGGGGCCAGAGACCGTGCCCTCATCCCCACGCGCCCGCGATCTGGCGGGTCGAGGCGTTGAGCCGGTTGAACAGGTTGGTGACGCCGACCATCAGGACGAGAGCGGCCAGCTGCTTCTCGTCGAAGTGGGTCGCGGCCGCGTCCCACACCTCGTCGTTCACCGCGTCGGGACGGTCCGCGAGCCGCGTCGCGGCCTCGGCGAGCTCGAGCGCCGCCCGCTCCGGCTCGGTGAAGTACGGCGCCTCGCGCCAGGCGGCGACCGTGGCGAGCCGCTCGTCGCTCACGCCCGCCTTGCGGGCCGACTTCGCGCCGCCGTCCACACAAGCGCTGCAGCCGTTGATCTGGCTGACCCGCAGGTGCACGAGCTCCAGCGTCTGCGCGTCGACGCCACCGGAGTGCACGGCCTTGAAGAGTGTCTGGATGGGCTGCATCGCGTCGGGCAGGACGGCGGCGGGGTTCTTCATGCGGGACTGCATCTCGGTTCGCTCCTCGTTGTTGTCCGGTGCCCCGTTCCCTCGGGGTGTGACTCCATATCAGCCGAGTACGCTCGCCACGACCACGGCGATGGGACACCGTGGGACAGCTGGAACAGCCTTGAGCAGCGGCGACATGGCCCGGTAGGTTTCTGCCGCGACGGGACACGGGGGTGGGCACGTGATGGATGGGCCACAGCGGACGGCTACGGCAGACCCGCAGAACGAGCTGGCAGCACGGCTGCGCCTGATCCAAGAGCTGTCCGGGCTCGGCGTACGGGCCCTCGCGCGGGACACCGGCCTCAGCTCCTCGTCGCTCTCGCGCTACCTCAGTGGCCGGACCGTGCCACCGTGGCCCGCGGTGATCGCCCTCTGTCGCCTCGTCAAACGCGACCCCCGTCCGCTGCGCCCCCTGTGGGAGCGGTCCGCCAGCCCGCTCCCCGCGCCCCCGAAGTCCAGCCGCCAGGGACGGCCGACACCCCGAAACGACCTGCCCCGCGACGTGGCCGACTTCACCGGTCGCGAGGCCCAGCTCGCCGCCGTACTTGCCGCGGTGGACAGCCACCGGGTGGTAGCCGTCGACGGCATGGCCGGTGTCGGCAAGACCTGCCTCGCGATACACGCGGCGCACCGGCTCGCCGCCGACTGTCCGGACGCGGATGCCCAGCTCTATGTGGACCTGCACGGGTTCACCGAGGGCCGCGAACCCCTCGACCCCGACTCCGCGCTGCGGATGCTGCTCGGTGCACTCGACGTCCCGTCCGAGAAGGTGCCGCGGGAGGGCGTAGAGCAACTGGCTGCCTGCTGGCGCTCGGAGCTGGCGGGCCGCCGGGTCGTCGTGGTGATCGACAACGCCGCCGACGCCGACCAGGTACGGCCGCTGCTGCCCGGCGCAGGCCCCTCCGTCGCCCTGATCACCAGCCGCAACCGGCTCATCGGGCTGGACGAGGTGCCCCCGGTGTCCCTCGACGTGCTGAGCCCGCAGGAGAGCGCGGAGCTCCTTGCCCGTGCCAGCGGCGAACCGAGCGGCCCTGACGGACGGCTGGCCCGCGACCCGGATTCCGCCGCCGAGGTGCTGCGCCTTTGCGGCCATCTGCCGCTGGCCCTGCGCCTTGCCGCGGCCCGGCTGCGGCACCGGCCGGGCTGGACCGTGGGCATCCTCGTCGAGCGGATGGCCGAGGGATCGAGCGAGTTCGACACCGCGTTCGCCATGTCCGTACGGCAGTTGGACCGGTCCCAGGCCCGCCTGTTCCGGCTCCTCGGTCTGCTCCCAGGGGGCTCGTTCGACGAGTACCTGGCGGCGGCGCTCGCGGACGTACCGCTGCCCAGCGCGCGAGCGATGCTGGAGGACCTGGTCGACACGCACCTCGTACAGGAGTCGACTGCGGGCCGCTACCGGCTGCACGATCTGGTGCACCAGCACGCGCGGCGGTCCTGCGCCGAACAGGACTCACCGGCCGAGAGAGAGCGTGCGCTCGGCCGTTTCCTCGACTATTACGTACACGCGGCGGCCGCCGCCGACGCCGCGATGCCGTTCCTGTCCCCCGGCCGACCGGCGTCCGCGGGCCATGCTCCGGCCGCGCTGCCGCGGTTCCCGGACAAGAACGCGGCGTTCGCCTGGCTCGTCGCGGAGTACGAGAACCTGGTGGCCGCCTTCGAGATCGCGGACGCCATCGGGGCCGACGCCCATGTGTGTGAGCTGCCCCGCTTCCTGCGGGCGTACTTCGCGCGGCGCTGCGGCACGACGCACCTCAACGCCCTCTTCGAACGGTCGCTTGCCGCCGCCGAGCGCCTGGGCGATCCGCTCCAGCTGGCCGACGCACACAGCGACCTGGGCTTCGCGCGCTACAACGCGGGCCGGATGGCGGAGGCCGACGCCGCGTACGAGGCTGCACAGCCGCGGCTGTCCCAGGCGGGGGACGTGGGGTCGGCGGCGGAACTGGCCCTGCGTCGCGGCTATCTGAAGTGGGACGAGGGGCACGTCGAGGAGCCGCTCGAACTCTTCAGGCTCGCGGGAAAGCTGTATGAGCAGGCCGGTTGCCCGACGGGCTCGGCCTACGCCGCCGCCTCGGAGGCCTGGGCGATGCTGCAGTTGGGACACCGTGAGGAGGCGGCACAGCGGGCCCGGGAGGTCCTTGCCGTCCCCCACACCGACCCCGCCTGGCCGCCCACGCTGACGGCGCGGATCACCCTCGGTGTGGCCATCGCCCATGAGGAACCCGACGAGGCGGCACACCACCTGCGGCAGGCGCTGGCCCATGCCCGCGACGACGGGCACCTCAACAACGAGGCGTGGTGCCTCAACTGCCTGGGTGTCGCGCTCAGGCACATGGGCCGCTACGAAGAGGCGCTGGCCAGCCACCGGGAAGCGTTCGCGCTCCTGGACGAGCTGTTCGAGGAACACTGGAAAGTCCGCTTCCTCAACGGGTACGCCGAGACCTGCCGGCTCGCGGGACTGCCCCAGGAGGCCCTGCGACTGCACCAGCAGACCCTGGATCTTGCCCCGCGCCTTGGCTACCGGTACGAGGAAGCGCTGGCCCACGAGGGAGTCGCGACCGTGCTCGACGAGACGGATCCGGCCGCGGCCGCCGAACACCGCGCGACGGGACAGGCGGTCCTGCGGGAGCTCAGCCCCGCGGTTCGCTGAGCCGGGCGGGCCGGGCGCCTGCCGCGGGGCTCACCTGGATGCGCCGGTCCCCGAACCAGTGGGACGGCCAGTCGCGGGCGTACTCCGGCGGCTCGTCCTCCGCCGCGGCCAGGGTGGCCGTCGGCGTGTGCCGTGCGGTCCGCAGGATGTCCGCCCGGGTGGCGCTGGCGTTGTGGCCCTGTGTCTGAGCGGAGGAGCACCCGGCGTAGAAGGCGATCGGCAGGGCCTCGTCCCCGGTCAGCAGGCACGGCGGCCGTACGCCGAGACGATGGAGCTCGGATGCCGTGCGGGCCCAGTCCCTGCGGCCGTTGGTGGAGCGGTCGACGGCGTTCTCCAACACGGCGTACTGCACGGCCAGATGCCCGGCGCCGACCAACGCCACCAGCGTCAGGACCACCGGTCGCCACGCTGGGCGAGGGGTGGTGACCAGGTGGACGAGGGCGTCGGCGACCGGGATGGCAAGCAGCGCGTAGAAGGGCAGCAGGAAGCGCGGCGCGGCGTATCCGATCATGAACAGGTACGGGATGCTCGCCGTCGTGGCGCAGGCCAGCGGCAGGAGTGTGTGCGCGGTGCGCCGGGCCCTGACCGCGACCGCGAGCCCCAGTGCGGCGAGCAACGGCAGGGCTACCCACCACGCGACCACTTCCACCCCCGGAAGGGAACTGGAGCACGGCCGGCACAGGGTGGTGCCGCCCAGGCTGCGCAGCTGGTCGCCGATGGCGATGTTCCAGCCGAGGCCGCCCTGGATCCGGGAGGCATCAGCCAGTCGCGCGCCCAGACCACCGAAACTGACGTACGCCTCGGCGACCCAGCCGACAGCCCCCGTCCCAAGCCCCGCGAAGAGCGCCGCAAGGAGCCGCGCTCGCCGCCATCGCCGGACGCACACGACCAGAGCGAGCAGCGGGAGGGTCACCCAGACGGCGTCGATGGGCCGCATCCACGCCATCAACGCCGCGCTCGCGCCCACGCCCCACAGCGCGGCCCGGTCGAAGCGGTCCGCATGGGCGCGCAGGAAGTAGCCGACACCCGTCAGGGCGCCGATCGCGACCCAGTAGTTGGGCATGACCTCCGGGCCGTAGAACACGGTCACCCAGAGCGACGCGAACAGGGCGCCGCCGAGGGCCACCACCCGCACGGGGAACAGCCCGCGCCAGGCGCGCAGCGCCAGGTACAGGCCGAGTCCGGACAGCAGAGCGAGATAGATCCGCAGGAGGGAGGTGGACGACGACCACGAGGCGATCGGCGCGACAAGGAGGGAGATCCCACGGGAGCGGGGTGCGCTGAAGAACGCCGACGGGGCATGACCACTGACCTGGCTGACATACACCGCCTCATCCCAGCCGAGACCCATCCCGGGCCGCACGAGTGCCAGTTGGGCCAGCACGAAGACGGCCGCCACGGCCGCCGGCCAGCGTCGGCCTCCGGTGCGTCGCGGGGCGCGCACGGCGGGCATCGGGCCGCCGTGCTCCATTTCGACGCGCGGGACACTCAAGGTCTTGACCATCGCCCACCTTTCGCCCCCACAAGCAGCAGGGTCTTCGTCGCCCTACAGGGCGTAGGGTGGATGAACCGAAATCGGTGAAAACCTGGTCAAAGTAACCCGCTCTCTTCAGGAGCGCAGGACGAAGATCGGCAAGGGCCGGCACGTCGAACACGTCACCCCTGGGCACCGGCCCCGCCCATGCGGCCGGGCGAGCATCTCGACGACATCACCGGCAAGGGGGAGATCTGCGTCTATCCGGAGCAGCGCGCAGCCGTGGCCTGCTCTGCTGGCCCGCCCTGCCCACCGCTGCCCGGCGTGTGTCCGGGGCAGCGAGAGCGACGAACGCTGTTTCGACGCCTCCGGATACGACTGGGGCTTCCCGTGATCGGCCAGTGCCCGGTAGCTGCCGGACAGGTCGGGGCCCCACCCCTCGCGACGGGTTGATCAGTCCTGCGCCACGTTCGCCGCGGCCACATTCTCGATCACGCGGCCGAGTTTGGTCTTGGCCCGGGTCAGGTCCTCGATGCGTGCGGCGATGCGGTCGTGTTCGGTGACGAGCTGGTCGAGCATGGCGGGGGTCGCGACGCCGGTGCTCACGCACGGCAGGAGTTCGACGACGGTACGACTGGAGAGGCCTGCCGCGAAGAGGTCCTGGATGAGCTGGACCCGCTCCAGGGCTTCGTCGGGATAGTCACGCTGCCCACCGGAGGTCCGCGCCGATTCAAGGAGCCGCTGCTCCTCGTAGTAGCGCAGGGCCCGCACGCTGACCCCTGACCGCCTGGCAAGCTGTCCGATGCGCATGACGCCGGCCGCTCCCTTCCCGCTCATACCTCACGTTGACGTCAGGTTCTTTAGGCTAGCAGTACCGGCTCCGGGGCAGCCTCGTAGTGGCGCAGGCCCCCACGCCGCTCACCCCCGCCCGCTCGGCAACCTCACCCATCCGCGCCCACCCTCCTCCGGCCGGGCGGCAGTTGCGGCTTGCACCTCACGTCAACGTCAGGTTCTAGAGTGACGAGCGTCGGATGAACACGTCATTCCGGCCCGTCAAAGTAAGGCAGACCATGATGCGCGCAGCCCGGTTCCACGAATACGGCGGAGCGGAGAGCCTGGTGATCGAGCAGGCCCCCGACCCGCACCCCGGAGTTGGTGAGATCCGTGTCCGCGTCGCGGCGGCCAGTGTCAATCCCATCGACTGGAAGCTGCGCGCCGGCGCCCTTCAGCAGCTGATTCCCCTGGAACTACCCGCCGTTCCCGGGCGCGACGCCGCCGGGGTGGTCGACGAGATCGGTGACGGAGTGCAGGGGGTGAGCATCGGCGACCGCGTCTTCGGGCTGGGCGGTGTCACCGGCGCCACCGCGGAGCTGTTCATCCTCTCGGCCTGGGCCCACGCTCCCGACACGTGGAACGACGAGCAGGCCGCGGGCGCCGGTCTCGCGTCAGTGACCGCGATGGGCGGCCTGAACGCGCTCGGCTCCCTCGCGGGGCGCACCCTTCTCGTCGAGGGCGCCGCCGGTGGCGTGGGCAGCGCGGCGGTCGAGATCGCGGTAGCGCGAGGTGCCACTGTGATCGGGACAGCCAGTGAACGCAACCACGAGTTCCTCACCGCACTCGGCGCCATTCCCACCACCTACGGCCCCGGCCTCGCGCAGCGTCTGTCCACTCTCGCCCCGCGCGGAGTCGACACAGCGCTCGACACCGCGGCCTCCGGATCGCTGGACGACCTCGTCGCGATCACAGGTGACCCGACGCGCGTCGCGACGGTCGCCGACCATGCGGGCGGGCAGCGCCTGGGTACGCATGTGGTCAACGCGGAGAACGATTCCACCCTCCTGTCCGCGGCCGCGGAACTGGGCCGGCAAGGCCGCTACACACCCCGTATCGAACAGGCCTACCCCCTGGAGCGGATCGCCGACGCCCACGCGCACGCCGAGCGCGGACGCACCCGAGGAAAGATCGTGATCTGCGTCTGAACAGGCCCACGGGGTAGGTAACTCGCACCGTGCGGGCCTGCGTGGCGCCTCGTCAAGCAGGCCGCCCCCACTCGGGCCACCGCACGTGGTGGTGCGAGAAGCGCCGCGCCGACTTCAACTGACACCGCACGAACGGTGAAGTGCCGTGCATGTGCACGCGCGATGACGCCCTGCTCTCACGGTTACGGGCCTGCCGCGTGGACGCCTGTGTCTACGCGGCAGACCCGTAATGGTGCTCATGATCACGCAGGAGTGATCGTGAAACTGTGGCGACCCATGTGCCGAATACCGCCACGGTTCGGTTCCGTTCAGCCGAGGAAGCTCAACCGGACCTGCCGCTCGGTGTTGGAGATGTTCGTATCCACCAGACACACCGACTGCCACGTCCCCAACTCAAGGCGACCCCCCAGCACCGGCAACGTCGCATGAGGCGCCACCAGCGCGGGCAGGACGTGGTCCCGGCCGTGGCCGGGCGTGCCGTGGCGGTGCTGCCAGCGGTCGTCGGCCGGGAGCAGGGTGTGCAGCGCGGCCAGCAGATCATCGTCGCTGCCCGCGCCCGTTTCCAGGATCGCGATGCCCGCGGTCGCGTGGGGGACGAAGACGTTCAACAGACCGTCGCGGCCGCTCGCCGCTTCCCGGAGGAAGGTCTCACAGTCGTGGGTGAGGTCGACGATCGTCTCGGTCGAGCCAGTGGTGACGTTCAGGACACGGGTGGTGAAAGCGTCGGACATGCGTCCATCGTCCCTCACCACGCTCCCATGTGCTGATACTTGGTGTCCGCCTTTCGAGACGCCATTGACCATGCGTGGGCGATCTGGCTACGTTCTGCGGCATGTTGCGTTCAGCTCTGCTCACCACGCGCGGTCACATCGACCTGCTGCGGGTGGCTTCCGCTGCGTGTCGTCGCGGCTGCTGCTGACGCCCCTCTCAGGCCCCTCAGCCTTCTCTCCCTCTTCGCTTTTCCCTGCCTTGCTTGCGCCTTCGCGCGGTTGATCTCTCCGTCCCGCGCGTAGGCCTTCAGGCATCCCTCGCCCCTGCCGTGGAGCGCCCATGAGCATTAGTCATGCCCCGCCGGATACCGAATCCGACATTTCGGATATATCAAAATCCCCGCCCTCCAAGGGCACCGAGCCACCCATCGAGTCCGACCTCGTCCCCATCGTCCCCTCATCCACCCGCCGCACCCGCGTCCCCCGCTGGCTCCGCCGCACCTCAGGCCCTCTCGCACTCCTCGCCCTGTGGCAACTCCTCAGCGTCACAGGGGTGTTGACCAAGGACGTCCTCGCTTCCCCGGGGACCATCGCAGGCGTCGCGGGTGACCTCATCGGGGACGGGTCGCTGACCTCCGCCATGGGCGTGTCGCTTCAGCGCGTCGCGGTGGGGCTGCTGCTCGGCACCGTCGTCGGGACAGCGCTCGCGCTGGTCTCCGGGCTCTTTCGCGTCGGCGAGGACCTCGTCGACGCGAGCGTGCAGATGCTTCGCACCGTGCCGTTCGTCGGGCTCATCCCGCTGTTCATCATCTGGTTCGGCATCGGTGAGGCGCCCAAGATCGCCATCATCACACTGGGTGTCTCGTTCCCGCTCTATCTGAACGTCTACGCAGGCATCCGCGGGGTCGACTCGCAGCTCATCGAGGCCGGGGAGTCCCTCGGGCTCTCCCGGTGGGGGCTCGTGCGGCACGTCATCCTGCCGGGCGCGCTGCCGGGGGCGATGACCGGCCTGCGTTACTCCCTCGGCATCGCCTGGCTCGCCCTCGTCTTCGCCGAGCAGATCAACGCGGACTCCGGGATCGGCTTCCTGATGGTCCAGGCGCGTGACTTCCTGCGGACCGACGTGATCGTCGTCTGCCTGATCGTCTACGCCTTCCTCGGCCTCATCGCCGACTTCATCGTCCGCACCCTCGAAAGGCTGCTGCTGCAATGGCGACCGACGTTCACCGGCCGGTGACCCCCAAGACGTCCACGACGCGCACCCCTTCGGCCGTACGCGTCCAAGGCCTGACCCGCTCCTTCGACGGGCGCGCCGTCATCGACCAGCTCGACCTCGATGTGAAACCGGGTGAGTTCGTCGCGTTGCTCGGACGCAGCGGATGCGGGAAGTCGACCCTCCTGCGCATCCTGGCCGGGCTCGACCGGGACATCGAGGGCACCGTCCTCGTGCCGCGCCGCAAGGCCGTCGCGTTCCAGGCGCCGCGGCTCATGCCCTGGAAGCGCGTATGGCGCAACGTCCTGCTCGGCCTGCAGGGAAAGCCCGAACGGGGCGTCGCCGAGCGGGCGTTGGAGGAGGTCGGTCTTAAGCATCGTACGAACGCATGGCCCAAGACACTCTCCGGCGGAGAGGCCCAGCGTGCCTCGCTGGCCCGCGCCCTGGTGCGCGAGCCCGATCTGCTGCTGCTCGACGAGCCGTTCGGCGCGCTCGACGCGCTCACCCGCGTCAAGGCCCAGCGTCTTGTCGATGAACTGTGGCAGCGGCGCGGGTGCGCCGTCCTGCTTGTCACACATGACGTCGAGGAAGCCGTACTTCTCGCTGATCGCGTGCTGGTCATGGACGAGGGGGGCATCGCGTACGAGACCGAGATCGATCTCGACCGGCCGCGCGACATCTCCGATCCGCGCTTCGCAGAGCTGCGCGCCGAGCTTCTGCTGCGCCTCGGCGTCGATCCGCCCGACACGCATGACGCAACACGCGACGCACCCGCCGCCGCCTGAAAACCCCCTCCCCTGAACAGCACGACCACACCGATCGGACTCTCCATGCGACGACACCTCGCCGCCCCCGCCCTGCTCCTCCCCCTGGCCCTGCTCCTCGCCGCCTGCTCCGGCTCCTCCTCTGCCAACAGCTCATCCGGCGGTGGTGGCCGGACCGACGGGAAGGGGTCACTGACCCTCAACGTCGGTGACCAGAAGGGTGGTTCGGAGGCCGTGCTGCGCGCGGCCGGGGAGCTCGACGACCTGAAGTACAAGATCCGGTGGTCCACCTTCACCTCCGGGCCGCCACTCCTGGAGGCTGTCAACGCCAAGGCCGTGGACGTCGGCGCGGTCGGCAACACGCCGCCCGTCTTCGCCGCCGGGGCGAACTCGAAGATCTCCGTGGTGGCCGCGAGCCATGGCACCGCGACGGGCGAGGCGATCCTCGTCCCGAACGACTCGTCCCTGAAGAAGGCCAAGGACCTCAAGGGCAAGTCCGTCGCCGTCGCGCAGGGTTCGTCGGCGCACTTCCAGCTGGTCGCGTCCCTCAAGAAGGCGGGGCTCAGCTTCAAGGACGTCAAGGTCAAGTATTTGCAGCCGGCTGACGCGCTTGCCGCGTTCACCAGCGGCAAGGTGGACGCCTGGGCCGTCTGGGACCCATACACCTCGCAGGTGCTCGAAGGGAAGACGGGGCGCGTCCTGACCGATGGGGACGGGGTGGTGAACGGCCTCAGCTTCCAGGTGGCGGCGCCGGACGCGCTGAAGGACAAGAAGAAGTCCGCGGCGATCGACGACTACCTCAGGCGGCTGCGCAAGGCACAGGCCTGGGTCTACGAGCACCCGGAGGCATGGGCGAAGGTCTGGGCGAAGGACACCGGACTGCCTTACGAGGTGGCCCTCGCCTCCGTCAAGCGCACCAACGGCACGCGTGTCCCGGTGGCCGTGGACAAGAACGCGGTCACGTCCGAGCAGGAGATCGCGGACACCTTCACCGGCCTGAAGCTGATTCCGCGCCGCATCGACTTCGGTGACTTCGTCGACACCCGCTTCAACGGCAGCCTGCCGCCCTCGACCAGCAAGCCGCGTACGTACAACAAGGAGTCCTGACGATGACCGTCCACCTCAACTGGTTCCTGCCGACCGGCGGCGACGGCCGTACCCTTGTCGACCGGCACGCCTACACCGACGGCGGCATCACCCGCTCCCGTGTCACGCCGGTGAGCGGGATACGGGCCCCCGACATCGACTATCTGATCCAGATCGCCAAGGCCGCCGAGCAGTTGGGCTTCGAGGCCGTGCTGACCCCGACCGGCACCTGGTGCGAGGACGCCTGGCTGACGACGGTCGCGCTCGCCCAGCACACGGAGCGGCTGAAGTTCCTCGTGGCGTTCCGGCCGGGCGTCATCTCCCCTGTGCTCGCCGCGCAGATGGCGGCCACTTACCAGCGCATCACGCGCGGTCGGCTGCTCCTGAACGTCGTCACCGGCGGCGACTCGACCGAGCAGCGGCGCTTCGGCGACCATCTCGATCACGATCGCCGTTACGAACGTACCGATGAGTTCCTGTCCGTCGTGCGGGGCGCGTGGGGCGGAAAGCCCTTCGACTTCCGTGGCGAGCACTACAACGTCGAGGGCGGTCTTACCGCGCTGCCGCCGGACCCGCTGCCCGAGGTCTTCTTCGGTGGTTCGTCGGCTGCGGCCGGGCCGGTGGCGGCGCGGCACGCGGATGTGTATCTGACCTGGGGTGAGCCGCCGGAGCAGGTCAAGAAGAAGATCGACTGGATTCGCGGGCTCGCCGAGGAGCAGGGGCGGACGGTGCGTTTCGGGATCCGGCTGCACACGATCTCGCGCGACTCCGCCGCCGAGGCGTGGGCCACCGCGAACCGGCTGCTCGACGACCTCGACCCGGACACCATCGCCGCCGCCCAGCAGGCGCTGGGCCGCAGCGAGTCCGTCGGCCAGCAGCGGATGCTGGCGCTGCACGGCGGTTCCCGCGACGACCTGGAGATCTCGCCGAATCTGTGGGCGGGTGTCGGTCTTGTGCGGGGTGGCGCGGGCACCGCGCTCGTCGGCAGCCACGCGGACGTCGCCGACCGCATCGAGGAGTATCACGCGCTCGGCGTCGAGCACTTCGTCCTGTCCGGCTACCCCCATCTGGAGGAGGCGTACTGGTTCGGCGAGGGCGTGATCCCGGACCTGGCGGCGCGTGGGCTGCTCCCCCGGATCCCGGCGTCCCAGCTGTCCGGAGTGCCCGCGGCGAACGGGCGTCCGGCTTCCGCTCCGGGTGGCGCACCGCTCCTGGTGGCCGGGGGGCGCTGACCCGGAGCGCGCCGACGCGGGAAGATCCCGAGCCCCGATGGAGTTAGTAGAAACGTGAACGACATCGGGGTACGGGACGCGGGCACACGCGAAGCGCGCGAAGCGCCAGAAGCAGCACAAGAAGTGGACGCCGTCGTCATCGGCGCCGGGCAGGCGGGCCTGTCCAGCGCCTATCACCTGCGCAGGGTCGGTTTCGAGCCGGACCGGGACTTCGTCGTCCTCGACCACTCCCCCCGGTCCGGCGGCGCCTGGCAGTTCCGCTGGCCCTCGCTCACCTACGGCAAAGTGCACGGCATGAGCTCCCTGCCCGGCATGGAGCTCACGGGCGCCGACCCCGCGCGGCCCTCGTCGGAGGTCATCCGGGAGTACTTCGAGGAGTACGAGCGGCGCTTCGACCTGCGGGTGCACCGTCCCGTCGACGTACGCCAGGTGCGCGAGGGCGACGGCGGGCGGCTGCTCGTCGAGACGTCGGCCGGGACCTGGGCGACACGCACGCTGATCAACGCCACAGGCACGTGGGACCGGCCGTTCTGGCCGCGCTATCCGGGGCAGGACACCTTCCGTGGGCGGCAGTTGCACACGGCCGTCTATCCGGGGCCCGAGGCCTTCAAGGGGCAGCGGGTGATCGTCGTGGGCGGCGGGGCGTCCGGCACGCAGCATCTGATGGAGATCGCTCCGTACGCTGCCGAGACCACCTGGGTCACTCGGCGGGAGCCCGTCTTCCGCGAGGGTCCCTTCGACGAGAACTGGGGGCGCTCGGCCGTCGCCATGGTCGAGGAGCGGGTCCGGCAGGGGCTCGCGCCGCAGAGCGTGGTGTCCGTGACCGGGCTTCCCGTCAACGACGCCATCCGGCAGGCGCGGGCCGACGGGGTGCTCGACCGGCTCCCGATGTTCGACCGCATCACGCCGAGCGGCGTGGAGTGGAACGACGGGCGGCGCGTTGATGCCGACGTCATTCTCTGGGCCACCGGATTCCGGGCGGCGATCGAGCACTTGGCGCCGCTGCGGCTGCGCGAGGCGGGGGGCGGGATCCGAGTGGAAGGCACGCGGGCCGCTACCGATCCCCGTGTCCACCTGGTCGGGTACGGGCCCTCGGCCAGCACGATCGGCGCGAATCGCGCGGGGCGGGCGGCCGTGCGGGACGTTCAGCGGTTGCTTGAAGGGACGCCGGTCACCGTGTGACGCGGCGCCCCTCTCGGCCTTCAGATGGGCCCTCGGCTCAGGACGCCTTCTTGTCGTTCTCGTTCTTCTTGTTGTTCTTGTTGAACTCCGCCACGTTCTTCTGCTGCTCCTCGAAGCTCGACGTAAAGCGAGTGTCTCCCGGCTTCACCGTCACGAAGTACAGCCAGTCGCCCCGCGCGGGGCTGGTCGCCGCGCGCACAGCCTCCTCGCCGGGGTTGCCGATCGGAGTGGGGGGCAGGCCCATGCGCGTGTACGTGTTGTAGGGGCTGTTGATCTTTGTGTCGCGGTCGCGGGTGTGCAGCGTCGAACGGTTCAGGGCGTAGTTGATCGTCGAGTCCATCTGGAGCGGCATGCCCTGGTCGAGGCGGTTGTAGATGACTCGGGCGACCTTGCCCATGTCCGCCTTGGAACCTGCCTCGGCCTCGATCATGCTCGCGATGGTGACGGTCTGGTAGACGTTCACCGCGTTCCGGTCGGCGCCCGCCGTCACTTGACCGCCGCCGAATCTCTTGGTGGCGGTGTTCACCATGTACGACAGGACGGACGAGGGAGTCGACTGACTACTGAGGGGATATGTCGCGGGGAAGAGGTAACCCTCGGGGTTGCCGCCCGCGTCACTGGGGAGTTTGAGGCCGGCCTTGGGGATGGCCTTCTTCGTGGTGCCTGCACTCACCCCGAGGGCCTTGTCGACGGCCCCGTAGACCTGGCCCGAGCGCCAGCCCTCGGGGATGGTCAGGGACTCGGGACGTGCGTTGTCGTCCGGGAGCAGCAGCGGCACCGCCACGGCGGTGACCGCCGCGAAGGCTCCGGTCGCGATCAGGGCGATCCGGCCCCGACGCGTCAGTCGAATCGTGCCCCGGCGCGGAGTCTTGGTCTGCAACATGCGGGCACATTATCCCGCAAATGCAGACATTCCGTGCATATCTTCATCTTGCTGGCTCCAGTTGGGCGTCTGTCCGAACCAGGGCGGCGTAACGGCCGTCCCTCTCCAGAAGCTCCTCATGGCTGCCGCGCTCCATGATTCTGCCCGCATCCAGGACCACGATCTGGTCCGCGCCGCGGACCGTGGAGAGACGGTGGGCGATGGTGAGCGTCGTCCGGTCGGCGGACAGGGCGTCGATGGCTTCCTGCACGGCGTGCTCGGTGTGCGTGTCCAGGGCGCTGGTCGCCTCGTCCAGGATGAGCACGGGCGGATCGCGCAGGATCGTACGGGCGATGGCGAGGCGCTGCTTCTCGCCCCCGGAGAAGCGGTGGCCGCGCTCGCCGACGACCGTGTCGTACCCGTCGGGCAGGGACGCGATGTGGTCGTGGATCTGGGCGGCACCGGCGGCCGCTGTCAGCTCCTCGTCCGTGGCGTCGGGCTTGGCGAAGCGGAGGTTCTCGGCGACCGAGGCATGGAAGAGATACGTTTCCTGCGAGACGACGCCGACCGCACGGGCCAGCGTGTCGAAGTCCAGGTCACGCACATCGACGCCGTCGATCGTGACGCGGCCGCCCGTCACGTCGTACAGCCGTGGCGCGAGGTAGCTGAGGGTCGACTTTCCGGAGCCGGTGGGGCCGACGACGGCCAGGCTGCCGCCCGCGGGGACGGTGATGTCGATGCCGTCGAGTATCGGGCGGCTCTGGTCGTCGTCGCCGTCGTAGCGGAACTCGACGTCCTCGAAGCGGACTTCGCCCTTGATCGTGTCCAGGCGCACGGGGTGCTCAGGCTCGGTGATGTCTATGGGCAGGTCCAGATACTCGAAGATGCGCTGGAAGAGCGCGAGCGAGGTCTGGATCTGCACGCCGGTGGAGAGCAGGCTCACCGTGGGCCGGAACAGGCCCTGCTGGAGCGAGACGAAGGCGACGAGCGTGCCGATCGAGACCGTCGGGCCGCCTGCCTGAAAGGCGATGCCCGCGGTCCAGTAGATGACGGCGGGCATGGCGGCCATGACGATCGAGATGACGGCCATGCGCCAGCGCCCGGCCATGTTCGACCGCACCTCGAGGTCGACCAACTGCTCGGACTCGTCGGAGAAGGACTTGGTCAGGGAGTCCGCGCGGCCCATCGTGCGGCCGAGCAGGATGCCGCTGACGGAGAGGGACTCGGTGACCGTCGCGGCCATGGCGGCCATCTGCTTCTGCCGCTGCGTGGCTATCTTCTTGCGCTCCCGGCCGACACGGCGGCTGATCCACACGAAGACGGGGAGCAGGAGCAGCGAGACGACGGTGAGACGCCAGTCGAGGGCGAGCATGGCGACGATCGTGGCGACGACGCTGGTGAGGTTCGAGACCAGGGAGGTGGCGGTGGAGGTGACCGTCGCCTGCATACCGCCGATGTCGCTGGCGATGCGGGACTGGACCTCACCGGTTCGGGTCCTGGTGAAGAAGGCGAGCGACATGCTCTGCAGGCGGCCGTAGACCGCGGTGCGCAGGTCGTGCATGACGCGCTGCCCGACCGTCGTACTGATCAGGGTCTGCAGGACGCCGAAGACGCTGGTAACGACCGCACTGAGGATCATGCCGAGGGCGAGCAGGCTCAGCAGGCCTGTCCGTCCCTGGGGGATCGCGGTGTCGAGGATTTCCTTGAGCAGGAAGGGGGTGGCGACCGAGACCAGGGAAGCGGCGCCGACCAGCAGGCCGACGATCGCGAGGCGGCCGCGATAAGGGCGGAAGAGGCGCAGAATACGGCGGACCTGCCGCGGCTGTTCCTCCTGGCCGGGGGCCGGGGGCTGCGGTGTCCACTTGGGTTCGTCGTGAGGCATGGGCTCCTACGGGAGGTGAGACGGCCGCCGGCACACGGACCGGCGATGACTGGACGAAGACTAGGCGATGGAGCATAGCTCACTGTTACCTATACTCACAATGCACAAGGTCCTGATAATGTTCCCGCATGAACACCCCGGACGCCGACGGCCTGCTCGCCGAACAGCTGCTGCGGCTGACCCGCAGGCTGCATCGCATCCAGAAGCGCCATCTGGTGCCGATCGGCATCACCCCGGCCCAGTCCCGCCTGCTGCGCACCCTCGTGCACAACGAGACGCCGCCCCGCATGGCCGACCTCGCCAAGCGCCTCGAAGTGGTGCCGCGTGCCGTGACGAGCCTGGTCGACGGCCTGGAGGCCAGCGATCTCGTGCGCCGCGTCCCCGATCCCACCAACCGCCGGGTGATCCGCATCGAGCTCACTGACGCGGGACGCAAGGCACTCAGGGAGCTGCGCAGCGCGCGCCGGGCCGCCGCAGAGGACATCCTGGCTCCACTGGACGCCGAGCAGCGCGAGCAGCTCGGCGGCCTGCTGAACGCACTGTTCGATGTGCCGGACGCCCGCAGCTGCTGAGGAGAGCTCATGCCGTTCCTGGAGCCCAAGCCGGAAGCCCTGCGTCCCGCGTCGCGCACGGAGGGCCCGGCTCACGACCGGGTGCCGGACCGGCAGGCCAAGGGCACCCCCGAGCCGCTGTGCTCGGAGCTCTCCGCACTGCTCGGCGCCGACAAGGTCCTGACGAAGATCTCCGACCTCGTGCGGTACGCATCCGATGCGAGCCCCTACCGCTTCGTGCCGCAGGTCGTGGTCGTCGCCGAGGACATCGACGACGTCTCCGCCGTCCTGTCGTACGCGCACGGCAGGAGCCGCGAGGTCGTCTTCCGCGCGGCGGGTACCTCACTCAACGGCCAGGCCCAGGGCGAGGACATCCTGGTCGACGTGCGCAAGCACTGGGCGGGAGTCGAGGTCATCGGCGACGGAGAGCAGGCGCGCATCGGCCCCGGCACGACGGTCCTGCGGGCCAATGCCACGCTCTCCCGGCACGGGCGGGTGCTCGGCCCCGACCCGGCGAGCGCGATCGCCTGCACGATCGGCGGGGTCGTCGCGAACAACGCGTCGGGGATGACTGCGGGCATCACCCGCAATTCGTATCGGACGGTGGCCTCGCTCACCTTCGTCCTGCCGACGGGGACAGTCGTCGACACGGCGGATTCCGACGCCGACGAGCAGCTGGCGCACGCGGAACCCGCCCTGTGCGAGGGCCTGCTGGCGATCAAACGGGAGATCGAGGCCGACCAGGAACTGACCGCCCGCATCCGCGCCAAGTACGAGATCAAGAACACGAACGGGTACCGATTGGACGCGTTCCTGGACGGTGCGACGCCCGTCGAGATCCTGCGCGGCCTGATGGTCGGCTCCGAGGGCACCTTCGGGTTCATTTCGGAGGTCGTCTTCGACACGCTTCCGCTCGACCGACGCGTCACCACGGGCCTGCTGTTCTTCCCGTCCCTTTCCGCGGCCGCGGCGGCGGTCCCGCTGTTCAACGAGGCGGGCGCACTGGCCGTCGAGCTGATGGACGGCAACACACTGCGCGCGTCGACCAGCGTGGCGGGCGTGCCCGCCGACTGGAAGCAGCTCCCGAAGTCGACGGCCGCGCTCCTGGTGGAGTTCCGGGCGCCGGACGCGGCACATCAGGGGACGTTCGAGGCGGCTGCCGCCCAGGTCGTCGAAGGGCTCGACCTCGTCGCGCCGGTCGCATCGGTGACCAACGCGTTCACTCGGGACGCGAAGACGATCGGGGGCTACTGGAAGGCGCGTAAGGCGTTCGTGACCGCGGTCGGCGGATCGCGCCCCTCCGGGACGACGCTCATCACCGAGGACTTCGCGGTGCCGCCGTCCCGACTCGCCGACGCCTGTGACGCCCTGCTCGAACTGCAGACGCGGCACGGCTTCGACGCGGCCGTCGCGGGACATGCCGCGCACGGCAATCTGCACTTTCTGCTCGCCTTCGACGCGGGGAAGCCCGCCGATGTGGAGCGCTACGCCGCGTTCATGGACGAATTCTGCCGACTGACCGTCGAACGCTTCGACGGTTCGCTCAAGGCCGAGCACGCGACGGGCCGCAACATCGCGCCCTTCCTCGAGCTGGAATGGGGCCCGAAGGCCACGGAATTGATGTGGCGCACCAAGCAGGTCATCGACCCCGACTGTGTGCTCGCGCCGCGCATCGTGCTCGACCGCGACCCGAAGGCCCACCTCCGGGGCCTGAAGACGATCCCCAAGGTGGAGCTGATCGCCGACCCGTGCATCGAGTGCGGCTTCTGCGAACCGACCTGCCCCAGCGAGGACTTGACGACGACTCCGCGCCAGCGGATCGTGCTGCGCCGCGAGATGATGCGACAGGCGGCGGGTTCACCGGTCGAGGACGGCCTGGTCGAGGCGTACGGATACGACGCCGTGGACACCTGCGCGGGCGACTCGACCTGCAAGCTGGCCTGCCCGGTGGGCATCGACACGGGCGCCCTGATGAAGGACTTCCGCCACGCGAGGCACTCGCCGCGCGAGGAGAAGGCGGCCGCGCTGGCCGCCAGGAATTTCAAGGCGGTCGAGGCCTCCGCCCGGCTCGCGGTGGCCGCGGCCGACAGGATCAGCGACCGGCTCCTGACCACGGTGACCCGCGCCGCACGCAAGGCCGTTCACCCCGATCTGGTCCCCGAGTGGCTGCCGGTCATCCCCGGTGCCGCCGCCCGCAGGCTGCCGCACACCACCCGCGTGGGCGCGAGCGCCGTCTACTACCCGGCGTGCGTCAACCGCATCTTCGGCGGTCCCGGTGACCGCTCCCTGCCGGAGGCCGTGGTCGCCGTCTCCACGCGCGCGGGGCGGCCCGTCTGGATTCCGGACGATGTCGCGGGGACATGCTGCGCGACGATCTGGCACTCGAAGGGGTACGACGAAGGCAACGTACTGATGGCCAATCGCATCGTCGAGGCGGCCTGGGGCTGGACCGCGGGCGGCAGGCTGCCCCTCGTGGTGGACGCCTCCTCCTGCACGCTCGGCATCGCGCACGAGGTCGTGCCGTATCTCACCGAAGACAACCGGCAGTTGCACCGCGAGCTGAACATCGTCGACTCCCTCGTCTGGGCCGCGGAAGAGCTCCTCCCCCACCTGACGGTGCACCGCACGGTCGGCTCCGCCGTCCTCCACCCCACCTGCTCCATGAGCCACCTCGGCGACGAGGCGCAGCTGCGTGCCGTCGCCGAGGTCTGCGCGGACGAGGTCGTCGTCCCGGACGACGCGGGCTGCTGCGCCTTCGCGGGCGACCGCGGGATGCTGCACAAGGAGCTGACGGAGTCGGCGACCCGCAAGGAGGCGGCGGAGGTCACCGCACGCGACTTCGACGCGCATCTCTCGGCGAACCGCATGTGCGAGGTCGGCATGGACCACGCGACGGGCCGTCACTACTACTCCGTCCTCCTGGAACTGGAGCGCGCGACCCGTCCGTGAGCACCGACGCGAAATAAATCCAACTCCCTGGCCACTTCGGTACCTTGCGCCACGCCCATCCCCCCATCAGGGTGGCATCCGTTCCAGCGCAGGCATCCAAGCCACGGAGGTCCGATGCACGACGAGCACGCGATACCGAACCCTGACGAGTCCGCGACCCCTGAAGACTCCGCCGACTCCACTGACGGCGCCTCCCGCCGTGCGGTACTCCGCACCGCGGGCCTCGCCGGAGCCGGGCTCGGCCTCGGCGCCTTCACCGGCGGCACTGCCCACGCACAAGCCCCGCAGGGCACGCCCGCAGCCGCGGCCACGGCCGCCGGTGCACCCGCCCGCAAGGGCGAGACCATGGTCGGCGTACCGTTCGACCGGCGTTCCACGGTGCGGGTCGGCATCGTCGGGCTCGGCAATCGCGGCGGCAGCATGATCGACCTGTTTCTCGCGATCCCGGGAGTGAAGGTCGTCGCGCTCTGCGACCCGGTCAAGGACAAGACGGCGGCCGCCGCGAAGAAGGTGACCGACGCGGGTCAGCCGGCCCCGGCGACGTACACCAAGGGCGATCACGACTTCGAGAATCTGTGCAAGCGCGGTGATGTCGACTTCGTGTACGTGGCGACGCCCTGGGACTGGCACTTCGACATGGCCAAGACGGCGATGCTGAACGGCAAGCACGTCGGAGTGGAGTGTCCCATCTCCCTCCAGCTCGACCAGCTCTGGGAACTGGTCGACCTCTCCGAGCAAACGCGCAGACATTGCATGCAGTTGGAGAACTGCTGCTACGGAAAGAACGAGATGCGTGTCCTGCGCATGGCCCACGCGGGCAAGTTCGGTGATCTGCTGCACGGGGCGGGCGCGTACAACCACGACCTGCGTGGCCTGATGTTCGACCCGGACTACTACGAAGGTCCGTGGCGGCGCCTGTGGCACACGCGGCTGCGCGGCGACCTCTACCCCAACCACGGCTTCGGCCCGGTCTCCAACTACATGGACATCAATCGCGGCGACCGCGTCACCCACATCTCCAGCTTCGGCACCCCCGCCCTCGGTCTCGCCGAGTACCGCAAGGCGCACATGCCCGCGGGTGACCCCAGCTGGAAAGAGACGTACATCGAGAGCGACCGCACGATCAGCCTCGTCCAGACGGCGAAGGGGCGGGTGATCCGCCTGGAGCACGACGTCTCGACCCCCCACCCCTACAGCCGCATCAACAGCCTCGGCGGCACCAAGGGCGTCTTCGAGGACTATCCGGAGCGCATCTACATCGAGCCGGACCACACGAACGACGAGTGGGGCGACTTCGGCAAGTACGCCGCGGACTTCGACCACTGGCTGTGGAAGGAGCACTCCAACCCGCCCGGCGGGCACGGCGGCATGGACTACATCATGATCTTCCGTCTGATGCAGACCATGCAGCTCGGCCTGGTACCTGACTTCGATGTCTACGACGCTGCGACCTGGACATCGCCCGTGCCCCTGAGCCATCTGTCGATCAAGGCGAAGGGCGCGCCGCAGGAGATCCCCGACTTCACTCGCGGGCTGTGGAAGAAGGCTCGGCCGGGAGTGGACTCTCAGAAGCCGAAGGCGTAAGGGACTTGGGCCCGGCGGTGCTCACATCGGCGCTGCCGGGCTCCACCACCGACTCGGCCGACTCCGTCTGTTCGGGTACGAAGGCGATCTCTCCGGAGAGGACCTTCTTTGCCCGGACCGTGTCCAAAGCGCCCTCCCAGCGCGAGACGACAAGGACCGCCACACAGTTGCCCAGCAGGTTCGTCGCCACGCGCATGGCGTCCATGATGCGGTCCACACCGAGGAGCAGCGCGACCGCGCCCGCCGGGATGACCCCGAGCGCGGAGGCGGTGGCCGACAGCGCGAGGAACGCCGAACCGGGCACGCCCGCCATGCCCTTGCTGGTCAGCATGAGGACGAGGACGACGGTGAGCTGCTGCCCCAGGCTCAGGTCCACTCCCACGGCCTGCGCGATGAACAACGTACCGACGGAGAGATAGATCGAGGCACCATCGAGGTTGAAGGAGTAGCCCGTCGGCAGGACCAGGCCCACCGCGTCGTCGCGGCAGCCCGCCTGGCGCAGCTTCTGCATCATGCGCGGCATGACGGTCTCACTCGATGCCGTGCCGAGCGCGAGCAGCATCTCCTCGCGCGTGTAGCGGACGAACTTCCACAGGCTCAGGCCGGTCAGCGCCTTCAGGGCGACGCCGAGCAGGACGAGGAAGATCAGGGCCACCGCGTAACAGACACCGATGAGCTTGCCGTATGTCGACAGGGCTCCGAGACCGTACTCCCCCACCAGATGCGCGGTCGCACCGAAGACGGCGAGCGGCGCCAGCTTCATGATGAAGCCGACGATCGCGAAGACGACCTCCTGCCCCTGCTCGATGGCGGGCAGGATCGCGGGGACCTTCGAGTTGCCCAGGTGCAGCAGCGCGGCACCCACCAGGCAGGACAGGACGAGGACTTGGAGCAGCGAGTTCTCGGCGAAGGCGCCGATCGCGCTGTCGGGCAGCGAGTGCAGGATGAAATCGCTGGTCGACGGGAGCTCACCGCCGCCGGTCTTCGCATCGACGGCGGACGCGTCGAGCTTGGCGGGGTCAACGTTCATGCCGGTGCCGGGGCTGACGAGGTTCCCGGCGAGCAGCCCGATGACGAGGGCAACAGTGGTCGCGACCTCAAACCAGATGAGGGCCTTGAGCCCGATACGGCCGAAGGCCTTGAGGTCTCCGGCCTTGGTGATTCCGGCGACGACCACGCAGAAGACGAGCGGAGCGATCATCGCCTTGATGAGACGTACGAAGCCGTCGCCGAGCGGTTGGACGGCTGTGCCCGCATGGGGCCACAGCCGTCCGACGACGACTCCGATCACCAGCGCGCAGGCGACCTGCGCGAACAGTGAGGTGCGCAATGTGCGTGCTACGCGTCGCGGTAGGGACGGTACGGACTGCGGCACGGGCACTCCTGAGTTGAGACTTCCAGTGACTTCTGCCATACGGAAATTTGTTTCCGCGAGGCGCCACTATGGCGGAGTGCCCGCTTCCGTAAAAGACCTCCAGATCACATCGGCGTAAATCTTGGATCTTGCTCCAAACCGCCGGAGCGGAACGGGGGGTTCAGCAGCGCTGCCGGTTCACCGTCAGGGTTCCCTGCTCAGTGGCCAGCGTGCGGTCGTAGCAACCGCCGTCGCCGTACACGCGGTAGCGCTCACGGGAGGTGCCGACGGCATGTCGGTCCTCGCGCGGGACGTTCGACGTGTACGTGGCGTCACCGTCGTAGCGGTCGTCGGTCACCGAACGGGCGGTGCGACGGCCGTCGTTCGTGGTGACCTTCTCCGCCCGGTCACCCAGGGCGATCTCGGTGCGCAGCCGGTCGCCGGTGCCGAGCGTCGTCGTGCCGTCCATCGTGTACGTCCGGTCGGTGCGGATCGCGCGGCCGTCGGTGGTGACCGTCTCGCGGTCGGTCCAGCGGGACTTGAGCGCGTCCTTCGACTCGCCGTCGGTCCAGCGGTGGACGGAGGTGTTGGCGAGCGCGCGGGTGACGGTCGTCTCGACGCGGCCGTGGGAGGTGTCGACATATCCCGAGACGCTGAGCCGGTGGCTTCCCGAGGTGTCGAGACGGTGCTCGCGCTCCGGCGAACCGGGCGTGTACGTGGCCTTGCTGGCAAGGTCACCAGCCTTGTGCGCGGTCAGCTTGCCGGTGACGTGCGCACTCTTCTCGTCCTGCCAGATCAGGATGTTGGTCGGGGTGTGCCAGCCGGTCGTCGCCTCCGGCCTGCCCGCGACGGACACCTCCACCTGGTGCGGGCGGCCGTCGTTGAGCAGCCCGGCGAAGGGCGTCAGGTCGTACTCGATGGGCTTGATGTCGAAGGCGCGGGGGCCTGGAATCACGTACCAGAGGAAGGGGTTGGACCAGCCGCCCGTCCACACGGTCGGGAACGGGGTTGCGACACCGGCGAGTTGACCGTCGACCGTGACCTGCACCTCGCGGTAGGGACCGTCCTCCGCCTTGCAGGAGTACGGCGCCGCGTCCGGGACCGTCAGATACCAGTACTCCTCGCAGCCGCCGCCGGAGCCGGTCGCGTAGACCTCGGCGACGATACGTTCGCTGTTGCGGGGCGTGGTGAGGGTTGTGCCTTCGCCCAGGGGCAGGACGCGGTCGGGGGGTGACTGCTTGCCCTTCACGGCTCGGTCCACCCCGTCCGCCTTCTCCGCCGCGTAGAACGTCAGAGTCGCCTTGACGTCGATGACTCCCGTGTACGTCTCGTTGACGACGTTCCCGATGAGCATCTCGACCCGCTGGTCGTGCCCCAAGGTCTCGCGGTAGCGCGTGACGTCCTTCTCCACGGACCAGGTGATGCCGTCGGCCGACGGCTCCGGGGTGGACGTACGGAAAACCTCGACGCCACCTATGCGGAGATAGCCGAGGCGGTCGTACTGCCGGCCCTTGACCTTTCCGTCGAGCCGCAGGACCACCTTGCCCCAGTCCCCCGCGCCGCATTTCCCGGGCGGGGCGTAGGTGCCCTTGTAGGGCGTGAAGTCCTTGAACTGCGCCTCAGCCACGGTCACTTCGCAGGACTTGGTGTGCGGCTTCGGGACGGGTGGTGCAGCCGTGACCGGGTCGTGCCAGTCGTTGCCGAACTCCGGTGGGGGCGTGTCGGCCGCCGCCGGGCCCGCGCTGAAGAGTGTGCTCGCCGCGAGGGTGACCCCGGCGAGCATGGACATGACTCGTCGTCTCATGGGGGATTTCTACGGGGAGTCGACGATCACCGCAATGCGTTCCGGGGAGTCCGCCGGCGTCACGCGGGGGCTACTTCTCGAGGTTCGCCTTGTCGCCCATCACCACGACAGGACGCTGCTTCGGGTCGAGGTTCTTGAGGAGGTACTCCATGCCCGGCTTCGACAGGCTCACGCAGCCCGACGTACCACTGCCGTGGTCCATGTGCAGCCAGATGCTGCCGCCCTTCGACTGGCCCTGGGGGCGGGTCGGGTCGTTGGGCGGGGTGCCCTTGGCGCGGTTGTAGTCGATGGCGACGACGTAGTCGAAGTCGTGCCAGTGCGACTTGGCCCAGTAGTGCGGGGCCTGCATCGAGGCGCTCCGCGTGTACGGGAACTTCGCGCCCGGATCGGCGAGGACGCCGCCCGCGTCGGTGAGCGTGAAGACGCCGACCGGACTGCGCTTGTCGTTCTCGTGGTGGGCGGTGGTCCAGCCCTTTTTGCCGTTGTGCGCCGCCCAGCTGCGGGTCTTGTCCCACGTCGAGCCCGATTTCGTGTACAGGACGACGGTGGACTTGGCCGAGTCCACGCCCTCTCCGTAGACCGCTACGACCTGCCGGGAGCCCTTGGGGATCTTGTTCTGGAGGCCGTCGCCCACGTCGGGGATGCGCTTGAGGTCGGTCGTCGCCGACGCCTCGGCGCCCTTCGCCCGATTCCCGCCCGCCCCGTCCTGCTTCCCCTCGGCCCCCGCCCCGTCGTCCGAACTTCCGCAGGACGTCAGGAGAACACCGCAGGCCGCGACCGCGGCCGCCACTCGCACCGCACCGGCTATACGCATTCGTCCATGGTCGCACCCGGTTCACGCGGACCGTCCCGGCGCCCTGTCCCCGGCAGAGAACCGGCCGAATCTTTACTCTCCGACGGAAAATCGTTTGCTTCGCGCGACCGTACGAGGCGAACCTTTCACGGGCTGTTACCGCCGCCTGTTGCCTCTGCCTCCGCTCGTTTTCCCGCTCGTTTACCTCCGCTCGTTCTGCCTTCTCACTCCTCTCGTTCGTGCTCGTTCACGGCCGTCCGTTCACGCCGGCACTCTCCGCCGAACCGACGACCCCCTCTCCTAGACCTGGGACGTCATGCAGATTCGCGATCTTCCGTACACCGACCCGGGTATGCCGGATGCCCGCTCGGGCCCTCACTTCCTGCGCTGGCTCGGGCGGAATCAGCTCGACGGCCAGCTGAAAGCGCTCGCCTGGGGTCTGCTCCACTTCGGGGCCATCGCGGTGCTCCCGTACCTGGTCGGCTACGCCGTGCAGGCCGTGATCGACCGCTCCGGCGGGCGGCTCGCCGTGGCGGGCGCGGTGATGGCGCTGTGCGGCATCGGCATCGCCCTGGGCGACACCATGCTGCACCGCACGGCGGTCACCAACTGGATCACCGCGGCCGCCCGCGTCCAGCAGCTGCTGGCCCGCAAGACCGCACAGCTCGGCTCCGCGCTCACGCGGCGCGTCGCCGCTGGTGAGGTGGTCGCGGTCTCCACCGGGGACGTCGAGAAGATCGGCTGGTTCGTCGAATCGATCTCGCGGTTCATGGCGGCCGCGCTCACGGTCGTCCTGGTCTGTGTGGGCCTCGTCGTGTACCAGCCCGCCCTCGGCGTTGTCGTCGCCGTGGGCGTCCCGGTCCTCGCGCTCTCCGTGCTGCCACTGCTGCCGCGCGCCACCAAGCGTGCCGACCATCAGCGGGAGAAGGCCGGGCGGGCGACCGAACTGGCCTCGGACACTGTGGCGGGGCTGCGGGTGCTGCGCGGCATCGGTGGCGAGGAACTGTTCCTCGACCGCTACCGCCGGGCCTCGCAGGAAGTGCGTACGGCCGCCGTACGCAGTGCCCGCATGTGGGCGACGATCTCGGCGATCCAGGTGCTGATGCCAGGACTGCTGCTCATCGCGGTCGTCTGGCACGGCGTACACCTGGCCCGCGACGGCCGGATCACCGTCGGCGAACTGGTCACCGTCTACAGCGCGGTCACGATGCTGACGTACCCGCTGCGGCACTTCGAGGAGATCGCGATGGCCTACAGCTTCTCGCGTCCCTCGGCCAAGCGTGCCGCACGGGTGCTGTCCCTGGAGCGCACCACGCATCCCGGCGGGCAGCCCGGCGGCGGGCGGCGCGACGACGACGGGACGCCCGCAGGTGACCTCTACGACCCGGCGACCGGGCTCCTCGCCCCCGCGGGCCGTCTCACCGCCGTCGTGTGCGGCGACCCGGACGAGGCGGGGCGGCTCGCCGAACGGCTCGGCGGGCACGCCGCGTTCGACGGCGCGGAGGAGCTGCCGTCCGTGCTGCTCGGCGGGGTGGCCCTCGACGAGGTGTCACTGGCCACCGCCCGCACCGCCGTCCTCGTACAGGACAAGGACCCGGTCCTGCTGTCCGGCACGCTTCGCGGACTCCTCGACGTACCGGCATCGGGAGCGGTGAGCGCCGACAAGGCCCTGGAAGCCGCGCAGTGCTCGGACGTCCTGAACGCCCTGGCGCAGGCGTCGGTGGACGAGGCTCCGCTGGACGCCCACGTCACGGAGCGCGGACGCTCCCTGTCGGGCGGGCAGCGGCAACGCCTCGCGCTGGCCCGCTCGTTGGTGGCCGACCCGGATGTCCTCGTGCTCGACGAGCCGACGTCCGCCGTCGACTCGCACACCGAAGCGCGGGTCGCCGACGGCATCAAGGAGCTGCGCGGCGGACGTACGACCGTGGTCCTCACGTCGTCGCCGCTGCTCCTCGACCGGGCCGAGCGCGTCGTCTTCCTCCACGGGGGCGAGGTCGCGGCGGTGGGCGAGCACCGCGAACTGGTGCACAGCGAACCGCGCTACCGGGCGGTCGTGACGCGCGAGACGGACGAGGAGCGGGCACCGGCCTCGCTGGGGGACGGACGGACTGCCCCGGCGACTCTGACCGACTACGACATCGAGGAGACGGCATGATCGGCCTGGCGCCACCGGAATACGACCCGGCGGCCCCGACCACCGCGGACACCCTGCCCGTCGGCGCGCCCGCGACGGTAGGGGCCTACGTACGCGAGCTGGTCCAGCGGCACCGCCGGGCCTTCGCCCTGCTCGTCACGGTCAACACATGCGCCGTGATCGCCTCGATGGCCGGCCCCTACTTGCTGGGCGACCTGGTCGAGAACGTCTCGGACAGCGCCCGCGACCTCCACCTCGCGCGCACCATCGGGATCTTCACCCTCGCCCTTGTCGTCCAGGCCTTCTTCGTCCAGCAGGTGCGGCTTCGCGGCGCGATGCTCGGTGAGCGGATGCTGGCCGATCTGCGCGAGGACTTCCTCGTCCGTTCGGTCGGGCTGCCGCCGGGTGTGCTCGAACGCGCCGGAACAGGGGACCTGCTCTCGCGGATCACCACGGATGTCGACCGGCTCGCGAACGCCATGCGGGAGGCGGTGCCGCAGCTCGCGATCGGCGTGGTGTGGGCGGCGCTGCTGATCGGCGGACTCGCCGTGACCGCGCCGCCGCTGGCGCCCGCCCTCCTTGTCGCGGTGCCGCTCCTCGTCGTCGGCTGCCGCTGGTACTTCAAGCGGGCGCCGTCCGCGTACCGCTCGGAGGCCGCCGGGTACGCGGCCGTCGCCGCCGCCCTGGCCGAGACCATCGACGCGGGGCGCACAGTGGAGGCGCACCGGCTCGGCAAGCGCCGCGTGGAGCTGTCCGAGCGCCGCATCAAGGAGTGGACGGCATGGGAGCGACACACGCTCTACCTGCGCTCCGTCCTCTTCCCGGTCATCACCTTCACCCACACCCTCGTGCTCTGCTCCGTCCTGATGATCGGCGGAGTGTTCGTCCTCCAGGGCTGGATCGGCGTCGGCCAGCTGGCCACCGGCGCACTCATCGCACAGATGCTCGTCGATCCGCTGGGGATCATCCTCCGGTGGTACGACGAGTTGCAGGTCGCCCAGGTCTCGCTGGCCCGCCTGGTGGGCGTACGGGACATCGAACCGGACGCGGGCGACGGCTCCGCGACTCCGGACGGCCGCGATGTGCTCGCGGACGACGTGCACTTCGGGTACCGCGCGGGAGTCGACGTGCTGCGAGAGGTGTCGCTCGCCGTCGCTCCCGGCTCGCGAGTCGCCCTCGTCGGGCCCTCCGGCGCGGGCAAATCCACGCTCGGCAGGCTGCTCGCGGGGATCTACGCTCCGCGGAACGGTCAAGTGACCCTGGGCGGCGCAGAGTTGTCGGACATGTCCGCGGAAGAGGTGCGCACGCATGTGGCGCTGGTCAACCAGGAGCATCACGTCTTCGTGGGCTCCCTGCGCGACAACCTCCTCCTCGCGAGGACCGGGGCACAGGACGCCGAGCTGTGGGCGGCGCTCGGCGCGGTCGACGCGGAAGGCTGGGGGCGGGCCCTGGACGACGGCCTGGACACCGAGGTCGGTTCGGGCGGTTTCGCCCTGACTCCGGCGCAGGCGCAGCAGATCGCGCTGGCCCGCCTGGTGCTCGCCGACCCGCACACGCTGGTCCTCGACGAGGCGACCTCGCTCCTCGACCCGCGCGCGGCACGCCACTTGGAACGCTCCCTGGCACGTGTGCTGGACGGCCGCACGGTCGTGGCCATCGCGCACCGGCTGCACACCGCGCACGACGCGGATGTCATCGCGGTGGTCGAGAACGGCCGGATCAGCGAGTTGGGCAGCCATGACGAGCTGGTGGGGGCGGGGGGTGCGTACGCGGCGCTGTGGCGGTCCTGGCATGGGTGACCGGGAGCTCGGCGAGATCGGCGATGGGAGGAGCGCTTCATCACGGGGTGCCCTGTCGCCGAGCGCCGGCTCCTGGCTAGGGTGCCAGAATGGTTGCATCCTCCATAGATCCGGATCCCGACAGAGCCGTCGATCCGGGCGTGCCTGCCGGGACCGGCGTACCTGTCGATCCGGGCGTGCCTGATCGGCGCGGTCCGGTCCGGTACTTCTGGTGGCTTGTCACCTGCCAACGCCGACGCGTCGCCCTCGGTGCGCTGCTCGGCAGCCTGTGGATGGTCGGCCTGACGCTGCCGCCGTACGTTCTCTCGCGCGCCGTCGACGACGGGCTGCGCCCCGGGGACTACGGCACGCTCGCGGCATGGACTGCGGTGCTGTTCGGAGTCGGGGTGCTCAACGCGCTCCTCGCCATCCTGCGGCACCGCACGATGACCAGGATCCGCCAGGACGCCTACTTCCGTACGGTGCGGGTCGTCGTCCGACATGCGACGCGGCTCGGGGCGGAACTGCCGAAGCGCGTCACCGCCGGTGAGGTCGTCACGATCGGGCACGCCGACGTCGGCGTGGTCAGCCAGACCCTCACCCTCACGGGCCCCGGCGTCGGCGCGGTGCTCGCCTACCTCGTGGTGGCCGCCCTGCTGCTCTCCGTCGCGCCGCTGCTCGCCCTGGTCGTACTGCTCGGCGTCCCGCTGCTCGTGGTCCTCATCGGCCCGCCGCTGGGACGGCTGCAGAAGGTGGAGTCGGTCTACCGCGAACGTGAGGGCGGCCTCGCCGCCGTCCTCACCGACCTGGTGAGCGGGCTGCGCGTGCTCAACGGGCTTGGCGGCAAGGAAGTGTTCACCGCCCGCTACCGGGAGAGCTCGCGCGAGCTGCGGGACGAGGGCTACCGGGTCGGGGCGGTCCTGAGCTGGATCCAGGCCTTCGCCGTCGGCCTGCCGACACTGTTCCTGGCCGCCGTGACCTGGCTGGCCGCGCGGATGGCGGCCCAGGGAACCATCACCGTGGGCGAGCTGGTCGCGGTCTACGGCTACGTCGCTGTCCTCGTGCTCCCCGTCCTTTTCCTCATCGAAGCCGGATACGACATCACCCATGGGCTGGTCGCCACCCGCCGCATCCTGCGATTCTTGCGGATTGAACGGATGGACACGAAGGACGGTGCCACCTCGGGTGAGAGCTCGGTGGTCATGGCTTCCGAGCCCATCGCGCCCGGCACGCTGCGCGATCCCGTTTCCGGCGTCGTCGTGGCACCGGGCACGCTGACCGCGCTCGTCAGCGGCCGCCCCGCGGACTCCGCAGCCGTGGTCGACCGCGTCGGCCGTTTCGCCCCATCGCCCGCCACCTGGGGCTCGGACCGGCTCGACGCGCTCGCCCTGGACCGGGTCCGCGCCCGCATCCTCGTCGCGGACAACGAAGCCGATCTGTTCGCCGGTACGGTGCGCACGGCGATCGCCGGGCAGTGGGATCCGGACGACGCGGCGATCGCGAGCGCGGTCGACGCTGCCATGGCGGGGGACATCGTCCTCGCCCTGCCGGACGGCCTCGCCTCGCCGCTGGACGCGCAGGCCCGCAATCTGTCGGGCGGCCAGCGCCAGCGCATCCGCCTGGCCCGCGCACTGCTCGCCGACCCCGAGGTCCTCCTGGCCGTCGACCCCACCTCCGCGGTCGACGCCCACACGGAGGCTGCGATGGCCTCCCGGCTCCGCACCGCCCGCGCGGGCCGCACCACACTCGTCACCAGCACATCGCCCCTGGTCCTGGACCAGGCCGACGCCGTGTATTACCTGGTCGACGGCCACGTCACCGCCGTCGGCACCCACCACGAACTCCTGGCGGAGCAGCCCGGATACCGGGTCCTGGTGTCGCGCGGTCTTGACGCCGAGCCCCAAGCCGACGACGGCGCGGACGGTGGCTGCGAGACGGCAGGCGCCGGGGCCAAAAGCCCCGCGTGGACGACCGAGGCGGCACAGGCAGCACAGGAATCCCAGGAACTACGGATGTCCCCCGAGCCCTCCCGGCAGGCCACCCAGTGAAGGCCCGCCCCGAGCCCGCGCCCGGTCAGCTCCCTGTCGCCACTCCCGCTGACGTACGCCAGGCCGCGCTCCGGCTGATCCGCCAGGACGGACGCGCCTTCGCCGCCCTGCTCGCCCTCAACGCACTCGCTTCGGCGGCCGGGCTCCTCGGCCCCTGGCTGCTCGGCCGGATCATCAACACGGTCAAGGACGGCGGGGACGTCGCCACAGTGGACCGCCTTGCCCTCGGCATCCTGCTCGGCGCCCTGGCCCAGCTCGTCCTCGCCCGTTACGCCCGCAACATCGGTCACCGCTTCGGCGAGCGCACCCTGGCCCGCGTACGCGAGAACTACGTCGACCGAGCGCTCGCCCTGCCCGCCTCGATCGTCGAACACGCGGGCGCGGGCGACCTGACCGCCCGTGGCACCACGGACGTCGCGACGGCGGGCGTCGCCCTGCGCGACAACGGACCTGACATGTTCGTCGCCACGGTGCAGGCCCTGTTCATCTTGGGCGCGGTGTTCGCGCTCGACCCCCTGCTCGGTCTGTGCGGCGTGCTCGGCCTTTCGGGCATCTGGTTCGCCGTCCGCTGGTATCTGCGCCGCGCGCACGCCGCCTACCTGGCCCAGGGTGCGGCCCACTCCGCCCTCGCCGAGGTACTCGCCGCCACCGCGTCCGGTGCCCGCACGGTCGAGGCCTTCGGACTCCAGCAGCGCCGCATCACCGCCTGCGAGGAGGAGGTCGTCAGGTGCCACCGGGCCAGGGAACGGACACTGTTCCTGCGCAGCGTGCTCTTTCCGGCCGTGGACATCTCGTACGTCGTCCCGGTGGTCGCCGTGCTGCTCATCGGCGGCGTCCTCCACGAGAACGGCGCTGTCAGCCTCGGTACGGTGATCGCCTGCGCCCTGTACCTGCGTCAGCTGTCGCAGCCCCTTGACACCATCCTGCAGCAGGTGGAACAGCTCCAGAGCAGCAGCGCCTCGTTCGCGAGAGTGGAAGGTCTTGCCGGGACGGCGTCGGGGCCCGCGACGGCCTCTCCTCCGATCCCCGGTCCGGGCCCCGCACCCGTAGATGACCGGATCGACGTGATCGGCGCCTCCTTCGCCTACGACGGCGGGCGCGAGGTCCTGCGAGGCGTCGATCTGTCGGTGCGGCCCGGCGAACGGCTCGCGATCGTCGGCCCGTCCGGCGCGGGCAAGAGCACCTTGAGCAGGCTGCTCGCCGGAATCGACCCGCCACGCTCCGGCTCGGTGACCGTGGGCCGGGTACCCGTCTTCGGCCTTGATCCGGACCAGCTGCGCCGCCACGTCGTCCTCGTCACGCAGGAGCACCACGTCTTCCTCGGCACGCTCCGCGACAACCTGCTGATCGCCGCCGAGTCCGCCGCCGACGCCGAGCTGTACGCGGCACTCGCCGCCGTCGGCGCCGACTGGGCCGGGGAAATGCCGGAGGGCCTCGACACCGAACTGGGAGCGGGCGGCCACCGGCTGCACGGCGCGCAGGCCCAGCAGCTGGCCCTGGCCCGTGTCGTCCTCGCCGATCCGCACACGCTGATACTCGACGAGGCCACCGCGCTCCTGGACCCGACCACCGCGCGTGACACGGAGCGGGCGCTGGCAGCGGTGCTCGCCGGGCGGACGGTCATCGCTGTCGCGCACCGTCTGCAGACAGCCCACGACGCGGACCGGGTGGCGGTCATGGAGGACGGCCTGGTGACCGAACTCGGCACCCACCACGAACTCGTGGCCGCCGACGGCGCCTACGCCGCGCTCTGGCACTCGTGGCACGGCGAGCGACCGGCTGCTTCCTGAACCGCCGCGGCCGGGTGTGGAGAACCGGCCCCTCAGATGAAATTGAGCGCGGCGGCGCCGCCCACTCCCCCGAGCAGCATGAAGACCGGCATGAGCACCTTCAGCTCGATCCAGCTGCCCGCCCGGAACCGCATCATCTTGGGCGGCCCGATCGGGTACCAGCGCTTGCGGCCGATGGGAATGGGCCACAGCACCGGGCAGCCGGAGACAGTGAGGGCGTCCCCGATGTCGTGCACCAGAGCCCCGAGCACGATCGGCAGGCCCAGCCACAGATACTCCTGGCCCGGGGCGGTGAACAACCAGTCCGACCCGTTTCCGGGCTTGTCGAGCACTCCGGCGAGGATCCAGGCGCTCGTCGCGGCCAGGAGCCACACCAGCACGTCCGCGCTCGACCCGCGGGCGGCCCGCCACAGCAGACCCTCGATGGCCAGCACCATATGCACGAAGAGCAGCGCGAGGACCGCCCAGCGGCCACCGGCGATGGCGAGGGCGGAGGCACCCGCACCGATGAGGACCGCCCACAGCCAGGTATGGGTGAGCGTGCGGTGCCCACCGGCACGGCGCGGGTCGCCCTTCTTCCTTGTCGCTTTGTAGACGGCGGCCGAGAGCTTGTCGACGATCTCGCAGAGGCCCCTGGAGACGGGTCCGAAGGCCCGTGAGATCGTCGCCGACTTGTGGTCGAGGTCGGGTGCGAGCGCGGCCCCGGCGCAGATCAAGGCTCCGACGAGGAGGACCGGCCAGGGCATCGTGTGCCCCATGGCCGTCGCGGCCGCGCCGACGCCGAGCCAGGCCGCCGCCCCCGACAGTGAGTGTGCCGGACCCATCATGACTGTTCCCCGCCCCATTTCCGTTGTGCTGACGCCCCGTTGGCGACACAGCGTAGCGTTCGTGATCTTCGTACGGACCGCCGGTTCCCTGATCGAGTGAGAAGGAGGGCAAGATGGGGGTGTGACCCTTATTGATCAGCTGCCGCCGGATGCCGACCCCGATGCCCTCTTCGAAGCCTTCTCGACGTGGGCCGAGGACCAGGGGATCACTCTCTATCCGGCTCAGGAGGAGGCGCTGATCGAGGTGGTCTCCGGGGCCAACGTGATCTTGTCCACACCGACCGGCTCCGGAAAGAGCCTGGTCGCGGCGGGCGCACACTTCACGGCACTGGCCCAGGACAAGGTCACCTTCTACACGGCTCCGATCAAGGCGCTGGTGTCGGAGAAGTTCTTCGACCTGTGCAAGCTCTTCGGCACCGAGAACGTCGGCATGTTGACCGGCGACGCGTCCGTCAACTCCGACGCCCCCGTCATCTGCTGCACGGCGGAGGTTCTCGCGTCGATCGCGCTCCGGGACGGCAAGAACGCCGACATCGGCCAGGTCGTGATGGACGAGTTCCACTTCTATGCGGAGGGGGACCGCGGCTGGGCCTGGCAGATCCCGATCCTCGAACTGCCGCAGGCTCAGTTCATCCTCATGTCCGCGACGCTCGGCGACGTCTCGATGTTCGAGAAGGACCTGACGCGCCGCACGGGCCGCCCCACCTCGGTGGTCCGCTCCGCGACGCGCCCCGTCCCTCTCAGCTACGAGTACCGGCTGACGCCGATCACCGAGACGCTCACCGAGCTTCTGGAGACCAGGCAGGCCCCGGTCTACATCGTGCACTTCACGCAGGCACAGGCCGTCGAGCGCGCGCAGTCGCTGATGAGCATCAACATGTGCACCCGTGAGGAGAAGGACAAGATCGCCGACCTGATCGGCAACTTCCGCTTCACCACCAAGTTCGGCCGCAACCTCTCTCGGTACGTACGCCACGGGATCGGCGTGCACCATGCGGGCATGTTGCCCAAGTACCGGCGGCTCGTGGAGAAGCTGGCGCAGGCCGGTCTCCTGAAGGTCATCTGCGGCACGGACACCCTCGGCGTCGGCGTCAACGTCCCGATCCGTACGGTGCTGTTCACCGCCCTGGCCAAGTACGACGGGACGCGTGTACGGACGCTGCGCGCGCGGGAGTTCCACCAGATCGCCGGCCGCGCCGGCCGCGCCGGATTCGACACGGCGGGCCTGGTCGCGGCGCAGGCGCCCGAGCACGTCATCGAGAACGAGAAGGCGCTCAACAAGGCGGGCGACGACCCGAAGAAGCGCCGCAAGGTGGTACGCAAGAAGGCGCCCGAGGGCTTCGTCGGGTGGACCGAGGAGGGGTTCGACAAGCTCATCACCTCCGAGCCCGAGCCGCTGACCTCCCGCTTCCGGGTCACGCACACCATGCTCCTCGCGGTGATCGCCCGTCCGGGCAATGCCTTCGAGGCGATGCGTCACCTTCTTGAGGACAACCACGAGCCGCGCAAGCAGCAGCTGCGGCACATCCGCCGCGCCATCGCCATCTACCGTTCGCTGCTCGACGGTGGCGTGGTCGAGAAGCTCGATGAGCCGGACGCCTCGGGCCGCATCGTGCGTCTGACGGTCGACCTCCAGCAGAACTTCGCGCTCAACCAGCCGCTGTCGACGTTCGCGCTGGCCGCCTTCGACCTGCTCGACAAGGAATCGCCTTCGTACGCCCTCGACATGGTGTCCGTCGTCGAGTCCACCCTGGACGATCCGCGCCAGATCCTCGCCGCCCAGCAGAACAAGGCCCGCGGCGAGGCCGTGGCCCTGATGAAGGCGGACGGCGTCGAGTACGAGGACCGCATGGAGCGGCTCCAGGACATCACGTACCCCAAGCCTCTGGAGGAGCTCCTCTTCCACGCGTACAACGTCTACAAAACGAGCCACCCGTGGGTCGGCGACCACCCGCTCTCCCCGAAGTCCGTCATCCGTGACATGTACGAACGGGCGCTGACCTTCACGGAGTTCACCTCCGTCTACGAACTCGCCCGCACCGAGGGCATCGTGCTTCGCTACCTCGCGAGCGCGTACAAGGCGCTTGAGCACACCATCCCGGACGACCTGAAGTCCGAGGACCTGCAAGACCTCATCGCCTGGCTCGGTGAGATGGTCCGGCAGGTCGACTCCAGCCTCCTCGACGAGTGGGAGCAGCTCGCCAACCCCGAGGTCATGACCGCCGAGGAGGCCCAGGAGCGCGCCGACCAGGTCAAGCCGGTCACCGCCAACGGCCGCGCTTTCCGCGTCCTGGTCCGCAACGCGCTCTTCCGCCGCGTCGAGCTCGCCGCCCTCGACCACGTCGAGGAGCTGGGCGCCCTGGACGCCGAGTCCGGCTGGGACGCGGACGCCTGGGGCGAGGCCATGGACAAGTACTGGGACGAGTACGACGATCTCGGCACCGGCCCCGACGCGCGCGGACCCAAACTGCTGCTCATCGAGGAGGAGCCGGAGCACGGTCTGTGGCGCGTCCGACAGACGTTCGCCGACCCGAACGGCGACCATGACTGGGGTATCAGCGCGGAGGTCGATCTCGCGGCCTCCGACGAGGAAGGCCGCGCCATCGTCCGGGTCACCGACGTCGGCCAGCTCTGACCGCGTACCGCTGACGCCGATCGCACCGACCTTCCCCCCGGACAGGAGTCGAGGAACCGCCATGAACAATCCCGCCGACCGTCTTGTCGACCTGCTGGACCTGGAGCAGATCGAGCTCAACATCTTCCGCGGCCGCAGCCCGGAGGAGTCCCTCCAGCGGGTGTTCGGCGGGCAGGTCGCCGGGCAGGCGCTGGTGGCCGCGGGGCGCACCACCGAGGGTGATCGCCCGGTGCATTCGCTGCACGCGTACTTCCTGCGCCCCGGCCGTCCGGGCGTGCCGATCGTGTACCAGGTCGAGCGGGTACGGGACGGGCGCTCCTTCACGACGCGCCGCGTCACCGCGGTCCAGCAGGGACGCACCATCTTCAATCTCACCGCTTCCTTCCATCAGCCCGAGGAGGGCGCCTTCGAGCACCAGCTGCCGCCGCGCATCACGGCTCCCGACCCCGAGTCGCTGCCGACGGTCGCGCAGGAGATCCAGGAGCATCTGGGCGCGCTCCCCGAGCAGCTGGAGCGCATGGCCAGACGTCAGCCCTTCGACATCCGCTACGTGGACCGACTGCGCTGGAGTGCCGAGGAGATCAAGGACGCCGAGCCGCGCAGCGCGGTCTGGATGCGTGCGGTCGGCCCGCTGGGTGACGATCCACTCGTCCACACCTGCGCGCTGACGTACGCGAGCGACATGACGCTCCTGGACGCCGTCCGCATTCCGGTGGAACCGCTGTGGGGCCCTCGGGGCTTCGACATGGCTTCGCTGGATCACGCCATGTGGTTCCACCGTCCCTTCCGCGCGGACGAGTGGTTCCTGTACGACCAGGAGTCCCCGATCGCGACGGGGGGCCGTGGTCTCGCGCGGGGCCGTATCTACGACATCGAGGGCAGGCTGCTGGTCTCGGTCGTACAGGAAGGGCTGTTCCGGCCTTACGGGGAGCGGCACATGGACGGGCGGCCGTCGACGGATTCGTGAGTGACGGGTTCGTGAGTGACGGATTCGTGAGTGACGGATTCGTGAGCGGCCGCGTCAGCCCGGCTTCTTGCCTGGTTCCGTAGTCTCGCTCTCGCCCTCGCCCTCGGCGTCGATGTGCGGGAGTAGTCGGCCCATCCAACTGGGCGCCCACCAGGCGGCTTTGCCCAGGAGGGTCATGACCGCGGGCACCAGCAAGAGGCGGACCACGGTGGCATCGATGAGCACGCTCGCCGCGAGGCCGAGCCCCAGCATCTTCACCACGATGTTGTCGCTGATGAGGAACGCGGCGAAGACGCTCACCATGATCAGTGCGGCACAGGTGATGACCCGTGCGGTGATTTCCAGGGCGTGGGCGACGCTCGCCTTGGCGTCCCGGGTGCGCAGCCACGCCTCATGGACCCGGGACAGGAGGAAGATCTCGTAGTCCATGCTCAGTCCGAAGACGATCGCGAACATCATCATCGGTACATAGCTCTCGATCGGGACCTTCCCCGAGACCCCGAGCGCAGGCCCACCCCACCCCCACTGGAAGACGGCTACTACGACCCCGTACGAGGCGGCGATCGACAGCACGTTGAGCACCGCTGCCTTGACCGCGACGAGCAGGCCGCGGAACACGACGAGGATGACGAGGAAGGCCAGGGCCACGACCACCGCGATGATCAGTGGCAGCTTCTTGGAGACGATCTCCAGGAAGTCGGCCTGCGCGGCGGTCGTCCCCGTGACGTACGTACCCGCCTTCGTCCCGGACACCGCCTGCGGCAGCACGTCGTCGCTCAGGTGCTCGTGCAGATCGGTGGTCCGCTCGTCCTGCGGAGCGGCCACGGAGTAGGCCGTGGAGATCAGGACGTCGCCGTCCGACGTGGCCTTGAGCGAGGTGATCGCGGCCGCGTCGGATACGTCGGTGAGGGCCTTCTGCGCCTGGGTCTCCAGTGCCGCCCTGTCCGACTGGGGCACGTCGCTCTGGTCGATGACGAGGGTCATCGGGCCGTTCGAACCGGGTCCGAAGGCGGAGGACATCAGGTCGAAGGCGCGCCGGTCGGTGAAGGACTTCGGGTCCGCCCCGTCGCCGATGTGCCCGAGCTGGATGGAGAAGACCGGGACCGACAGGACGGCGAGCACGACGGCACCGCCGATGAGGAACCACCAGGGCCGTCTCTCCACGCGCTGCGCGTAGCGGTGCCAGCCGCCCTGGTCCGTCACCCCCGAATCGGTGTTCGTCTCGGCGATCGGGGTCCGCACGCGGAGCATGTCGATCCGCCGCCCGATCAGGCCAAGGAGCGCCGGGACCAGTGTCAGCGCGCCGAGTACCGCCGTGACGACGGTGACCGCGGCGGCCAGGCCCAGCTTGCCGATGAACGAGATCCCGGAGACCCACAGGCCGGACAGAGCGATGATCACTGTGCACCCGGAGACCAGCACCGCCCGGCCGCTGGTCGCCGTCGCGTGACCCGCCGCTGTGAACGGATCCTGACCCAGGAGGTTCTGACGGTGGCGGGTGACCAGGAAGAGGGCGTAGTCGATGCCGACGCCGAGACCGATCATCGTGGCCAGCGTCGGCGAGACCGTGGCGAAGGTGAACGCGGCCGCAAGCAGGCCCAGGCAGGCAAGGCCGCAGAGCACGCTGATCAGTGCGGTCACCAGAGGCAGCAGCGCCGCAAGCACGCTGCCGAATCCGATCAGCAGGACCACGATCGCCACACCGAATCCGATGGCCTCGCTCGTCCGGTCGTCCGGCTCCGGCCGGGCCAGCTCGCCCAGCGGGCCTCCGTACTCCACCTCCACACCGGCACTACGCAGCGGCTGCACCGCCTTGTCGACGCCGTCCAGATAGCCGTCACCCAGGGTGGAGGGCTGCACGTCGAAGCGGACAGTGATGTAGCCCGTCTTGCCGTCGGAGGACAGCGGCCCGAGATTCGGCGTGCCCGCGGGCTGCTGCTGCGCGGGCAGCGGGCTCTGCGCGGACAGCACGTGAGGGAGCTTCTGCAGGCTGCTGACGGCCGCGCCGACCTGGTCGCTCTCGTCGCTGAGGGGCTTGTCCGAGTCGTGCAGTACGACCTGTGCGCTGTAGCCGCCGGCCGCGGGCTCATGCGCCTTGAGGACGTCGAGGCCCGCCTGCGACTGGGTGCCGGGGAGGGAGAAGTCGTCGGAGTACTCACCGCCGTAGGCGTGGTTCAGGACCTGCAGCCCGACCAGGGCGGCCAGCCACACCACGATGACGATCACGCAGTGACGGGCACACCACTGCCCGATCCGCCGAAGTCGGCCCCGCTGTGACGGTGAGTCCGTCGGCCGTGGCTCACGCGGCCCATGTGACACAGACATACTTGCTCCCGTAGGCATAGGTCATTCCGGATTCAACGCAATGGCGGCGCTCTCGGCACCCCAGGGGCGGGGAAACGGGTGAAGGCTCCTGATTCCGGCAGCGGGGTGAGACGCCGGATCGAGAGGCCCTAGCCTGCTGACGACAACGGAACGGAATGTGCTCGCCGCATGGACGGCCGGGACATCAATGCCTCCGATCGCTCAGGTTGAGGCAGAGAAGGGGACGGGGCATTGACCACAGACGAGGACACATCCGCATCCAGGCACCGCGACCACCTGCTCGCCGAGGCCGTGCGGCTCCGCGAGGACGGTCACCGCGAGGAAGCGAAGGAGCGGCTGCTTGCCCTGTGCGAGCAGTTCCCCACGGACCCGGAGGTGGCGTACCAGACCGCGTGGGTGCATGATGCACTCGGCCTGGAGGCCGAGGCGGTGTCGCACTACGTACGCGCAGTCGAGGGACCAGGCCTTTCTCGCGACGACCGCCGGGGAGCCTTCCTCGGCCTCGGCAGCACCTACCGCATCCTCGGCCGCTATCCCGAAGCCGTCGCGACCTTGGGCGACGCGGTAGCCGAATTCCCCGACGACGCAGCCCTCAAGACCTTTCTGGCCATGGCGCTCTACAACACCGGCCGGGCACGCGACGCAATGGAAATCCTGCTATCCCTGCTCGCCACCACGAGTAAGGACCCGGACATCGCCGCCTACCGGCCCGCGATCGAGCATTACGCGAAGGATCTCGACGCAATGGAGTAGCGGTCGCCCCGCCTGCCGGTCCAACGACCAGTGCGACACAGGTACCTACTTCCCTGCCCTCGCCTTTCGTTGAGCGCAGGTCAAACTCCCCTGCGGCGCAGCCACTTGCGTAGCCCCCGCGGCTCGGCACCCCGCCCACTCACCTCGCCGTCGGTCCGTTCGTCCGGCTGTTCGTCCGGCCGATCGGCGGGCCGTGCCGAATGATCCGGCGCAGGGTGGGGGTGAGGCCTGGCTCCAGGGCCGCCTGGTCCAGATCCCGGTGTCGGCCGTGGCGCGGGGCGCAGCCCTCGGGCCTGCGAGAGGCCGATGGTGAGGTTCGCCCGCAACCAGCGAATCTCGTCCGGGTCGTTCGCGGTCGTCACCTTCTGGATGATCCGTGCCGCGGGCGACTCCGGTGCCCCCTGGGCGAAGCGCTCGGGCATGAGCCTGTGCACATAAGCGCGTTCGTACGGATCCTTGACGATTTCCGCGATCTGCACCGGGTCGAGCAGTGAAGCCACCGCCGCGGCACGCTCCCAGGGATCCTCGGACTGCCGCAGCAGCGCTCCCGCATGGCGGCCACGCCAATTCCGCGCCCGCAGGTCCACACCTGCCTCGAGCTGAGCGCGGATCGTGGCGGGCGACCTCCCGGTGAGCAGTCCGGCATTGATCTCGGATTCGGCGAACTGCCGTAGTTCCTCGGCGAGATAGAGCCAGACGACTGCTCGGTATCGGTTGAGGTAAAACTTTACGGGCGTCACGAATCCGGCGCGAGTGAGCCGGGTGAACCGGGCCGTGGAGATGTCCATGAGAGCCGCACCCTCCGTGGTCCCCACGGCTCTGATGTGTTCCACCCACGCCTCGGGGAAGCCCTCCCCGGCACGGACCCGCTCGATCTCCTCACGCGTGACGCGGCGCCGCTCACCGACCGCGTCACTGACGGTGCGGATGCGCCCCAGCATCACGGCCAGCTCGAACTCGCCGCGTTTCAGACCCAGTTCCCGTGCGGCGCGGCTCTGCGCGACCGATGTCTGTGCTGCCTGGTCGGCAGCGACTTGCGTGATCGTGTGACCTGTCATGGTGGTTCTCCCCCGTGAGGCGTCTTTGCTCTCGGGAAAACCGTAGCGCGATCACGTCGATCCGCGCTGAGCCTGTGGATAACTCTGACTGCGTCGCCGTTTCAGCAGGTCAGAGGTCTACGACCGGCATCCGTTCCGGCTGCCGGGCATCTACGCCGAGATGCTCGCCGACACGATTGACGAGGAGTGTCATCTCGTACGCGACCTGACCGATGTCGGCCTCGGCGGAACTGAGGACACACAGGCAGCTACCGTCGCCCGCCGCGGTGACGAAGAGGACGGCGTCGTCGAACTCGATCATCGTCTGGCGCACGCCGCCCGCCCGGAAGTGCCGCCCCGATCCCTTGGCCAGGCTGTGCAGACCCGATGAGACCGCGGCAAGGTGCTCCGCGTCCTCCCTCTTCAGTTCCGAGCTCGCTCCGGTCACCAGACCGTCGTTGGACAGCACCAGCGCGTGCCGTACGGACTCCATCCGCTGGGTCAAGTCGTCGAGCAGCCAACCGAGCCCCGTGTTCTGCACCATGTTCCCGTCTCCCGTTTTCTGCTCCCCCTGGCTGGAGGAACTGACCTGCCAGCCTTCCCCACCATCGGCGCCCCGGCAAGCATGATGAGGACATGGCACAGAAGATGACCGATGACCAATGGCGGGCCTTCGTCTCACACGGCACCCGCACCGCCAAGCTGTCGACCGTCCGGGCGGACGGCAGCCCGCATATCGCACCGATCTGGTTCCTGCTCGACGGGGACGATCTGGTGTTCAACACCGGGGCAGAGACCGTCAAGGGGCGGAATCTGGCGCGGGACGGGCGCGTGGCCCTGTGCGTGGACGACGACAAGCCCCCGTTCGCGTTCGCCGTGCTGCAGGGGCGGGCCGAACTCATCGACGATCTCGACGAGGTGCGGCACTGGGCGGCCCGGCTCGGCGCGCGCTACATGGGAGAGAGCCGCGCCGAGGAGTTCGGCAAGCGCAATGGCGTGCCCGGTGAACTCCTCGTACGCGTCAAGATCGACAAGGTCGTCGCGCTCGCCTCCGTCGCCAACTGACGGCTCAGCCCACCGTGTCGAGCAGCCGGGCGGTATGCATCCGCCCGGCGTACTCGACCAGGCGAATCAGCACCTCCTTTCCCGAATCACGGTCCCGTGCGTCGCACAGCACCACGGGGGTTCCACGGTCGAGGTCCAGGGCCCGCGACACTTCATGCGCACCGTACGTACGCGCGCTCGCGAAGCAGTTGACGGCCACCACGAACGGGATGTGCCGATGCTCGAAGTAGTCGACGGCGGGGAAGCAGTCCTCGAGCCGTCGCGTGTCCGCGAGGACGACGGCACCGAGCGCGCCCTGTGACAACTCGTCCCACAGGAACCAGAAACGGTCCTGCCCCGGCGTACCGAAGAGGTACAGCGACAGGCCCGACCTGATGGTGATGCGGCCGAAGTCCATGGCAACGGTCGTCGTGGTCTTCCGGTCCACGCCGCCGGTGTCGTCCACCGACTGGCCGGCCTCGCTGAGCAGTTCCTCGGTACGCAGCGGACGGATCTCGCTGACCGCGCCGACCAGGGTGGTCTTGCCCACCCCGAAGCCGCCCGCGACCAGAATCTTCAACGCCATGGCGGTCGTGTCGCCGCCCTCGGCGTCAGAGTGCTCGGAGCCCATCGATCACCTCTCGCAGGATCTTTTCGTCGGGTAGCTGTGCGGGAGGCACCGGTCGGCTCACCTTCACGCAGCCCATTTCCAGCAGGTCACCGAGCAGCACCCTGACCACACCCACGAGCAGATCGGCACCGGCCGCCAGCTCGGCGACCGACTGGGTCTCGGTGCGGCACAGTTCGATGAGCGACCTGTGCTCCGGTCCTAGCGCGGTGTCATCCCCGGGACCTGGCGCGTTCTCGTCCAGCCTGACGAGTGCGATCAGATCGAAATGCACTCCGCTGGGCCCCGGTTTCGTCCGTCCGCCCGTCATCGCGTAGGGACGGACCAGCGGTCCGGCCTCGTTGTCGTACCACTGGCTGCCCGCGTCGCGCGGGACGCCGCTCCTGTCCTCGGTCATCTGTGTCGACCGCCCTGCGTCATCCGGCGGCCGGTGGCTGCGCCGCGAAGCGCGGTGGCGTGTAGAGATGCTCGCCCACCCGCTTGACGAGGCGCGCCATCTCGTACGCCACCAAGCCGATGTCGGCCGTCACGGAGCTGAGTACGGCGAGGCAGGAGCCATCGCCCGCCGCCGCCACGAACAGGAAGCCGTCGTCCATCTCGACCATGGTCTGGCGCACTCCCCCGGCCCCGAAGTGCCGGCCCGCCCCCTTGGCGAGGCTGTGGAACCCGGAGGCGACCGCGGCGAGGTGCTCGGCGTCCTCACGGGTGAGGGCGGTCGAGGCGCCGACGGCAAGACCGTCGTTGGACAGCACCACGGCATGTCGCACCTCGCCGACGCGCAGCACCAGGTCGTCCAGCAGCCAGTCGAGTTCGCCGGACCGGCCGGCGGTGATGCTCTGATCCTGGATCATGCGTGGTCTCCTTCGGTGCTGTCACTGGCCGGTGCGGGCCCTGGAACGTCGGGGACGGCGCCGACGATGCCCGGACGACGACCACCACCGCGGGCCCAGCCGTCGCGGTAGGCGGACATCCGGTCCCGTACTTCTTCGGGATTGCGTTCGGTGTCCTCGCGCACGCTCACGGATCCGGTCGCCTCTTCGGGGCGTTGTTCGCGCAGTTGGGGGGCGAGGCTGGCCTGGCGTACACGGCGTGGGAGATCGTCCGTAGCTTCCGGGGCGCTGTCGGGCTCTGTTTCCGGGGACTTGTGCAGGCGGAGCGCGGTGACGCCGGGCGGTGTCGGCACCGGGAGCTCCGCCGACGCTGCCAGGGCGGGGCGGGCGGCCGCGGCAGGAACGGAGTTGCCGTTCACCGTTGCGGCACCGTGCACGCGCGCGTGCACGGCCTGTTCGCGGTCAGGATCCATGGTGTGAGCTCCGGTGCTCTCCGGCGTGCTGCTCTGCAGCAGTGCGGTGGGCAGCAGGACGACCGCGGTGGTGCCGCCGTAGGGGGATGTACGAAGGTGCACCTTCACCCCGTGCCGTGCGGCGAGCCGGCTGACCACGAAGAGTCCCAGTTGATCGCTGTCGAACAGGTCGAGCGCTTCGGACTGCTCGATTCGGCGGTTGGCCTCAGCGAGGGTCTCCCCGCCCATACCGAGGCCACGGTCCTCGATCTCCAGGGCATAGCCGTTGCCCACCGGTTCGCCGTTGACCCGCACCTTGGTGTGGGGTGGCGAGAACTGGGCGGCGTTTTCGACGAGTTCCGCCAGGAGATGGGTGAGGTCGGCGACCGCTGTTCCGACGACCGAGGCGCCGGGGAGTTGTCGCACCTCCACGCGCGCGTAGTCCTCGACTTCAGAGACGGCGGCGCGGACGACGTTCGTCAAGGAGACCGGCATACGCCAGGCGCGCCCCGGGGCGGCTCCGGAGAGGATGATCAGGCTTTCCGCGTGCCGCCTCATCCGGGTCGTGAGGTGGTCGAGCCGGAAGAGGTCACTGAGTTCGTTCGGATCGTCCGACCTGCGCTCCATGCTGTCGAGAAGACTGAGCTGACGGTGGACGAGGACCTGGCTCCTGCGAGCGAGGTTGACGAAGACACCCGAGATCCCGCTGGCGAGTTCGGCGCGCTCGATGGCGGCACGCAGGGCCGCCCGGTGCACCGTGCCGAGCGCTTCGTAGACCTGCCCCGTCTCATCCTCCGCGGGCGGGCCGGGGGGAGCTTCGGCGTGGATGTCGATCTCCTCGCCCGCGCGCAGTCTCCGCATGGCGTGCGGGAGTTTGCGACGAGCGATCTCCAGCGCGCCGTTGCGCAGGCTCACCAGCTCGACGACCAGGCCTCGCCCGATGCGTACGGAGATGACCAGTGAGGCGGCGACAGCCGCGAGCCCGAAGAGCACGGCGGCGCCTGCCGGCGTGAGTACTCCGCGGGTGAACGGGTCGGCCCGGTCGGCTGCGCTGCGGCCCGCGCCCACCTGGATGGCGCGGAGTTCGTCCTGTACCGCGGCGTGGGCACTGTCCCATGTGGCGGCCGGTGCCGCGTCGGCCGCCTTGCGGCCCGGGGGTGCGACGAGCACCTTGTCCTCGGTGGCGCGCACGTCGGCGTACGCGCTCCCCTCCGCGAGGTCATGCCAGGCCGCTCGTTCGGGTCCGCGCAGATCTGCCACGGCCGCGTCGGTCAGGGTCCGTCGCGTGTCGACGGTCCCGTTGAACTGCCGCAGTCGCTCGCCGTCCAGCGAGCCGTCGAGCCGGGCGCTGGCGAGCACGACGTCCTCGCGGGCCAGCATCTCGGACGCCCTGGAGAATTCGAGCAACACGCGTGCTTCGGAGCCCAGTTCGGCGTCCTGGATACCGGTGAGCGCGCCGCCGACTCCGAAGGCGGCCGTAATGGTCTTCGTGTACTGGCCATAGGTCGCGTCCCAGCCGGTTCGGCGGTCGAGCACGTCGGTCCGCAACGTGCTCAGGCCTTCAGCTCCGGAGACGAACGATTCGAGCCTGGACGCAACGCCGTTGGGCAGATCAGCGCCGTCGGCGACCGTCCGGTGCTCGCCACGGCGCAGCTTCGCCACCGCACGGTCCGTGCGTACCGCCCTCCTCTTGAGTTCGCTGCCGCGGTCGGGCGCGGGTACGGTCGCGTATCGCACGGCCGCCACCCGCTCGGCCTGCAGCGCGGCGACCGCGGCGTCGACGGGTCCTCGCACCTCGGCGTCGACGCGCTGCAGTTGCCGCAGGCGCGCCACGTCCTGGGCCGTGCTGACCGTCGCGTATCCCCACAGCGCGAGCAGCGAGACGACCGGCACCATCAGCAGGCAGACGATCTTGGCTCGTACGGTGCGGGGACGCGGCCACCAGTGCCCCTTGCTCGTGGAGGCCGTGAGAGGTCCGGCGCCCGACGGCGTTTCCGTTTCGGACCGTTCGTCGGCGGGCTGTCCCGCGTGCGCGCGGCGACCGCGTGCCGGGGGCCCAGGCTGCGGCGGCGCGGCGCCGTCGGCTGGGGCAGGGGTCCTGCGGGGTGTACGCATGGCCTCCTCGCTCGGAAGGTTTTCGGGGCGTGTGCCGGTGGGCCGTGACCCGGTCCGGGTACGCCTTATCGGGCAGCGCCCTCCACCGGCTGCTGTGCCGAGACGGAGGCCTCGCGCTCCCCTGTGGTCGGGGACAGTGCGACGAACGCCGAGGTCAAGAAGAGGTAGGACCCGAGGCCGACGGCAAGGGGGAAGATGAACTGCATCGTCGCGGCCCCGGGCAGTGCGGCGCCCGACTCGGTGACGCGCACGCGCACAGCCAGCATTCCGGTGTAGTGCATGCTGCTCACCGCTCCTCCCATGACGAGCGACGCGACGGCGACCGCGAGAGGTGACTTGATGTTGAGCGCCGCCCACAGAGCCGCGGTCGCGGCGACGACAGCGATGACCACGGAGAGGCCCACCAGCACGGGGTCGTAGCTCACGCTGCCGTGCAGCCGCAGCGCGGCCATGCCCAGGTAGTGCATGCTCGCGACACCGAGCCCGGTGGTGAGCCCGCCGAGCGCGAGCGCACGCCCGCGGTCACGGCCGTAGCCGACGGCGAAGACTCCGGCACCGACGACGACCATCGCGACGATCAGGCTCAGGAACGTCAGCGGCACGTTGTAGCGAATCTCGGTGCCGGTGACACCGAAGCCGAGCATGGCCACGAAGTGCATCGTCCAGATGCCCGTGCCGATGGCGGAGGCCGCGGTGATGAGCCAGTTGCGGCGTGATTTTCCCGTGGCCCCGAGCGCACGGACGGTACAGCGCAGCCCGAGAGCGGCGCCGATACAGGCCATCGCGTACGACAGCACGGGGGTCAGCCAGCCGAAGGTGGCGTGGTCCAGGTGTCCCATGGCTCCGGGACGCTAGTCCCAGCAGGGGCGCACTACGGGGGCGCAGTTCGAAAGGTGTTGGAATATGACAGAGAGAGGTTCCTGAACGATCGCGTCACGCTCGAACGTGTGCCCCCAACGCACATGCGAGTCGTTGCGGGATCATGGCCAGATGAGCGACGACCACACGCATGTCCGCGAATTCTTCACCGCCCGAGCGGCCCGGTGGGACAGCCGGTTCCCCGATGACGGGCCCGCCTACCAGGCCGCCGCATCCGAGCTGGGTCTGCGCCCCGGCGACCGCGTCCTCGACGCCGGCTGCGGCACCGGGCGTGCGCTGCCCGCACTCAGGGGCGCCGTAGGGCCCTCTGGAGCCGTACTCGGGATCGATCTGACGCCCGCCATGCTGGAGGCCGCTACGCGGGCAGGAAGGGACCGCGAAGGACAGCTCCTGCTCGCCGACGTGACCCAGCTCCCCTTGCGCGACGCGTCACTCGACGCGGTGTTCGGCGCGGGCCTGATCTCGCATCTGCCCGATCCGGCGGAGAACTTGCGGGAGTTGAGGCGCGTAGTGCGTCCCGGAGGGTGCCTCGCGCTCTTTCACCCCATCGGCCGGGCCGCGCTCGCGGCCCGGCAGGGGCGCCGGATCACAGCGGACGATCTGCGTGCGGAGCCGAACCTCCGCCCCCTGCTGGACGGTTCAGGGTGGCGGCTGACGTCGTACGTCGACGAAGACGCCCGGTTCCTCGCCCTTGCGGTACGGGGAGGCTAGAAGAGGGCCGTCACTGGCGTCCGGCGACGGCCGAGGCGAACACTTCCGGGTTGTCGAACATGACGTTGTGCCCGGCCCTCGACACGGTGACGACCCGCACCCCGGACGCCACCAGCTCGTCTGTTCCGGCGAGTTCACCGCTCAGTGCACCCTGCAAGAACACACGCTCCATAGGCAGGTCCTTGAGTATCTCCCGCATCGTGGGCCGTGTCCCCCTCACCAGCCCCGTTGCGCTGCGGTGCAGTGCACGGGGGTCGGCGAGCCGCATCGTCGCCGCCCAGAGGGGGCCGACCTTGTCGAGCACGCGCGCGTAGCCGCCGGACACGAACTCCTCCTCGTCGTACCCCGCGATTCCGCTGCTGCCCGCCGTCATGGGTGGGTCCGGATCGAGATTGGCCTCGGTGAGGACCAGCCGCGACACCAGACCACCGCGGCGGTGAGCGAGCACGATGGCGACAGCGCCGCCCATGCTGTGCCCGACGATCTCCGCGCCGGTCACCTCAGCCTCATCCAACGCCGCGGCCAAGGCGTCCGCGTGGTCCTCAAGCGTGTAGCCGAAGTCCGCCGGACGATCGCTGATGCCGTGGCCCGGCAGGTCGACGAAGAGCGATCGACGACCTGCCAGCTCGGGCCTGGCCGCGATGTGCGCGTGATAGACCGTCGACGCCGCGCCGAGCCCGTGCACATACACCCGGGCCGGGCCGTACCCTTCAGCCTCCGTCCAGCGCACACAACTGCCCTGCGCGTCGAACCGTGCCTGTCGCATCGCCGCTCCCTCACTCACGCGCCTACTCATTGGCCAGCACCCGGGAAGACGATACATCGATTTCGATGTATCACGAGTCCGAGGTACACCGCCGATGCGGCAGAATGCACGACATGCTCGAACTGGCCATCCTCGGATTCCTCTACGACGCGCCCTTGCACGGCTATGAGCTGCGCAAGCGCATCACGGCACTGACGGGCCACGTGCGCCCGGTCGCGGAGAGCACGCTGTACCCCGCCATCAAACGGCTGGAGAAGACCGGCCTCCTCACCCGTGAGACCCAGCCCGGCTCAGTGGCGGCCCCGCGGCATGTCCTGAACCTCACCGCGGACGGGCAGCGCGCATTGCGCAGCAGGCTCACAGAGCCGGTCCAGGCCGACATCACCGACGAGAACCGCTGGTTCACGGTCCTCGCCTTTCTCCGCCATCTCGACGACAAGACGGCGCAAGCCGCGGTCCTCGAGCGCCGTCTCGCCTTCCTGGAGGAGCCCGCGAGCTTCTTCTACGACGGCGAGCGCCCGCTGCGCGCCGAGGATCTGGACGACCCGTTCCGACGCGGAATCCTCACCATCGCCCGCGCGACGAGCCGGGCCGAACTCACCTGGCTGCGGACGACCTTGAACTCACTCCGCTGAAGCGCCGCCCGCCTCGTCCGTGTGCACCACCGGGCAGCCCCGCACACCGGGCACCGGGAACGAACCGAGTTCGCCGATCCGATAGCCCTTCGGGTAGCCCTTGATCTCCCAGTTCTGCCGGGCATAGTGCGGCGCCTCGCGTGGCGGCATCAGCCGCACGGCACGGCCGCGCAACCACACCGCGCGCCGGACCAGAGCGCGAGTGGTGGCGCCCGGTGGTTCGTAGCGGAATGCCCGCAGGAGAGGCTCGTCGAGCAGGGCGAGGGTCGACGTCCGCAACAAAGGCGCCAAGGGACGCGGATACCAGGAAGCCATGAGGTCGAGGGTCGCGTCGGAGACCCTGCGCGCGCCCTCGTCCCACGCGAAGTGGACCTCTTCGTAGTCGTCGAGACACTTCTCGAACTCTTCGTAGGAGTCAGGAATGTCCTGGATCCCCATGTGCCGCCCCAAGGTGCGGTAGTAGACGGCGCTCGCGGTCTTCTCATGGCGTGACAACCTGCGCCATCCGTAGGCGTCGATCCAGCGCTTGGGCATCACCACGAACGTGCACAGCACGTACCGCATGTCGTCATTGCTGATGTCGTAACTGCGATGCATCTGGTTGATGCGACGGATCGCGGTGCGCCCCTCCTCCGTGCCGAAGCCGTGCTCGACGACAGCGTCGAGCAGCAGGGCCGTGTCGTCGTACCGCTTCTGCGTACGGTCCGTCAGTTCGGCCGTATCGGCGAGGAGTCGGCCGATACTGGGGACGGCGTAGGTTCGGTAGAGGGCAAGTTCCAGAGAGCGGGTGAAGTCCCAGGGGAATTCGTAGGACGCGGTGAGCCGATAGATCGTCAGGGCGTCCTTCTCCGGATCGAGACGCCGGATTTCCTCGAGCCGCTCATAGCGCTTCACCGCACGGCCCCCCTTCATTCGCTGGAGCTCCAACTCTACGTTGGGGTACGACACATGAATGATCATCGACGGCAACCGCACCCGGGGGGAAGGTGGCCCACATGTTCGACAAGCTCCGCAATTTGTGGCGCGCGAACGAAACCGTTCGCGGCAAGGAGGAGCGTCCGCACAACCTCTTCGAAGCAGTCGCTGTCTACGTGGCGGCCAGCGCCGACGACGATCAGGACCGGATGGACGAGGCCACGGGCTGGGTGTCACCGGAAGCCCTGTCCTTCGGCATCAGCGAACTGGCGTGCCGCGCGGTCATCGCACTCGCACGGGAACGCGACGAGTCGCCGACGGATGTGGCCCGTACGCTCCTCGGCCTGCCTGCCGCCTGAACATTCGTGTGTGCGGGACCAGGGCAGGCCGGCCCGTCACTGTTCGGAGCGCCTGTCTCGGCGCCCGAAGCGGCGGCATACGAGCGAGTTTCATTGGTCATCTACCCTCGACGATCAAGTGGACCTGTGGTTAGGGTGCGCCGACGGATGAAGCGATGGGGGAGGCTGGCATGGCCGGAACGGACGACGCTGTCGCCGCCGAGGACGACGCGCTGTACGTGCTGACCGCGGTACTGCTGACACCCGCGAAGTTCCCCAGCGTGCTCGGTGACGACTACCCGGAGGCGTGTGCGGCACTACGGCTCGCACCACTCGCCGCCGGTTACGGTCTGGTGCTCGGTCAGGACGGGTCGGGCGCCCGGTGGACGGTCGTCGTCGACGACGTGTCACTCGTGGCCGTCGCGATCGCCTCCTGGGACTGTGGCATGGAGTACGACCTGTCCCCCGATGAGCACACCGTGGTCGCCGCGCTGCCGGGCTGGCCACTGGCGGTTGCCGTCGCCGCGCCCGGGGTGCCCGCTCCCCACGACCCCGAACCCGCCCCCGAGGACGCGGACCAGGAGCCGCTCTCGCCTCCTCATTCCGACACCTGGGGTCCTGCTCAGCGGCGGCTCGGCGCCGACGAGATCGCGCTCCAGTGGGCGGCCTGGCGCGAGCGGATCGACGACGCCGACTTCCTGACCGACGGTGCAGTGGAGAGTGCGGCGCGGGAGGACGAAGAGGCCGACGCGGAGGGCGGGGACACGGATGCCCGTCAGGAACCGCTCACCGGTGTACGGAGGGTCCTCGCGGAAGCACGGGCGTACGTGAGCACTCCGCCGCCTCTGGGCCGCGTGCGGTCGTCGTTCGCCTCCGGTGAGGCCCGTACGCTGCGTGCCGACGGTCCTGGCTGGTCCATGGTCGCCAGGACCGACGACATCGCGTTCGTGCTCCTCGACGAGGAGCCGGGAGAGGTACTGCCGGTGGGCCGTGGGACCGAACTCCCCTGGCTCCTCGAGTCGCTCGACAAGATGGCCGTGCGTCCCGCCTGATCCCCCCGCTGCCCGCGGGAGCTGCGGATCGTCAGTTGTTCCTCTCGGGGTCGACGAGAAACGCGGCCGTTGCCGTGTCGTGATCCGCGTGATCCCGCAGGCACTCCAGTTCACCGCGCCAGGTCTCGTCCCACGACGTCACCCGGCCACCGGCGCGCACCAGCGCGAGGGCCATCACTCCGGCCGCTGGGGACCCGCGCTCGCGCAGCAGCCGGGCGGCAGCGAGCAGTGCCGCACGCGCGCGTTGCGTAGGGGCATCGAGCTGAACCCCGGTCCCCAGGGGCAGCCGCTCGGGACGTTCCTCGACCAGGTCCAGGAGCCGCTCCCAGCGCTCGGCCCGGTGTTCTCCGTGGCGTACTGCGGCCAGCGACGTGTGCCATGTCAGGGTCACCGCGTCGGCGTACAAGCCCACCGTGTGCATCGACAGGGCCAGGGCGTCGGCGGTGCGAAGCGTCTCGGCAGAACCTCGCCGCACACGCAAGGCTTCACCGATACCCGCGATACGGCGGAGTGCGTCAGCGCGCGTCTGGGGGTCTGACGCGCCCCCGAGCTCCTGGAGACGCCGGATGGCATCCTTCAGGACGGCCCCTCCGGTCGGCCCCAGGGGGAACCAGGCCAGCTGTTGTGCGGCCGCGTCCCACTCCCTTCGGCTTCGTCGCGAGTCTGTGGCGACTCCGGCGACGGCGCGCATGGCATCGTCTGATTCCGGTGTGAACCATGCGGGCAGGGCACGGCACGCGGCGACGACGGTCTCTTCGTCGCCTTCCCTCACCAAGCGGGCCAAGAAGGCCGCATAGGCCTCCCCCGCGGATTCACGTACGGGCCCCACGCGCGCGTGGACCACCGCTTCCCTTACCGCGGGCTCGTCCGCCGCCCGAGCCAGGCGGTCGGCGATGGCAGGTCGGTCGATCGCGGCAAGGAGGAAACGTGCCACGACAGCGCGTACGTCGCGGTGTTGACGTGGCGCGTCCCAGGCGGCCACCAGGGCGTCGAACGCCGCGCCACCGGTGAGGGCACCCAAGGCGCGGACCGCCTCCTTTCGGGAGCCGACGGGGGCGTCCGGCGCGCAGGCCGCCGGAGCGAGCAGGGCGACGGCCTGCGAGTCCGGCACGGCCTCCAGGAGTCTGCGGGCGGATGCCATGGCGGCCCGCCCTCGTACGCCACCTGTCGCGGCGTGCCGGAGCAGGGTGCCCACCAGTGGGTCGGTCGTGGGCTGTGCTCCGTCGTGAGGGGCGGTGAGGACATCGCCCAGCGCCCCTAGTGCCGCTGCGGCGACTGGCTGTGGCGCCGTCTCCGCGAGAGTCGTGAGCAACGCCGGGTCACGCAGCTGCGTCGCGGCGTCGGCACGAGTGCGCAGCGGGGCCAGCTCGTCAGCGGCCACGCGCGCGTGGTGTTCGTCCCACGCGCGGCGCTGGTCGGGCAGCCAGCGGCCGATGACGCCCGTGTGCAGCCCCGGAGCCCAGGCAGTGGCTCGGGGACGTACACGGCCTGTGAGTCCTTCCTGGGCGGCTAGCAGTACCGAGTCCAGCAGGTCGGTACGCCGGGTCGCGACGGTGCGCAGGATGATCGGCACCGCCGCGAACGAGGCGTCCCGGCCGACCAGTTCGGCACTGCGCCGTTCTCGCATCGCCGACGGACTCACCCATGCGGCAGCGGCACGGGCCACGACGTCCGGGTCGTCGGACTCCAAAGCGATGTGTCGCACCAGGGCGTCGAGTTCCGGCAGCGCGGTGAGGTGCGGTGCGAGGAGTTCGGCGATCGTGGTGTGGAGATCGGGGCGCGCTCGCGTGCCTGCCGACACCACGGACCAGATGGCACGTGCCGCCTCTTCGCCGATGCGCAGCGGCGGGACGGGCTTGTGGGAGCGGAGGTCGGATACGACGTGGCAGAGCAATTCGATGGCGAACGCTGCACGGCTCGGCCTTCCGGTGCCGGCGGCGCTCTCCGCTCCGCGCCGGAGCAGTTGCTCAGCCGCGGCCAGGGTGCGGGTGGTCGAGTCGCGGGACTGGACGGTGGTCAGCGCCGCATCGCGCAGGACCCGGTCGGGCAGCGCGGCGAGCAGGTGCGGGGGCGCCCCCGCGAGCTGCTGGAGGGTGGCCCGCCGTACTTCCTCCTGGTCGTGCCAGGCCCGCTCGCAGTCCACGGCGATCCGTGCGAAGTCGTCCGGGTCGCCTTCCAGTTCCGCGCAGGCGAGCAGCGCGGGCCAGGCCGCCAGGCGTTGGTGGACCCGGTGCCGCCCCGCCATGTCGCGCAGCAGCGGTTCTCCCAGGGCGAGCGGGAGCGCGACGGCCAGTCGGCTCGATGTCCATTCCTGGCGCGACCAGCGCTCCACCCAGGTCATGACGATTTCCGCCCTGTCGGCCGGCTCCAGGGCCGTGAGTACGGCGGCGGGGAGGCTTCGCACCGAGCGGCGGCGGGCGGTGCGTTCCTCGACCAGGCGTCGTCGTTCCGGGGCGGGCAGCAGCGCCAGCAGGTTGTCGGGCTCGACGTCGTGACGTCCTGGCCCGTGATGGCGTGGCTGTGTGACAGGGCACCGCCGGGCCAGGTCCACCAGATCCGTGGGCGGGAGTTCACGCAGGGCGCGCAGTGTGGCGGGCGGCAAGGTCCCGGCGGGGAGCCGGAGTTCGCATGGGTTGCCGTCCTGGCCGGGTGGGGCGGCACGGAGGATCTCGAGGACCCGGGCCGGATGATGTAGCAGGGAACGGGCCGCGCGTGCCGACAGGAGGTCGGGAGCCCGGGTCAGGAGCAAAAGTCCGGCTTCCGGTTCGCGTCCCGCGGCCAGGCTCGCGACCGCGCGGTTGCGGCTCGTGAAGCGGTAACGGTCGCGGCTTGCCTCCTTGCTCTGACTGCGGGTGGCCAGGAGTTCGGCCACGGCGCGTGGTGCGGTGCGAGCCAGTGCGTTCAGCACGCCGGGAGGCGGGTCGAGTCGGGGCAGCCACTCGCCCACTGTCCCTGCGGGACATGCGGGCAGGAGCTGGGAGGCGTCCTGGGCGCCGAACCGTTCGTGGACTTCTGGCAACAGACGTGCGGCAAGGATGCGGCGGTGGCTGAGGCGCAGGACTCGGTACGTCTCGTGCCGCACCGCTCCGATGTCGCTCAACGCGAGCTGTCCCAGGGCTTCGTCCGGCACAGGAAGCCGGATGGCTGCCGAGAGGGCACGGCGGCGCAGGAGGGGATCGGTGAGGGCAGCGGCGACGACGGCGAGGTCGCGGCGGGTGACGGCGAGGAAGAGAGCGGTGTGCCGTTCGTCAGCCGAACCTGCGGCGAGGGCGCTGCGGAGCGTTCTGTACGCCGCCGGTGTGAGCCCTCGGACATAGCGCGCCAAGGCGCTCATGCGGGCCGGGAAGGGCAGTGGGTCGAAGTGCGCCTTCAGCCAGGCCGCAGTCAGCGGCGCGGGAGCGGTCTGAGACTGGGAGGACGGCGTCTGCGACGCGTCGTATGCGGCCATCAGCGGTCACCGTGTGAGCGCTGGGCCTCCTTTCGGGAAGTCATGTCTGCCATGATCACCGCCGAACCGGGAGTGGTGCAACGGGTTTTCCGCTCGCGGAACTGCCGTGGGCAGGACCGCGAGCGGGGCACCCGTCAGCTTCTGTGCCTCGCGTGTGCGCTCACCGGCGCGACGCTCTCCCCGGCGCGCCGGGTCAGTGGCCGATCTCCTTGCGTGAAACGCGGCGCAGCCTGCGCCGCTGCCCTGGGTCCAGGGTCAGATAGGCCGCGGCCGGGACTCCCAGCACGATCAGGAGGGAGGCCCACCAGGGCAGCCAGATCAACAGGATGATGCCGACCGCCACGCCTCCTGCGGCGATCTTCGCGTTCTTCGACATGTGCGTCGCCTCCTTCGCGGCTATTGCCGCTCTCTGTATTGAGAAACGGGCTCCGGCGGCCCACAGTTCCAGTCTGCTCCCCTGATAGATCCCTGAGGAGCGACCCTGACGCAACCCTGAGCCGCGCCCGCCGCCCGAGCGGCTACTCGACCCTCAGCGGCTCGCCGACCTCGTACATGTGGCGCAGTACCTGCCGGTAGGAGTCGATGAATCCGGCCTCCGTGTACGGCATCCCCAGCTCGGCGCAGTGGGCGCGTACCAGGGGCTGCACGCGCCGCAGGCTGGGGCGGGGCAGGCTCGGGAACAGGTGGTGCTCGATCTGGTAGTTGAGTCCACCGAGGAACCAGTCGGTCAGCACGCTGCCGCGGATGTTGCGGGAGGTGAGGACCTGCCGGCTGAGGTGGCCCCAGCGTTCACCGTCGGGGTCGGGCATCTCCATGCCCTTGTGGTTGGGCGCGAAGGCCAGGCCGAGATGCAGACCGAAGAGCGCCTGGTGGATGGCGGCGAAGGCGATGGCGTGGCCCACGGGCATCGTGGCGAGCAGGAGCGCCACGTATCCGACGAGGTGCGCCACCAGCAGAAGGCCTTCCAGCACACGCTCGCGCGGAGCCTGGCGGCGCAGGTCCTGGAAGCCGTAGATCTTCATGGCGACGCCCTGGAGCAGCGTCAAGGGGAAGAAGAGCCAGGCCTGGTTACGGGTGAGCCAGCGCTGGAAGCCCCTGCGGACCTTGGCCTGCTTACTGGTCCAGACAAGGACGTTCGCGGCGACGTCGGGGTCCTTGTCGATGTGGTTGGGGTTGGCGTGGTGGCGGTTGTGCTTGTCGTTCCACCAGGCCGAGCTCATTCCGAGCAAGAGGTTCCCGTGGACGAGACCGATGGCGCGGCTCACGCCGCGGTCGCCGGTGATCTGGGAGTGCCCGGCGTCATGACCTATGAACGCCGTCCGGGCACACAGTGCGGCGAGGACGGGCGCCAGGAGCAGCACCCACCACGAGCCTCCGATGAGGAACATGCCCGTCCCTACGGCGGCCAGCGCCACCGCGTTGACCGCGATGGTGGACGTGTACCAGCCAGTGCGGCGCCCCAGGAGGCCGTGCTCCTTGACGGTGCGCAGGAGAGGAGCGAAATCGCTTCCCGTGGGCTGCCGTGTGGTGGTGCCTGGGGAACGTTCCGCGACTGCTGCGGCGGCCTGGGGCATGGTGAGGTCTCCGGTCTCTGACTGGATCGGGCTGACGTCACAAAACGTACGAGCCAGTGACCTTGGGCAACCATGGCGCCTACACCCGACTTCTGAAGGGGGCTAGCACCGCCCGGGAGGGGGGGTAGCTACACCTTCGAAGTGGCGTGACGGGGATCACCGCGCGATCACTCCCGTCTTGCGCTGGGCGTACTGTACTCTCGGCCGCTCCGACCCCAGTAGTCAAGTTTGAGGAATGTGCCATCGTCGTGCCAAGGCCCCCTGCCGCGTCACCTTCCGAGATCTCTGAACTGTCCCGCTGCTCCGCGCTCTTCGTATCCGCCGACCCGGCCCGCGGCGGCCGGGTCGCCTTCTGGAACCCCGACGGAGACGCACCGCCCGACTGCTCCGCAGGCGCCATCGAGGAGCTGACCGTCGCCGTGCCCGGCGGCGACGGCGCAAGGCTCAGCCGCGTATCCGCGGCACTCCTCCCGATGCGCGCGGCACTACCGGTCCTGACACGCGCGCGTGCCATGGCAGGGGCACACCCGACGGTCGCGTTCTGGGGGACGGCGGGCGTGCTCGCGCTGCAACTCGCGGCGCGCGGGCTGCTGTTGCCCGGACTGACACCGAATGATCACGACGCGTGGCGCTCGGGCCCCCTCGGGGCCGATGACCTACAGCGGCTTCGTGATCTCGCCGCCGCGATGCCACCCGCCGCCCACGCCGCTCCGCTTGACGACTCCGAGCCGCTGCGGCTGCCCGAACCCGAGCGGCTACTGCGCCAGTTCCTCGACGCGGTGGCCGATACGCTCCCCCGCTCCCCCGCGGCGACGCTCGCTGCGGGCGCGGCACCCTTCGCCTCTCCCCAGCCGCAGCGCATCCCCGAGCAGCGCCCCTGGGCCACCGATGTCGCCGCCGGGCACGACGCCGGCGTACGCATCTCACTGCGCGTCGAGGTGCCCGGCCTGGTGTCGGACACCTCGGGCGACACCCGGCTGCCGTTCCGCGCCGTGCTGCAGATGCACAGCGTCAGCGACCCCTCACTCGTCGCCGACGCGGCTGAGGTGTGGGCCGGCTCCGGCGCCTCGGGGCAGGCCTTCGGGCCACGCTCCCGGATGGACGCCCTGCTCGCGCTCCGCCGCGCCACGCGCGCGTGGCCGCCGCTGGCCCCACTCCTTTCGGCCACCGTGCCCGATGCGCTCGAACTCGCCGACGAAGAGGTCACCTCGCTCCTGGGCGAGGGATCCCGCATGCTCGTCACCGCGGGTGTCGAGGTGCACTGGCCCAAGGAACTGGCACGCAACCTGACCGCCCGCGCAGTCATCGGCCCGCCCGACGACGACAAGAAGGACCCTGACAAGCCGTCGTCGGACACGCCGTCATACCTCTCCGCCAACGCGCTGCTGGCCTTCAACTGGCGGTTCGCGCTGGGCGATCAGCAGCTGTCACGCGAGGAGCTGGACCGTCTCGCCGAAGCCAATCGTCCCGTGGTGCGCCTGCGCGACCAGTGGGTGCTCATCGACCCCGAGGAGGCGCGGCGCGCTCGCGAACACCAGGACCGCAAGGTCACCCCGATCGACGCCCTGAGCGCCGTTCTGACGGGCACCACCGAGGTGGCGGGGAGCCGATTGGACGTCCAGCCGACAGGCTGGCTCGCCACGCTGCGCGAGCGCCTCTTGGACCCGGAGGGCATGGAGCCGGTCGGTCAGCCGGAAGCGCTCGCCGCGGATCTGCGCGACTATCAGCTGCGCGGCCTGAACTGGCTGGCCCGGATGACCTCGCTGGGCCTGGGCGGCTGCCTCGCGGACGACATGGGCCTCGGAAAGACCATCACGCTGATCTCCCTGCATCTGCACCGGCAGACGGACAGCGAGTCCGCGGGACCGACACTCGTCGTCTGCCCCACGTCCCTGATGGGCAACTGGCAGCGCGAAATCGAGAAGTTCGCCCCCGGCACCCCTGTACGCCGCTTCCACGGCACTCAGCGCAGCCTGGAGGACCTGGCCGACGGTGAGTTCGTGCTCACCACGTACGGCACGATGCGGCTCGACACCGGCAGCCTGGCCGGCGCCCCTTGGGGCATGGTCGTCGCCGACGAGGCTCAGCACGTCAAGAACCCCTACTCGGCCACCGCCAGGCAGCTGCGGACCATCGGCGCACGCGCACGCGTGGCGCTCACCGGCACACCCGTGGAGAACAATCTCTCCGAGCTGTGGGCCATCATCGACTGGACGACACCGGGGCTGCTCGGCAAGCTCGGCACCTTCCGCACCCGGTACGCCCAAGCCGTCGAGAGCGGTAAGGACCCGTCGGCCGCCGAGCGTCTCGGCCAACTGGTACGCCCCTTCCTGCTGCGCAGGCGCAAGTCCGATCCGGGCATCGCGCCCGAGCTGCCGCCCAAGACGGAGACCGACAGGGCCGTGTCCCTCACGGCGGAACAGACGGGCCTCTACGAAGCCGTGGTGCGCGAGACTCTCGCGGAGATCTCCGGCGCTGACGGCTTCACCCGCCGCGGCATGATCGTCAAGCTGCTCACCGGGCTCAAGCAGATCTGCAACCACCCGGCGCAGTTCCTCAAGGAGGACAAGCCGCGGATCGAGGGCCGTTCCGGAAAGCTGGAACTCCTTGACGAGCTGCTCGACACGATCCTCTCCGAAGACGCGAGCGTGCTGATCTTCACGCAGTACGTCCAGATGGCGCGCCTCATCGAGCAGCATCTGGCAGCCCGTGGCACCCTCACTCAGTTTCTGCACGGCGGAACGCCCATCGCCGCGCGCGAGGCGATGGTGCAGCGCTTCCAGGACGGCGAAGTCCCCGTCTTCCTGCTGTCGTTGAAGGCCGCGGGGACGGGACTGAATCTGACGCGGGCCGAGCACGTGGTGCACTACGACCGCTGGTGGAACCCCGCCGTCGAGGCCCAGGCCACCGACCGGGCGTACCGGATCGGGCAGACGCAACCCGTGCAGGTGCATCGGCTCATCGCGGAGGGGACGATCGAGGACCGCATCGCCGACATGCTGGTGCGCAAGCGGGAGTTGGCGGACGCGGTGCTCGGCTCCGGCGAGGCGGCGCTGACGGAACTCACCGACGCGGAACTGTCCGATCTGGTGGAGCTGCGAGGGGGGTCGCGATGAGTGACATGTATGACGAGTCGAACGGCGACACACACGAGGACGGCGCCCCCGGGGAAGGCCCATACGGGCATGAGCGCACCTTCTCCGCGCTGCCGGCCACGCACGGGCGGGCATTCGCGCAGAGCTGGTGGGGCCAGGCCTGGCTCAAGGCCCTGGAGGACACCGCACTGGACCTTGCGCAGTTGAAGGCCGGGCGCAGGCTCGCGCGCGCCGACGCCGTGGGCGCGGTGTCGGTGCGCCCTGGCCGCATCACCGCGGTGGTCCAGGGCCATGACGGCACCCCGCACCGCTCCGACGTACTGCTGCAGCAACTGAGCGAGGACGCGTGGGACCGCTTCCTGGGCATGGCTGTCGAGCGGGCCGGGCATATCGCGGCGCTGCTCGACCGTGAGATGCCGCCGCATCTGGTGGAGGACGCGGCGGCAGCGGGTGTCGAACTCCTGCCGGGGATCGGTGACCTGGAGCCGGAGTGCGACTGCGAGGCCTGGGACCACTGCGGGCACACCGCCGCGCTCTGCTACCAGGTGGCCCGGCTGCTCGACCAGGATCCGTTCGTGCTGCTCCTGATGCGTGGCCGCGCGGAGCGGGAACTGCTGGACGAGCTTCAAGTACGCAGTGTGGCGCGGGCGGAGGCTGAAGAGACGCCCGGGGAGGAGCCCGAGGGGGTCCAGGAAGGCGTGTACGCCGACGAGGCGTACGCAGAGGGAGCCATCCTTCCTCCGCTGCCCGACCTCCCTCTGCTGCCGTCCGAGAGGGGCCTGCCGCCCTCCCTCGACACTGAGGCGGAGCCCGCGCCCGGCATCGATGTGGCCGCGCTCGAGTTCCTGGCGGCACAGGCGGCCACGGCGGCGCACCGGATGCTGGCCGAGGCGCTCTCGCCCGGACACGAACGGCAGCCGGTCGAGCAGGAGTTGACGCTGGACGAGGATGCCGTACGGCTGGGCGCCGCGGCTCCCACGGCTGCGGTGGCGGCGCGCCTCGCGTCCGCCTCTGACCGCGGCAAGGAGGGGCTCACGTTGGCCGTACGGGCTTGGGAGTACGGGGGTCCGGCTGCGCTCCGCGTCCTGGAGGAGGAGTGGGCTCCCGAAGCGGAGGCGCTGGCACGCGCGCGTGCGGCGCTGGACGCGGCCTGGGACGAAGGCGAGCGGCCCCGGCTGCGCGCCGCCCGCAATCGCTGGACCGTGGTCGGGAGCGACGCACAGCTGCGGCACGGGACCGACGGCCGCTGGTGGCCCTACCGCAAGGAACGCGGCCGCTGGACCCCGGCAGGACCCGCGGCACACGATCCGGCGACCGCGCTGGCCGTACTGACCGGCGGCGAGTAGGGCAGACAAGTCTGGTGCGGGCCCCACCCGGCGCCCGCATCAGACGGCCCGCCCCGCGCGGCCAAGACCACTCGACGCCGCAGCGGCGACCGGCGTATCCGCGCCACTCACACACACGCCGGGAACACCGGCTCGCGCGCTCCCCCTGATCGGCGATTGAGCACGAGCATGACATCCGAGAGTGTGGATCACACCGGTTCAGGGGGTACCGACCGCGACTGGACTCCCCCGTCCCGCAGTACCGCAGGAGCGTCGGGTTCATCAGCGCGATCTACCTGAAGGGGGAGACGAGGGCAACGTGCCCAACCACCGCTGACCGGCCTGTGGTCGACGACGGCGCCTCCCACCCCTCGCGGGAGGCGCCGTCGGTATGCCCCCTCACGTTCACCTTTCCGCCTCCCTGTGTTCGTGGCGACGGCGAAGTCTGACCGCTGTCACCGAACGACCGCCCCAGGAGGCACCCATGTCCCCGCACGCCGCCCGTAAGCGTCGCATCCGCCGCTCCGTCGCCGCGGGTGTGCCGTTCGCCGTGCTCGCCGCGGTCGCGGTCACCGGGACCGCCACAGGCGCCCAGACCGGCGACAAGGAGAGGGCACCTCGGATCACGGCTACGGCGACGCTGGGCGACATCCCTCTGGGCACATTCAGCAACTCCTTGTTGCCCGGCACCGTGGACAACGACCGCGGTGTGGATCTGGGCGGCATCGGCAGTGACATCTATCCGACGGGCCGCAAGGGTGAGTTCTGGACAGTCACCGATCGGGGCCGAATGGCCAGATCAAGGTGGATGGCAAGAAGCGACGCACTTTCGCTGTCCCCGGATTCGATCCGGCGATCGTGAAGGTCCGCGTCTCCGGTGACACCGTGAAAGTCATCGACGCGCTCCCGCTGACGACATCCTCCGGGAAGCCCGTCACCGGACTGCCCAACCAGGAGGGGCGCGACGAGGCGCCCTACACGTACGACGCGAAGACCTCGCTCACGTACGACCCGAACGGTCTGGACACCGAGGGCATCGTGCGGGCGCACGACGGCAGCTTCTGGCTGGTCGACGAGTACGGCCCCTCGCTCATCCATGTCTCCGCGCACGGAGAGGTGCTCAAGCGCTACGTCCCCCATGGCCTGAAGCTCGCCGGCGCCGACTACCCGGTCGTCGAGGCGCTGCCCGGCATCCTGCTGCACCGCAAGGGCAATCGAGGCTTCGAAGGGCTCGCTCAACTACCGGGCGGTGACCTCGTGATGGCGGTCCAGAGCCCCCTGTCCGTGCCGGACGAGGACACGGGTGACGGATCACGGACGACGCGGCTGCTGCGCTTCTCGCCGAAGAAGCAGGCGGTCACCGCCGAGTACGCGTATCGCTTCGACGCGGTGGGGGTCGTCGACCCGGGTGAGGACGACACGTCCGAGCTGAAGATCTCCTCCGTAGTGGCCATCGGCCGTGACCGGCTCCTCGTCGAGGAGCGCACCGACAAGGCCGCGCGGCTGCAGACGGTGAAGCTGGACCGCCGCGCCGACATACTCGGCGACCAGTGGGACGATGCCTCGACGAAGCCCTCCTTGGAGCAGCTCGAGGATCCGGCGGCCTCCGGAGTGTCCGTCCTGAAGAAGCGGCTCCTGGTCGATCTGAACGGCATCGACGGTGTTCCCGACAAGATCGAGGGCGTGGCTCGCGTCGGCACTCGCACTCTCGCGCTGATCAACGACAACGACTTGGGGATGACGGACGGAGCGGAGGCCTTCGACAAGGACGGCCGGCTGGTGGACAGCGGGGTGCAGACCACCGTGACGTACGTGCGACTGCCCAAGAAGATCTGAGCCCCAGGACTCCGTTCCGCCACGCGGGGGGGGCGTTACCAGGTGGCGGGGACCTGCGTCTCGGAAGGATCGAGACGCAGCCCGTGCGCGGAAGTGATGCTCCCGGAGCTGAAGCCTCCGATCAGCCTCGCGCCCCCAGGAGGTGGTCCATGGCCAGCTGATCGAGATGCTCGAAGGCCATTCCACGGACGGCGGCCGCCGTCACATCGAAGTCTTCGAAGGCACCGCGGTCGGCGAGCAGTCCGGAGAGGCCGTCCTCTGCTGTCGGCAAGGACAGTTCGTCAAGGCGGGAAGCGCGCAAGGCTTCCTGGACTTCCGGGTCGGCACGGAACGCCGCCGAACGCTCCCGCAGGATGAGGTAGTTGCGCATACAGCCTGCCGCTGACGCCCACACACCCGCGTAATCCTCTGTGCGCGGCGGCTTGAAGTCGAAGTGCCGCGGCCCCTCGTAACCGCCCCTCTCCAGGAGGTCGACCAGCCAGAAGGCGCTCCGCAGATCCCCCGCGCCGAAGCGCAGATCCTGGTCGTACTTGATGCCGGTCTGGCCGTTGAGGTCGATGTGGAACAACTTGCCCGCCCACAGGGCCTGCGCGATGGAGTGCGGGAAGTTGAGGCCGGCCATCTGCTCGTGGCCCACTTCGGGGTTGACGCCGAACAGATCAGAGCGCTCCAGGCGCTCGATGAAGGCGAGCGCATGTCCGACGGTGGGCAGCAGGATGTCGCCGCGCGGCTCGTTCGGCTTGGGCTCGATCGCGAAGCGCAGGTCGTATCCCTGCTCCGTCACGTAGTCGCCGAGCAGGTCGAAGGCCTCCTTCATGCGGTCGAGAGCGGCGCGTACGTCCTTGGCGGCGCCGGACTCCGCGCCTTCCCTGCCGCCCCACGCGACGTAGGTGCGGGCACCCAGTTCCACCGCGAGGTCGATGTTGCGGATCGTCTTGCGCAGGGCGTAGCGGCGCACGTCCCGGTCGTTGGCGGTGAACGCCCCGTCCTTGAAGACGGGGTGCGTGAAGAGGTTCGTGGTCGCCATCGGCACGACGAGCCCTGTCGTGTCGAGCGCCTGCCGGAAGTGCTTGATGTGCGACTCGCGCTCGGCGTCCGTGGATCCGAAGGGGATCAGGTCGTCGTCATGGAAGGTCACTCCGTAGGCACCGAGTTCGGCCAGATGACGTACGGAGTCGGCCGGGTCGATGGCCGCCCTGGTCGCGTCCCCGAACGGGTCCCTTCCCTGCCAGCCGACGGTCCACAGGCCGAAGGTGAACTTGTCCTCAGGAGTGGGCTGGTACGTCATGTGCGGCTCCCTAGATGGCTGATGCGCGGCTGTGCGGCCGATCCGGGCACGGCTGCGCCATGAGCTCATGGCTGTGCCACGAGCTCATGTGCGGCTGCCCCGACTATTTCGTCATGGCACTTAACAAATTAGTATCCGGAGGCATCCCTGGGAAGGTCGGACGAGAAGAAGTCCGGGCACGCCCGGAAAGAGCCGCGGGAACGGAGACCCCCGATGTCATCAGCACCAGCAGCCGACGGTCCTCTCGTCGTCGGCGTGGACAGCTCCACGCAGTCCACGAAGGTCCTGGTCGTCGACGCCGCCACCGGCAGGGTGGTGGCGAGCGGTCAGGCCCCGCACGGCGTCAGTTCGGGGGCGGCACGCGAGAGTGACCCCGAGGAGTGGTGGCAGGCGCTGTGCGAGGCACTGCGCCAGTGCGGAGACGCGGCGCACGAGGCCGCGGCGGTGTCGGTCGGCGGTCAGCAGCACGGGCTCGTCACGCTGGACGCACACTCCAGGCCGGTGCGGCCCGCTCTGCTCTGGAACGACGTGCGCTCGGCGCCGCAGGCCCGCTCTCTGGTCGACCGTCTGGGCGGCCCGAAGGCGTGGGCCGAACGCGTGGGCAGCGTGCCGGGCCCCTCCTTCACGGTGACCAAGTGGGCCTGGCTCAGCGAGCACGAGCCCGAGGCGGTCCGCGCCACCACCGCCGTGCGACTCCCCCACGACTACCTCACCGAACGTCTCACGGGATGCGGCACGACCGACCGAGGCGACGCCTCCGGTACGGGCTGGTGGGCGTCCGCGACGGAGTCGTACGACGAGGAGATCCTGGGACTCGTAGGCCTGGATCCCTCGCTGCTGCCGCGAGTGGTCCACCCGGGAGAGGTCGCGGGCACGGTCCGCGGTAGCGGCGAACTTCCGTTCTCCAAGGGCACGCTGGTCGCCCCCGGAACCGGGGACAACGCGGCGGCCGCGCTCGGACTCGGTCTGCGACCCGGCACTCCGGTGCTGAGCCTGGGAACGTCAGGCACCGTGTACGCGGTATCGAGCCGCCGCCCCACGGATCCGACGAGCACGGTGGCCGGCTTCGCCGACGCACGCGGCGACTGGCTGCCGCTGGCTTGCACGCTCAACTGCACCCTGGCCGTGGACCGCGTGGCCACGCTGCTGAGCCTCGACCGTGAGGCGGTGGAGGCAGGCGGCTCCGTCACACTGCTGCCCTATCTGGACGGTGAGCGCACCCCTGACCTGCCGCACGCCTCGGGGCTGTTGTACGGACTCCGGCACGACACGACTCCGGGCCAGCTGCTGCAGGCGGCCTACGACGGGGCCGTGCACTCGCTGCTCGGCGCCCTCGATCTGGTCCTCGATGCCGACACTGACCGGTCGGCTCCGCTCCTGCTCATCGGCGGCGGCGCACGCGGCACAGCCTGGCAGGACACCGTGCGGCGCCTCTCCGGACGCCCCGTTCAGGTGCCCGAAGCCCGGGAACTGGTCGCGCTCGGCGCCGCCGCGCAGGCCGCGGGACTCCTCACCGGAGAGGATCCGGCGGCTGTCGCGCGACGCTGGGGTACGGCCAAGGGGCCAGTGCTGGCCCCTGTGGAACGGGACGAGGCGGCACTCGCGCGGATCGCCGGGGTAGTCTCCGACGCGGCGCCGCTGCTCGGCAGCACGGGTCACGAGGACTCACGGCCATGAGGACAGCAGAGCAGGGACTGACGGGGGCATGACCGCACCACCGCACGACGCACGCCAGGGCACGTCAGGGGCCCCACTGCCCGACACCCAGCAGGGGATGCGCCGCCGCAATCTCTCCCGCGTCATGCACGCGGTCGCGGCGCACGGGCCGCTGTCCCGTGCCGCCGTGGCCACTCGGATCGGTCTGACTCGGGCCACCGTCTCCACCCTGGTGGACGAGTTGATCCGCTCCGGACTCCTGGACGAGCTGGGCCCTGAGCGCCCCGGCCGGGTGGGCCGCCCCGGCTCCGCACTCGCGGTCAGCGGCAGCGGACCGGCCGGGATCGGCGCCGAGGTGGGCGTCGATCATCTCGCGGTGTGCGTGGTCGATCTGCGCGGAGAGGTACGCGCGCGTGCCGTGCGACAAGGCAGCAACTGGGGGCGCGCCCCCGAACCCGTTCTCAAGGAGCTCGTCGCACTGGTGCGACAGGTGAGTGTCGCAGCGCGGCTGGCAGGTCTACGTCCCGCGGGCCTTGCCGTCGCGGTCCCCGGCCTCGTCGCCCATGACACACGAACGGTGGTCCGCGCCCCCAACCTCGACTGGCACGACGTCGACCTCGGTGCGCTGCTGCCGGGCGGGCTGCCGCTGACGGTGGACAACGAAGCCAACTTCGGTGCGCTGGCCGAGCTGTGGCTCGGCGACGAGATACCGCAGGACTTCCTCCACGTATCGGCGGAGATCGGCATCGGTGCCGCACTGGTCGTCGACGGACGGCTGCTGCGGGGGACGCGTGGCTTCGCGGGCGAGTTGGGGCATGTCCCGGTGTGGCCCGACGGCCCGGCGTGTCCGTGCGGCGGGCGTGGCTGCCTGGAGCAGTACGCGGGCGAGGGGGCGGTGCTGCGCGCGGCGGGCATCGCCCCGGATGCGGACCGCGTCGGGCTGCTCGCCGAGCGCGCCGCACAGGGCGACAAGGAAGTACGACAGGCACTGCACGGTGCCGGGACAGCACTGGGCATCGCGCTCACCGGAGCGGTGAATCTGCTGGATCCGCGCTCGGTGGTGCTCGGCGGGGCCCTGTCGCGGCTCGCACCGTGGCTGCTGCCGTCATTGGAGGGCGAGTTGGGGCGCCGTACAGCGGGCACAGCGTGCGATGTCGCGGTATCCGGACTGGGCTCCGACGGTCCGTTGCTGGGGGCGGCGCACTCCGTAGTACGGACCGTGCTTGATGATCCGGCGGGTGCGGCGGCGTAGCTTCGGCCTTCCGCCGGCGCGAACCACCTGACTACGTAGACGCCACATTTGCCGCCAGGAGCGCCGCGTCAGCCACTCTCTGACGATGCTGAGTGGTAACGGTTGCGGCCGTTCCTGCCGGCGAGCAATGGACGTTGTGGCCGATGGCGGGATCATCGACAGGTGATCGGTCGGATCCCGCACCAGGTCCAGGCCGCTGCCGGTGTCGCGGGCGCGATCGACGAGGACATCCCGGTGGATTCCACCATCGTGCTGTCAGGCGAAGATCCGCGTTCCGCCGAAGTCGGCTGCCGTGAGGGTGACGCCGGTCAGGACGCGTACGGCGAGGATGAGGCAGCCTTCGGGTTCTTCGGTGTCGGCCTCGCCGGTGGGTTCACAGTCATCGGAGGCGTCGAAGCCCGCCGCGGTGAGCGAGCCGACGACGGGGTGAGTGGTGTCTACGCTGCCGGAGGGGCCGTCGAAGTAGCCGCCGGACAGTTCGAGGCGGCCGAGGATGGCGCCGTCGTGGGCGATGGTGGCCGTCTTCGTGTCGGGGTCACGGTAGGCGCTGATGGCGGTGTGGCCGTCGGCGGCGAGGTTGCGCAGGACATCGTTTTCGGAGCCGATCCAGCTTTCGAATTCGATGGTGAGGGTCCAGCCGCCTGGCATTTCGCGGCCGAGGACGAAGGCGCCTTCGCCCTGGTGCTCTTGGAGGAAGTGCGCGGCTTGGTTCGGGTCCTCGGGGCAGGGCACGGGATTGGCAACGCCCATGAGGTGGAGGGTTTCGGTGAGTGGGTGGGGGGCGAGGGTGACGCACCAGCCTTCGCCGAACATCTCGTCCAAGTCCACGGTGCGGGGCCTTTTTGTCGGGTCCGCAGCCATCGTGTCCAGATGGCTGAACCCAAAGGGTAGGTGGCGCACATGACATGAGGTGAGAAACTCCATGGTGCCGCCGAGAAGCCGGACGCTGCTCTGCGCGGGATCGATCGTCAGCCTTGCCGTGCGTCCCGAGCCACTGTCCCCCGCGATCCGGCATCTGCTGGCGGCTCTGAAAGCTCCGGATACGCCGCAGATGCCGCACTCCGCGCCCGTAGGTGACGGGGCTCGATTCTCCTGTAGGAGAGCTTGAGTCTCCTGTAAGGGGAGACGTAAAGGTGAAGGACATGAACGGCGACACGCTCTACTCGATCGGCGAACTGGCGCGGCGGACTGGGCTGACGGTCAAGACCGTCCGGTTCTACTCCGACGCGGGCATCGTTCCGCCCGCCGACCGCAGTCCGGCCGGCTACCGCCTGTACGACACCGACGCAGTGGCCCGCCTCGATCTCGTACGCACCTTGCGCGACCTGGGACTTGACCTGCCCACCATTCGGAAGGTCCTGGACCACGAGGTCTCGCTGCCCGCGGTCGCCTCGGCGCACGCGGACGCACTGGAGGTGCAGATCCGCGTGCTCCGACTGCGGCGAGCGATCCTGACAGCGGTAGCCAAGCGCAGCTCCACACCAGAAGAATTGGAACTGATGCACAAGCTGGCCAAACTCTCCGAAGACGAACGCCAACGCCTCATCGATGATTTCCTCGACACTGTCTTCGAGGGTCTGCACGACCACCCGGCATTCCCTGCAGTCATCCGCTCGTTGACCCCCGAATTGCCCGACAACCCTGAGGCCGAGCAGGTCGAGGCATGGGTGGAACTGGCCGATCTGTTCCAGGATCCGGGATTTCGCTCCACCATGCGGGGAATGGCCGGGGACCTGGCGTCCGACCGGGCCCCGGACGACGCCACAGGACTGCCCCGCATCCTCGCCGAGGCCGTCCGCGCACAAGTCACTACGGCTGTCGAGGCGGGCACCGACCCGACCTCGCCGCAGGCCGAGCCGATCGTCACGGCGCTCTCGGCGCACTATGCCCATATTCTCGGCGTCCCCGATAACGCCGAGGTCCGCCAGCGCCTGGTAACCCGTCTGGAGACGATGGACGACCCCCGCAGAGACCGGTATCTGGCACTGCTCGCCGTGATCAACGGCTGGCCTGCGCCTGAGAGTCTGGCGCCGGTGCTTGCCTGGGCCGTCCAGGCCCTGCGTGCCCGGACGCCTCGGTAGTGGGCCGCTCGGGCTCGATCTCCGCCGCCTCCACCGAACCTGCTGGGTCGACCGGCCCCACCGAGTTGCTGGACGCCGCACCGCGGCGATACCTCTCCAGCTACCACGACCTGATGGACGTACCCGGCTTCTGGCGGCTCGCCGGGATCGGCCTGGCGTCGAAGCTGCCGCCCAGCATGGCCGGGCTGAGTCTGCTGCTCCTGGTCAGCCGGAATCACTCGTATGGGACCGCGGGCCTTGCGGTCAGCGCCTTGGCGGTCGGCCAAGGTACAACCGCTCCCCTGCGCGGTCGACTCATCGACCGACACGCCCCCCGCACGGTCCTGCTCGGCTGTCTGGCCGGGTACCTGACGGCTACCGTGCTGTTGGTCCTGGTGGTGCGCGGCGGCGGGTCCGTCGCCGCGATCCTGGGGCTCGCCGCGGTCATGGGGGCGAGCGCCCCTCCCGTTGCCGTGATGATGCGCTCGGTGTGGCACCACTCCACGGACACTGGGACGCTTGCCACGGCGATGGCCCTGGACTCCTCCATGATGGGCACCGCGCTGATCACCGGCCCTGTGCTCGCCAGTTGGCTGAGCTCTTCGGTCTCACCGGTCGCGCCGTTCGCGGCCGTGGCGGTACTGACGGCCGGTGCGGTCGGCCTACTGATCAGCACACCGGGACCACCGCCACGTTCGGCTCGCGCCGGGCGGCGGCTTGGCGCCCTGTCATCCGCTCCCCTGCGGCGCTTGCTGGCCGCAGACGCCCTCTTCGTCATGGCGGTGACCGCCCTGGACGTGGTGCTGCCGATCTATGCGCGGGAGTACCACGCGGCCGGATTCACCGGCTTGTACTTGGGAGTCCTGTCCATCGGCAGCGTCCTGGGCAGCCTCGCTCTGGGCGCCGTACCGAATCTGCTGCTCGCCGGGCCAAAGACGTCCGTACTGCTCTGCGGTTTCGCGGCGGGGGCGGTCGCGCTGGCTCTGGCCACACGCTGGTCGCCACTCGCGGTGCTCCTGGTCTGCCCGCTGGCCGGGCTGGTCATCGGCTCCGTCTTCGCGACGCTGCGTACGGCGGGCGGCGACCTGGCCCCTGAGGGGCGCGTCACCGAGACCATGGCCTGGCTCAGCAGCCTCGACATGGTCGGCGGCGCGACAGGCGCTGCGGTGTTCGCATACGTCGCGGAGGTGAAGGGAAGCAGGACAGCGCTGCTGCTGATACCGGCGGTCGCCCTGTCGGCCGCCGCACTCGGCTGGAACGCTCGAACCCGGAAGCCGTGACAAGGTTTGCGACCGGTGTGGCCCTGCGCGGAGCGCCAGGCGTCATTCGGCGTCCAGTGAGATCCCGGAGAGACGCCGCATCGCACGCAAGAAGGCAGCCATATCGGGAAAGTCCTCCGCTCTGCCCTCGTAGGCGGTGATCCTGTTCTGGTAATCGGCAACCAGAGTCTCGATACGTGGCCGCAGGTCGGCGCGTGACGCGATCATGATCGAGTCGTAGTACCCGATGTCCGAGCCGATGGTCAGGTCGACAAAGACGTCCTCTTCAGTTGGGACGCCCGTACCGGAAAGGACGTCGGATTCGGCAAGTACGTCGGCATCTGTAAGGACGTCGGCAAGGTTCGGGCGATTCGCTCCGCACAGCGCACGGACCAGAGCGGCGTGTCGCGCTTGGCCGGGCGCGACGGCGAAGAGGGTGATCTCTGATGACGCATCGAGGAGCACAGCGCGCAGCATCCGCACAAGGTCGCGTGGTGTGGCCAGGCGGAACAGACCGGCGCGCCGGGCATCCTCCGCACGCCAGGAGGTGAGTCCCGGTCGGGCCCCATGAGTGGAGCGGCCAGGGACGAACCCCTTGTCACGTGATGCGGCCGTCAGCGCCTCGGCTTCGACTTCGTATTCCCAGTCGACGAGGACGGGTGTTTGCTGGAGAAACCACTCGGCATCCTGTCGGTAGTACGCCGGGATCGCGTAGCGGGACAGGCCCTCGGTGAGGCGCCACATCAGACCCACGTAGACGGCCACCTCCTCCATGTTGTCGTTGTTCACGGCGTACTCGGTGAACGGTGTGGCGGCTTCTGGCCAATCCTGGAACAGGCCTGGCCAGTTGCGGGTCACGGCTCGCTGTTTGCCAGGCGTGTAGCGATGGATGTTCACGCCGCTCTTGTGAACGCGCTCGAAGCGGAAGGGGTGCACGGCGGCAGTATGTCGTTCCGGTGAACCGAGCGTCACCTTCGTGCGGCGCGGGCAGAATCGCGGGACTGCGACAAAGCCGACGGGAGCAGGGACAGCGATGGAGACGGACCGGCACACCCACGCGATGAGCGGCACCAGCGACGAAGCCGTACGCCACTACGAACGGGCGCTCGACGCGCTGTTGTTCTTCCGTGCGGAAGTCGCCGACGAGGCTCAGGCAATGGTGACCGCCTCTCCGGGTTCCGCAATGGGTCACGTCTTCCACGCCTACCTCGCGCTTCTCGGCACCGAGGAGAAGGATGCCGCCGAGGCCCGGCGGTCCTTCGGAGCCTTCCACGGTGCGATCGACCTCTCGGGGCTCTCGCCTCGCGAGAAGATGCACACGAGGGCTGCCGAGGCGTGGCTGGACGGAGACATGCTCGGCGCCGGAGATATCCTCGGTGAGATCAGCACCGAGTTTCCCCGTGACGGCCTCGCCCTGGCTGTCGGGCACCAGATCGACTTCCTCTCGGGCGACGCCCAGCGGTTGCGTGACCGGATCGGTGGCGCGCTCTCCTCGTGGGACGGAGATGACCCGCACCTCGGCCCGCTGTTGGGGATGTACGCCTTCGGGCTCGAGGAATCCGGGCACTACGGCCAGGCTGAGGAGACCGGTCTGCAGGCGGTCGAACGGCATCCGCGGGATGTGTGGGGCATCCATGCGGTGGTCCACACGTACGAGATGCGTGGACTGTTCGGCGAGGGGATCCGATATCTGGACGCGCGCACCGAGGACTGGGCTGACGGCAACTACCTTTCCGTCCACAATTCGTGGCACTACGCCCTGTACGCGTTGGAGGCGGGGAGCATCGAACGAGTTCTCGCTGTCTACGACAACACGCTCCACAACGAGGATTCGCAGGGGCTCGCGATGGAACTCCTGGACGCCTCCGCCCTGTTGTGGCGGCTGCTCCTCGCCGACGTCGACGTCGAGACCCGCTGGGCGGCGATCGCCGAGGCATGGGCCGGGCGCGAGGACCGCGCGTACTACGCCTTCAATGATGTCCATGCCGTGATGGCGTACGCGGGGTCCGGGCGGCTCTCCGATGCCGAGCGGCTGGTGAAGGACCGCGAGCAGTGGCTCACCCGGGCCGACCCGTCGGTGTCCAACCACGCGATGACACGCGACATCGGGCTCCCGGTGTGCCGGGCCCTCATCGCCTACCGCCAGCGGCAGTACGCCAGGGTGGTGGAGCTACTCGCTCCGATCCGGAACCACCTCAACTCCTTTGGTGGCAGCCACGCACAGCGCGATGCCATCCAGCGCACGCTGGTGGAGGGAACCATTCGCTCCGGTCGACACGATCTCGCACGCACCCTGCTCAGCGAACGCATCAGCCTGCGCCCCATCTGCCCCTACAACTGGCAGGCGCGGGCCCGCCTTGCCGATCAGCTCGGTGACACGGTCCAGGCTGCGACCGCCCGGACCCGTGCCGAGGAACAGGCTGCTGCCGGTGCCGCCGCCTTGGGCTGAGTCCGACCGCGTGCCATCGACCGGGGTGAGCTCGCCCGCCCTGAGCGTGCGGCCCTGGTCGCCGTTCCCTCATTCATCCCCCGTGTCCCCCTCAAGAGTGGCCGCGTTATCCACAATCACGGTGCTGTGCACAGATTCAGATCGCGCCCTTCCGCCCCAACGAGCAGGCGCCGTAACGTAATTCACGCGAGACGCCACCCCTGGCGACGGGGTCGCGCCCATGTGGATCGGGGGGATTCAGATGTCAAGGGGATACGAATCCGGGGCTGCGTCGCGGAACCATCGGACAGAGCGGAGCACCCCTGCCATGAGCCAGTCCCGGATCCTGACCGTACGGCCCGAGCCGGGCGAGTTCGCCTGGACGTTCGGCGGTGCGCCACCCGTGGCGCGGATCGCTCCGGGCACAGTCCTCGACCTGTACACGGAGGACTGTTTCGCGGGGAAGGTGCGCTCCGAGAAGGATCTGGTGTCCGAGGTCTGTCAGTTCCCGTTCCTGAATCCGCAGACCGGCCCCTTCTATGTCGAGGGCGCGGAGCCGGGCGACACGGTTGCCGTCCATTTCGCGTCGATCGAACCGGCTCGCGACTGGGCGGCGTCCACGACGGTCCCTCTGTTCGGGGCCCTCACCTCCACTCACTCCACGGCATCGCTTCAGCCACCGCTGCCCGAAACCGTGTGGATATGGCAGCTCGACCGGGAGCGGCGCACCGCGCACTTCAGCGCGCGTGACAGTGACTTCGAGGTCGCGCTGCCGATGGATCCGATGCACGGCACGGTGGGCGTGGCGCCGGCCAATCTGGAGGTGCGCTCGGCGCTCGTGCCCGACGCGCACGGCGGCAACATGGACACACCCGAGATGCGGGCCGGAGTCACCTGCTACCTCGGGGTGAATGTGGACGGTGCGCTCCTGAGCCTGGGCGACGGACACGCACGGCAGGGCGAGGGCGAGACCTGTGGTGTCGCCGTCGAGTGCGCCATGAACACCGTCGTGATCGTCGAGCTCCTGAAGGGGATCGCCACGCCCTGGCCGCGTCTGGAGTCCGACACCCACATCATCTCGACCGGCTCGGCACGCCCGCTCGAGGACGCCTTCCGAATATCCCAACTCGACCTGGTGCAATGGCTGGTACGCGACTACGGCTTCAGCGAGCTCGACGCCTACCAGTTCGCGACGCAGACCGTCGAGTCACCGCTGGCCAACGTCTGCGACACCAACTACACGTGCGTGGCCAAGCTCCGCAAGGAGTGGCTGCCCCCGCGCGAAACTCACCGGGGGCTGCACGCACGGCTGCGTGAGACCGCCGTGCTGCTCCCCCACTGAAGAGTCCAGCTGTTCCCCCCACCGAGAGGTAGGTCAGCCATGGATCGAGCAAGACGATTCCCCAGCAGGCGCCGGCTGTTGCAGGGCGCGGCCCTGGCCGCCGTCCCCGCCGCGCTCCTCCCCGCCCCCCGCGCCTCGGCCGGCCCCCGCGCCGTCGACTACCCGCTCGCCGAGTCGGTTCCCGCAAGCACCTCCAACTACACGGCCGCCAACCGTCCCAGCACCTACCCCGTCGACTACGTGATCGTCCACGTCACCCAGGAGACCTACGCCGACGCCCTGGCCATCTTCCAGAACCCGGCGAAGAAGGTGTCGTCCCACTATGTGGTCCGCTCCAAGGACGGCCACATCGCCCAGTGCGTCCGCGAACGCAATGTCGGCTGGCACGCGGGCAACTGGGACTACAACACCCGCAGCATCGGCATCGAGCACGAAGGATGGGTGGATCAGCCCGAGTACTTCACCGACGCGATGTACGAGCAGTCCGCGCTGCTGACCTCGGCCATCTGCATCAAGTACGGCATTCCCAAGGACCGCGATCACATCATCGGGCACGTCGAAGTGCCCGGAACCGACCACACCGATCCGGGACCACATTGGGACTGGACGCGCTACATCCGTCTCGTCAACGACGCCTGACACCTCTCGGTCATGCCGCGCCGCTTGTCGGCGAACGCTCACGGGGCGACGATGGCAACACCGCATCGCCGTCCCGGGAGGCCGAATTGACCGAACCATGGGTGGCCCTGGAAACCGGCGCCGATCCCTCCGAACGGGTGCGAGTGCTGCGTCGCGCCCACGAGAGGTTCACCGAGGCGGGGACCGTCGCGCGGCCGGTGCGTTCCGTGGTCGCCGACTCGTGGCGGCGTTCGGCCAGGGCTCGGGTCAGCCCGGAGGACACCGGCGCGGCGGTGGACCTCACCGACGGGGACCTCGGTTCGTATCGGGCCGAGCATCCGCTGGCCGGGGTGATGCCGCTGTTCCGTGAGCTGATGGGCACGTTCGCGATGGACGGTGAGCATCTCCTCGCGGTGTGCGACGCGCACGGCAGGCTGCTCTGGGTCGAGGGCCACTCCGCGACTCGGCAGAAGGCGGGGCGGATGAACTTCGTGCCGGGTGCGCGGTGGGCTGAGTCCGCGATGGGGACGAATGCTCCGGGTACGGCGGTGGCGGTGGATCGGCCGGTGCAGGTGTTCGCGGCCGAGCACTTCATCCGACATGTCCAGCCGTGGACGTGTGCAGCAGCTCCAGTTCATGATCCACGTACCGGGCGGCTGATCGGGGCCGTGGACATCACCGGGGGCGATGGTCTCGCGCACCCGCACAGTCTCGCCTTCGTGCAGGCGGTCGCACGGGCGGCGGAGTCCCAACTGGCCTTGCTGACCCCGCCGCTGGAGGTCGGGGACACCGTGGTGCTCACCGCGCTCGGCCGTGATGAGGCGATGCTGCTGACCGGCGGCCGCAAGGTGCGGCTGAGCCGCAGGCACAGCGAGATCCTTGTCCTGCTCGCCCGCCACCCGGAAGGCCTCACCGGTGACGAGCTGCTGTGCGCGTTGTATGAGGACGAGTCGGTGACGCCGGTGACGTTGCGAGCCGAGCTGGCCCGGCTGCGGCGCGTTCTGGGGCCGGATTTGCTGAGGTCGCGCCCGTACCGGCTCGCGGTGCCGGTCGAGTCGGACGTCGACACCGTCGAGCGGCGGCTCGGTACGGGGGCGGTCACCGCTGCCGCCGCCGCGTACGCGGGGCCGCTGCTGCCCGCTTCGCAGGCTCCTGCCGTGGCGCGGCTGCGGCGCAGGCTCGCCGACCAGCTGCGGGCGGCGCTCGTCGCACGTCGCGACCCCGACCTCCTGGCCGACTGGGCGCACACCCCGTGGGGCGAGGACGACCTCGCGGTATGGCGCGCGCTGGCGCAGGTACGGGCGACGCCGCCGGTGCTTGCCCGCCTCCGCGAGCTGGACTCGGAGTTGGCGGACACGAGGTAGGAGAGCCGACCCTGCCGAGCAGGTACGCGACACCGACGGGCTGCATACGGCTTGCCAAGCAGGCCAACGAACCGCCGGGCAGCGCACACGACGTGGGCGAACCCGCTGGCGGCCGGCGCACGCAACGTACATGCAACGTCCGCCCTCCTAACCTCCGGGCGAGAGCTGCCCAACGGCGGGCAGCCTTCCCCGGGAGGCCACCAAGATGACCCGTTACGCAGCGCCCGGCACCGACGGCGCAGTCGTCTCCTACCAAGCCCGCTACGACCACTTCATCGGCGGAGAGTATGTGCCGCCCGCCCGAGGCCAGTACTTCGAGAACCCGAGCCCGATCAACGGACAGCCCTTCACGGAGATCGCCCGCGGTACGGCCGAGGACGTCGAGCGTGCACTGGACGCGGCACATGCCGCCGCACCCGCTTGGGGCCGCACCTCCGCGACCGAACGCGCGGACGTCCTGCGGAAGATCGCCGACCGCATGGAGGCGAACCTCGAACAGCTCGCGGTGGCCGAGAGCTGGGAGAACGGCAAGCCGGTCCGCGAGACCCTGGCGGCCGACATCCCGCTCGCCATCGACCACTTCCGCTACTTCGCGGGCGTCATCCGCGCACAGGAGGGGTCGCTGAGCGAGGTCGACGAGGACACCATCGCGTACCACTTCCACGAGCCGCTCGGCGTCGTCGCGCAGATCATCCCGTGGAACTTCCCGATCCTGATGGCGACATGGAAGCTGGCCCCGGCCCTCGCCGCGGGCAATGCGGTGGTCCTCAAGCCCGCCGAGCAGACCCCGGCCTCCATCCACTACTGGATGAGCCTGGTCGCCGACCTGCTGCCACCGGGCGTCGTCAACATCATCAACGGCTTCGGCGTCGAGGCGGGCAAGCCCCTCGCCTCCAGCCCACGCGTCGCGAAGGTCGCCTTCACCGGTGAGACCACGACGGGGCGGCTGATCATGCAGTACGCCTCGGAGAACATCAAGCCGGTGACGCTGGAGCTGGGCGGGAAGTCGCCGAACATCTTCTTCGACGACGTGTGGGCCGCCAACGACGACTTCCGCGACAAGGCGCTCGAGGGCTTCACCATGTTCGCCCTCAACAACGGCGAGGTCTGCACCTGTCCATCACGCGCCCTCGTCCAGCGGGGTCACTACAACGAGTTCATGGAGGCGGCGGTAGCCCGCACGGAGCAGATCGTGCCGGGGCACCCGCTGGACACCGACACGATGATCGGCGCCCAGGCCTCCAACGACCAGCTGGAGAAGATCCTCTCCTATCTGGACATCGGCCAGCAGGAGGGAGCCAAGGTCCTGACGGGCGGTCAGCGGATCACGTACGACGGCGAGTTGGCCGGTGGCTACTACGTCCAGCCGACGATCTTCGAGGGCGACAACCGCATGAGGATCTTCCAGGAGGAGATCTTCGGCCCGGTCGTCGCGGTCGCGTCGTTCAACGACTTCGACGACGCGATCAAGACCGCCAACGACACGCTCTACGGCCTGGGCGCCGGAGTGTGGACGCGCGACATGAACACCGCCTACCGTGCGGGCCGTGCGATCCAGGCTGGCCGGGTCTGGACGAACTGCTACCACGCGTATCCCGCACATGCCGCCTTCGGCGGGTACAAGCAGTCCGGAATCGGGCGCGAGACGCACAAGATGATGCTGGAGCACTATCAGCAGACGAAGAACCTTTTGGTTTCATACAGCCCGAAGAAACTTGGGTTCTTCTAGAGGCTGAAGTCGGGTTGTCTGGCGTCTCTTTGCCCGCCAGACAACCCGAACAAGCGGCTACCGTCTGCAGTCGCTTGATCTTCCCGCGCTGCCGGTCGCCACGTCAGGGAGCGTCTCCCGGACCAGTCGCGGACCAAACGTCGTGCGAAAAGATCGGACTCCGCCTCCGCCTTTGCAGGTCATGACGTCATCGCGGTGAAGACCTGCGCCGCATCACCGCGCGACCCGAAGGACCTGAGGCTCACGTGTCTCTTCCGCCCTGTCGTTGGCTCGGCTCAGCGTCGTGTCCTTCCCCGATCCGGTGCTGGCGGCACAGCTCGTCGTCGATGCGGCACTCCGGGCGCGTTCGGCGCCGAGCTCAGTCGGGCGGAAACCGAAGGCAGCGGGTACGCGGACGAGGCCGCCGCTACTGGAACGGCCACACCACGGCCGGTACTTCTGGACGAGTGGCGGGCCGGTCGAGCGGAACTGGCGGCGGCACTGCGGGACACGCCATGGCACCACGCGTTCCCCTGGTACATGTCGAAGGTGACCCCGGCCCTGATGGCACCCCTTCGTCTGATGGAAACCTGGGCACACGGGCAGGACGTCTTCGATGCTGTGGGCGTGGCGCACCGCCCGACGGATCGACTGCAGCACGTGGCGTCGCTGGGGGTGTTGGGGCGGGCGCTGTCGTTCGCCGCCGTGGGACTGCCTGAGCCGGCGGACCCCTTCCGCGTCGAGCTGACAGCACCTGACGGACGGACCTGGGTGTGGGGCCCCGAGGCTGCCGCGCAACGGGTACGGGGCGGCGCAATCGACTTCTGCCTGTGTGTCACCCGGCGTCGCCCTTGGTCCGAGACCAACATGACGGCGAACGGCGAGGACGCTCAGAAGTGGCTGGAGGTGGCGCGCGTCTTCCTCTGAAAGCATGTCTGGGCGCGTCATCATGCGAGACGCGTGACAGTACCGCGAGTGCCCGCCTGCACCACGCACCACGATCCGGCCCAGGCACTGACCAACTCGGTTCCGCAGTGAGCGTTTTCCAACCTCGTGAAGGACTAGTACTGCAACGGTCCTTGTGCTGATGGTTGGGCAGTTTCTGGTGGCAGGACCTTCCAGAGCGCCGCGGACCTCGCCCTTCTGGACTCCGGCGCCGCGGTCACCTCGGCGGTCAACGACGCGCTGCATTAACAGTTGAAAGGTGACCCACCCGTAAGTCTCACCCTGGGCAGCGCCCTCGCCGAGCCATATCGCCGCCGCGGTCGATCAACTCTGCGGCGTGGAAAGCGCGTTGCCGATGCCGCCCGCGTTCATGACTTGTTCGTATTGCGTATGTCGACCATCACTCAACGGACCATATCCGGCCAACATCCAGCCAAAATGCTGACATGTACCTGGTTGGAATGACACTCTTCCCCGCAACACGCTGCACGTACGGCACCACGCTGCACGCCCGCATCGCGTCATTTTCTGCTCCGGGCGGCCCTCCATGCCTCCCGGGCCCCCACAGATGGAGCCCGTGTGACCTCTCACATATCCCGTAAGCGTTCGACGCTCGCGATCGCCACCGCCGTCGCCGCCGGAGCGCTGCTCGCCGCCGGACTGACCACCGGCGCCTCCGCCCAGCCGGACAAGGACAACGAGCCGTCGGGCTCTCCCGTCGCCCTCTCGGCGTCGGCCCGCGCGGACCTCCTCCGGGACGCGAGCGTCGAGAGATCGGCGACCGCCGAGCGGATCGGCCTCGGTGCGAAGGAGAAGCTCGTCGTCCGCGACGTCGTCAAGGACGCCGACGGAACCACCCACACCCGCTACGAGCGCACCTACGACGGCCTGCCTGTCCTCGGCGGCGACCTCGTCGTGCACACCGCCAAGAGCGGCGAACTGAAGGGCGTCACCAAGGCGACCGAGGACACAGTCAAGGTCACCTCCACCGACGCGAAGCTGAGCGGATCCTCCGTCGCCAAGTCCGCCGAGTCGACCGCCGCGAACGCGAAGACCGCGCAGGCCGACGCGCAGGCTCCGCGCAAGGTGATCTGGGCCGCCTCCGGCAAGCCCGTCCTCGCATACGAGACGGTCGTCACCGGTGTGCAGAAGGACGGCACGCCCAGCAGGCTCCACGTCATCACGGACGCCGCGAGCGGGAAGAAGCTGTACCAGTACGAGGCCATCGAGAACGGTACGGGCAACAGCCAGTACAGCGGCAAGGTCACGGTCGGCTCCAAGAAGGGCACGAGCGGCTACGAGCTGACCGACAAGGCCCGAGGCGGCCACCGCACCTTCGACCTGAAGCACGCGGAGAGCGGCGCCGGCAAGCTGTTCAAGGATGCCAACGACATCTGGGGCAACGGCAAGCCCACGAGCGCGCAGACCGCCGGTGTCGACGCCGCCTACGGCGCCCAGCTCACCTGGGACTACTACAAGTCGGTGCACGGCCGTAATGGCATCAACGGTGACGGCAAGGGCGCGACCTCGCGGGTCCACTTCAGCAACAACTACGTCAACGCCTTCTGGGACGACAGCTGCTTCTGCATGACGTACGGCGACGGCGAGGGCAATAAGAAGCCCCTCACCTCGATCGACGTGGCCGCCCACGAGATGACGCACGGTGTCACCTCGGCCACCGGCAACATGGAGTACAACGGCGAGTCCGGCGGCCTGAACGAGGCCACCTCGGACATCTTCGCCGCTGCCGTGGAGTTCAAGGCCAAGAACCCCAAGGACGTCGGCGACTACCTTATCGGCGAGAAGATCGACATCAACGGCGACGGTACCCCGCTGCGCTACATGGACAAGCCGAGCAAGGACGGCGCCTCCCTGGACAAGTGGAACGCCAACGCCGGCAACGTCGACGTCCACTACTCCTCGGGCATTGCCAACCACTTCTTCTACCTGCTGTCCGAGGGCAGCGGCAAGAAGCGGATCAACGGCGTCGAGTACAACTCACCGACTGCCGACGGCTCCAAGGTGCTGGGCATCGGACGCGGCAAGGCCGAGAAGATCTGGTTCAAGGCCCTGACGACGTACTTCACGACGACCACCGACTACAAGGCGGCCCGCAAGGGCACGCTGCGCGCCGCGAAGGACCTGTACGGCGCAGATTCCACCGAGTACAAGCGCGTGGCCGCTGCCTGGACCGGCGTCAACGTCAAGTAACCCCGGTCAGTCACTTCAGGGGCGGCATCCGAAACGGACGCCGCCCCTGTCGCACTCACCGCATCAGCACCCTCGCCTGCTTTCCCGTGCCCTCCAAAGGTGCTGCCACCGGACCAAAGGTTGCGCCAACTATCGTTTTGCCAGGTCAGCGTGGGTTCAGCGGCTGCACTGCAAGCAGCCGAAGAACATTCTTACTTCGTACGGCCCGAGGAAGCTTGGGGTCTTCCAGGGCCTCACGTTGGGTGCCTGGATGTCGACGGTCGGGACGGGACGTCGATGTGTCCGAGCCCGCCCGCGGCGTGATACGCCGTCAGCCCCGCGTCGGCCAGAGCCGCGACATCGGCCGGTTCGAGGGAGTCGTCGATCCGCACGACACTGCATGCGGAGGTCTTCGGGTACTCGGCATAACCGCCGGCCGTATCGATGCCGGGGAAGAGGCTGTTCTCGCAGTGCACGTCGTCACCGGCCCGGCAGCCCGGCACAGTCCGCAGGTGATCAGCGGGTGCACGATGGCCTTGTCGCCCTCGGAGACATTGGTGACGGCGCTGCCGACCGCGTGGACTGGACCCAGTCCGTGGCGTCGGTACTCCTCACATCCGGGCCTTCAGCACGTCGACCTCACAGCCCGGCGTGTGCGGGTCGAAGCCGTGCTCGATCAGCCAGCGCACCCCGAGCAGGCTGCGCAACGACCACCACGCGTGGATCACCTGGAGGTCGACGTCGGTGCCATAGCCGGCGACGATGTCGCCCAGGTGCTCCTCGTGTCCGAGCGTCACGGTGGCGAGGTCGTACAGGGCATCGCCCTGGCCCGCCTCCGACCAGTCGAGGATGCCGGTGACCTCGTCGCCGTCGACGAACACATGCGCGATCTGCAGGTCGCCGTGGGTGAACGCCGGAGTCCACGGCCTGAACGCGGCCTCGGCGACACGGCGGTTGCGGGTGACCAGGTCGGCGGGCAGGACACCGTTCGTCACGAGCAGTTCGCACTCGCCGTCGAGTTCCGCGGCCAATGCGTCGAGGCTCCGGCCGGCCCGGCCGGGCCGCGGCGGCAACGGACCGTCATGCAGCTTCCGGATGGCGGCACCCGCCGCGGCCCACGCCGCCGGCGATGCCGTCGCCGGCTCGCCCAGGCGGCCGAGCGGCGCCCCCCGGAGCGCGGCGATCGCGAGCACGGGCGGCTTGCGCCACAGGATGTCCGGGGTCGGGACCGGCGCCGAGGCCATCGCCTCGACCTCGACGTCGATGCGCGCCTGATCGGCGTCCACCTTCAGGAACACATCGCCGACGCGCAGGGTCACGCGCTCGGAATGCGCGACGACGACCTTGACCGTATCCATGGCGACCAGTATCCGGGACGACTCCCGTCCACGTCGCCCGGGTTTTCGCGTGCGATCGCACGTTGCCCCGCCCCGTACCGCCACCGAGAGTTGGAAGTCAGTCCCCCTCGGCTTCGAAGGTGCGCAGCAGATCGGCAGCGACACTCAGGGCGATGGTCGCGGGCTCCTTGCCGGTGATGTCGGCAAGACCGATCGGGGTCTTGATCCGGTCGATGGTGGCCTCGTCGTGACCGCCTTCGGTGGCGAGGCGCTTGCGGAAGCGCACCCACTTGACTGCCGACCCGATCAGCCCGATGGAGCCGAGACGGGTGGTGCGCAAGGCGGCGTCGCACAGAGCGGCGTCCTCGGCGTGATCATGGGTCATGATCAGGACGTGGGTGCCGTGCGGCAACTCCTCCAGCACCTCCTCGGGCAGTAGCGGGGTGTGATGCACGTGCACGTGCGCCGCCGCGTCCGCCAGGACGCCGAGCCGCTCCTCGGTGAACATGTCGGAGCGGCTGTCGATCAGGTGGAGGTCGAGGTCCTGACGGGCCAGGATGCGCGCCAGTTCAAGGCCGACGTGCCCGACGCCGAAGACCGCCACCGCCCGTACTACGGGCAGCGGTTCGAGCAGTACCGTGACCGTGCCGCCGCAGCACTGCACGCCATGCTCGTTGGTCACCTTGTCGTTCAGGGCGAAATCGATCAGCTCCGGCTCCGCCTTGGACGCGGCGATCATCTCCCGGGCCCGTTCGATCGAGACGGCCTCGACATTGCCGCCACCGATCGAGCCCCACGCCTCGGTCTGCCCCACGACGAGTTTCGCACCGGCGTCACGCGGGGCATGACCGCGTACGGTCGCGACGGTCACCAGGACGCCGGGCTCCCGGCGTGCCCGCAACCGTGCGACCGCGGCGATCCACGTCATGTCAGGCACCGCTCAACGCTTCTGCGTCGGACCGGATCCTGCCGCCTGCGGCAGACCCGTCGCGGACGTGGCCGTTCTGGGAGGCATCGCCCCGGCGAGCCGCCTCGATCGCCCAGAACACCGCCTCCGGCGTCGCGGGCGAGGCCAGCTCGACACTGACCCCGCTCGGCCCGAACGCGGCGGCGGCCTGCCGCAGCGCCTCGCGCACCGAGAACGCCAGCATCAGCGGCGGCTCGCCCACCGCCTTCGACCCGTATACGGCGCCCTCTTCGGTGGCGTTCTCCAGCAGCGTGACGTTGAACTCCTCCGGCATCTCCGAGAAACTCGGCAGCTTGTACGTACTCGCCGCCTGGGTGAGGAGACGGCCGCGATGCGGCCCGTCCGTGGCGTCCCAGCGCATGTCCTCGAGCGTCAGCCAGCCCGCGCCCTGTACGAAGCCACCCTCGACCTGGCCGATGTCGATCATCGGGGACAGGCTGTCGCCGACATCGTGCACGATGTCCACCCGTCGGATGCGGTACGCACCGGTAAAGCCGTCCACCTCCACCTCGGCCGCGGCGGCGCCGACGGAGAAGTACTTGAACGGCGAGCCCTTGAAACTCTTCACGTCCCAGTGCAGCCCCTCGGTCCGGTAGTAACCGGCCGCCGACAGCTGGACGCGCTGGAAGTACGCGGTACGCACCAGGTCGTCCCAGGCGAGCTCCTTGTCGCTGCCCAGGGTGCGCGCGACGCCCTCGACGATGCGCACGTCCGCGGCATTCGCACCCAGCTGGGTGCCGGCCACCTGAAGCAGCCGCTCGCGCAGTTGCTCGCAGGCGTTCTTCACCGCCCCACCGTTGAGGTCCGCCCCCGAACTGGCGGCGGTGGCAGAGGTGTTGGGCACCTTGTCGGTTCGCGTCGGGGCCAGGCGCACCTTGTGCAACGGGATGCCCAGCGTGGTCGCGGCCACCTGCAACATCTTGGTGTGCAGGCCCTGGCCCATCTCGGTGCCGCCGTGGTTGATCAGGACCGAGCCGTCCTTGTAGATGAGGACCAGCGCGCCGCCCTGGTTGAAGGCGGTGAGATTGAAGGAGATGCCGAACTTGACGCCGGTGATCGCGAGGGCCCGCTTGGTGTTCGGGTGCGCGGCGTTGAAGGCGGCGATCTCGCGCTTGCGGTCGGTGACGCCGCCGTTCTCCCGGACCTTGTGCCAGACGGCGGAGATCCGTTCGTGCTGGGTGACCGGCTGCCCGTACGGCGTCGTCTGGCCCCGCTGGTAGAAGTTGCGCTCGCGCAGCTCCATCGGGTCCAGCCCGAGCAGCGGCGCGCACCGGCCCATGATGTCCTCGATCACCAACATGCCCTGAGGTCCGCCGAAGCCGCGGAAGGCGGTGTTGGAGACCTTGTTGGTCTTGGCGATACGACCCGCGATGTGCGTGTTGGGGATCCAGTACGTGTTGTCGATGTGGCACAGCGCACGGGCGAGGACCGGCTCGGAGAGGTCCAGGCTCCAGCCGCCGTCGGCGGTCAGGGTGGCGTCCAGGGCCCGGATACGGCCGTCGGCGTCGAAGCCGATCTTCCAGGTGGCGTTGAACCCGTGCCGCTTGCCGGACATGGTCAGGTCCTGCGTCCGGTTGAGCCGCAGCCGGACCGGGCGGCCGGTCAGCCTGGCGCCGAGCGCGGCGACTGCCGCGAACCCGTGCGGCTGCATCTCCTTGCCGCCGAAGCCGCCGCCCATGCGCAGGCACTGCACGGTCACTTCGTGACTGTGCAGACCGAGGACGTGCGCGACGATTTCCTGGGTCTCCGAAGGATGCTGAGAGCTGCTCTGGATGAACACCTGCTCGTTCTCGTCGATGAGAGCGAGCGCGGCATGTGTCTCCAGGTAGAAGTGCTCCTGGTCGGAGAACTGGAACTCGCCGGTGAACACGTGCGAGGAGTCGGCGAAGCCGGCGTCGACGTCGCCGGTCACCATCAGGGGCCGGGCGCCGTGGAAACTCCCGGCCGCGATCGCGTCCTGAAGCGTGATCAGCGACGGCTTTTCGTCGAGTTCCACCTCGACGGCCGCGGCGCCGAGGCGAGCCGCCTCCAGGGTCTCGCCGAGCACCCAGGCGACCGCGTGGCCGTAGAACATGACCTCGTCGGGGAACAGCGGCTCGTCGTGCTTCATACCGGCATCGTTGACGCCGGGCACGTCGGCGCCGGTCAGCACGCGGACCACGCCGGGCACGGCGAGCGCGGGCTCGGTGCGCAGCGCGGTGATCCTGCCGCAGGCCTTCATGACCTGGACCGGGTACGCGTGCAGTACGTCCTTGGTGCGCTGGACCAGGTCGTCGGTGTAGAGCGCGGCGCCGGTGACGTGCTGGAAGGCACTCTCGTGCGGCATCGAGACGCCGACGACGGGCTTTTCGGGGCGTTCGGACAACTGGCTCATGAGGAAACCGCCTCGGTGGTCTGCGCGTACAGCTTCAGCAGGCTCTGGCCGAGCATCGCGGAACGGTAGAGGGAGCTGGCGCGATGATCGTCCATCGGTGTGCCCTCGCCCCGCAGCACCCGGGCCGCGGCCTCGACGGTCTCCGACGACCACGGCTTGCCCTCCAGGGCGGCCTCGGTGGCGAGGGAGCGGATCGGGGTGGCGGCCACGCCGCCCAGGCCGATGCGTGCTTTGCGGACGATCCCGTCCTCGATCTCGAGTGCGGAAGCGACCGCCACGCTGGAGATGTCGTCGAAGCGCCGCTTGGCGATCTTGTGGAAGGCCACGACCGGCGACAGCGGCAGCGGGATGCGCACGGCGCGGATCAGTTCGCCGGTACGGCGCACGCTCTGCCGATAGCCGGTGAAGTAGTCGGACAGGGGGACCACGCGCTCGCCATCGGCGTCGGTGAGCACCAACGATGCCTCGAGCGCGAGCAGCACCGGCGGGCTGTCCCCGATGGGCGAGCCGGTACCCAGGTTGCCGCCGAGGGTCCCGCTGTTGCGGATGAGCCGCGATGCGAACTGCGGGAACAGCTCTGCGAGGAGCGGGACTTCACCATCGAGGCGGCGTTCGATCTCGGTGAGCGTCAGCGCCGCCCCGATCTCGATGTGGTCGGATTCGACGCGCAGCTCCCGCAGTTCGGGCAGCCGGTCGATGGCGACGACGCAATCCGCCCTGCGGGAGCGGATGTTCACCTCCACGCCGTAGTCGGTGGAGCCGGCCACCACCACTGCTTCGGGCCGCTCACGCAGCAACCGCAGCGTTTCGGCCAGGGTGTTCTTGCGTACGAACGTGCTGTCGTCCCGGGTGTATTCGGTGGCGACCGGCGCGGGCGGGGACTGCTCGCGGCGCTGGGCCAGGGGGTCCTCATCGGTGGGCGTACCGACGGCGAACGCGGCGTCGCGAATCGGGCGGTAGCCGGTGCAGCGGCACAGGTTGCCGCTCAGCGCGTGCAGGTCGAAGCCGTTCGGACCGTGCTCGGCGTCGGCGTCGGCGGTGTCGGCATCAGTGGTGTCGGCGTGCTCGCAGCGGCCCGGCCGGTAGTACTCGGAGGCCATGCTGCAGATGAATCCCGGTGTGCAGTATCCGCACTGGGAGCCGCCGCGAGCCGCCATCTCCTCCTGCACCGGGTGCAGGGTGGCCGGTGTGCCGGGTTCGCCGACGGTGGCGAGGCCTTCGGAGGTGATGACCTCCTGGCCGTCGAGTGCCGCGGCCGGGACCAGGCAGGCGTTGACCGCCACCCAGTCGGTGGGCTTGTTCACCCCGGGGCGGGCCACCAGGACCGAACAGGCGCCGCACTCACCCTCGGCGCAGCCCTCCTTGGTTCCGGTGAGGCCACGCTCGCGCAGCAGATCCAGCGCTGTGGTGTGGGGCGAAGCCGGTGAGATCGGTGTTTCTTTCCCGTTGACCGTGATCCGCGCCCCTGTCATGACAGGCCTTCGTTTCGGTGCGCGATCGGTCGGTTCGTCATGTTCGCCAATTTCAGGCAGCTTTCTGTGTTCAGACGCGCCGCGGGAGAGGAGCGGGCGCAGGACGGCACGCGACAGCGACGTACCGCGAGGTCTGGAAGGTGGTGACGGGGAATCCGGGATGTGCCGCGAAGGGGCACATCCGAACGGCGTGGTCAGCTGCCGTGCGCGATTCGACCCGGAACCCAGACCGTGCACTGGGCGAGGCGACCGAGGTCAGAGCTGGTGTACATCCGCTGGTCGCCTCCTTCCGGTAGTCATGGGTCGGCGATTACCGGAAGTTAGCGGCTGGGGGCCGCCCAGGTCAAGAGGCTGACCTGCGCCCCAGGCGTGCGCTGCCCCGCCACGTCCGCCGCCCGCCCTCCCCCTGCGCCTACGGCGTGGCCAGAGCCGCGCTCGTCCACTCGCTGCGCAGCGCCTTCTTGTCCACCTTGCCGACCTTGGTCGTCGGCAGCCGATCGAGGAGCACCGTCTTCTGGGGCGTGTACAACTCCCCCAACTCGGCTGTCACCGCCGCCCCGACCGCGTCCGGGTCGACGTCGGCGCCCTCGGCCGTGGCGAGGAAGATCTGTACGGCCTCCCCGTACTCCTCGTCCGGCACCCCGAGCGCCGCCGCGTTGCGCACACCCGGCAGCGTGAGCAGGAAATCCTCGAGGACCCTGGAGTAGACGTTGTCGCTGGTGCTGCCGGTGACGATGATGTCCTTGGCCCGGTCGACGAGATAGAGGTAACCCTCGGCGTCCAGATAGCCCATGTCTCCGGTACGCAGCCAGCCGTCGTGCAGTGCCTCCGCGGTACGCTCCGGGTCTTCGTAGTAGCCGAGCATCACCGCCTCGCCCCGGACGCACACCTCGCCGACCCGCCTGACGGGCAGCGCCTCCGTGCTGCTTTCACCGCGGATCTCGATCTCGGTGTCGGATATCGCTCGACCGCAGCTGCGCCAGAGTTCGGGCCTCCGGGCTCCCTCCGATGCGAGGTCCTCCGCGCCGAACGCGGTGATACCGAGCGCCTCCGACTGCCCGTAGCCCTGACTGAGCACGGGCCCGAAGACCTCGACCGCCTGCTGTAGCCGACTGGGCGACGAGGCCGCGCCGCCGACGACGATGCGCCGCAGCGCGGGGAGGGCGCCCGGCACGCACTCCGGGTGGTCGAGAAGCGCGTACAGCATCGGCGGTACGAACATGGTGGCGGTGATCCGCTCCTCGCGCAGCGCCGCGAGGGCCGCGCCCGCTTCGAACTCGGGCAGCACGACGAGGGTGGACCCTGTCACCAGCGCCTGGATCGAGGTGAGGTGGCCGCTGCCGTGCGTGAGCAGCGTGGCGGCGAGCACCCTGTCCGTGCCCGGGGTCATGGTCGGGAAGAAGCCCGTGGCGCTGGAGTCCTGCGGGGTGTCCTCCACCAGGCCCACCAGCACGTTGTAGAGCCGGTGGGTGTGCGCGGCGAGCTTGGGTCGGCCCAGGGTGCCGCCGGTGTAGAGGACGGTGACGGCCTCGTCCGCTGCCGGGGCGGGCACGCCTTCGGGGCGCGCCTCGGGGCACTCGGCCGCCAGGGCGAGGAGGTCCGCGCACTGCTGCTCACAGGGTCCGAGACTGAGCAGCGCGGGTGCGTGGACGCTACGTCCTGCCGCGTCGGCTGCCCGCTCCGCGAAGAGCGGGTCGGTGACCACGGCGCGTGCCCGGGACTGCTCGACCAGCGCGGCGAGCTCACCCGGACCCGGTTCGGGCGGCAGGAACACGACGCGGCAGCCGATGAGATGGACCGCGAGCTGCACCAGGACGGAGTCCACACGGTTGGCCAGGAACAGCCCCACTCCGTCGCCGGGTACGAGCCCTTGCGCGCGCAGCGCGTGCCCCAACCGGAACAGCTGCCGCCGGGCCTCCCCCCGGGTCAGCCGTTGCGCCCCCTGCACGAGCGCCTCGGCGTTCTCGTCCTTCTCCCAGCGTTCCAGGATGCGGTCCACGTATGTCCGGGGCGCGGATGTTTGCTCTGCGTTAATGATCATGGACTTATGCAAACATGCCGCGCGGGAGCGGTGGCCTCACAGGGGGCAACTTCGGCCATCAGCTGACGAAGTATCATGCCCCGGCCTGGGGGGCCGGATGGGCTCCGTGGACGCGAGGATTGAACGCGAGGCGTGGACACAAGGAGGCGTCAAACGGCTGCGGCGGCCATCCGGTGCAGGAGACCTGCCACGAGCGCGACCCGGTCGGGGATGTCGTCGACGATCACGTGCTCATGGCGGGCGTGCGGGCCCGCGCCGCTGCAGCCGAGCCCGTCGAGGACCGGCACACCGAGCGCGGCGATGAAGTTCGCGTCGCTGCCGCCGCCGACACTGATCGGCTCAAGCGGCCCGCGCAGCTCGGCGGCGACCTCGTCGGCCAGGCCGAACAGAGCCTCGCTCGCCGGAGTCAGGCGCATCGCCGGGCGGTTCCACTCCCCGCCGATCCGCACCTCGACGCGCGGATCGCTGGGCCGGAGCCCGGCGAGGACCTCGTCGACGCGGGCGGCTTCGTCCTGGCGGCTGATGCGGACGTCGACAAGACAGTGCGCGCGGCCCGCGACGACGTTACGGGCGGTGCCGCCGTCGAAAGTGCCGATGTTGATCGTGGTCCCGGCCTCGGGGTCCGCCGCCGCGGCGAGCCGGGTGACCAGCTCGGCGAGCGCGTGGACCGCGCTGGCGCCGGCCGCGGGGTCGTTGCCCGCGTGGGACTCGATGCCGGTGGTGGTGATGCTGAAGGTGCCGACGCCCTTGCGTTCGGTCTTGGCGTCCCAGCCGATTCCGGGTTCGAGTACCAGCGCCGCCGCGCAGTCGCGTGCCGCGTCTTCGATGAGGGGCCGCGACATCGGGCTGCCGAGCTCCTCGTCACCGGTGAACACGAACGTCACCGTCGGGTGGGGCAGCCCCAGGTCGCGCAAGGCCCGCAGCGCCCAGACGCCCGTGACGAGCCCGGCCTTCATGTCATAGACGCCCGGCCCCCTGGCTGCCCCGCCGTCCACGGTGAAGGGCCACTCGGCCAGCGTGCCCGCCGGCCACACCGTGTCGTAGTGGCAGATCAGGAGCACCGGCTTCCCTGGATTCCCCTCACCGGGATTCGCCGTACCGGGATAGGTGGCCGTCAGCACATCACCGTGCTCCACCTGCTCGTGGCGGATCCATTCGGCCGGCGGGCCGAGCCGGTCCTCCACCCAGGACCTGATCGAGGCTGCGGTGGTGTCCAGCAACGCCTTGTCGGTGCTGGGCGACTCGAGGTCGACGAGCGCCGACAGATCGGCGAGCAGGTCGTCGAGGTGGGTTCGGGTCCAGATGGCCAACGGCTTCGCGGACAATGGGGTGCGCCAATCTGTGTGTGGGGTCAGAGATTTAGGGGTTCAGGGGTTCAGCGATTCATCGGACGGGGACGCCGGGGCCGAGCGGTATGCCCAGTGCGTACCAGGCGAGGAACAGCGCCAGCCATACGACGAGGTTGACCACGGCGAGCGGCAGGACCAGGGTCATCAACGTGCCGATCCCCGCGGACGGCCGGTAGCGGCGGATGAACCCCAGCGCGATGACGAAGTACGGACTCATCGGGCTGAGACTGTTGGTGGGCGCGTCGGCGATGCGGAACAGCGCCTGGGTGGTCTCCGGCCGGATGCTCAGGAGCATCAGCATCGGCACCAGGACGGGTGCGATCAGCGACCACATCGCCGAGCCGCTGGTGAGGAACAGGTTGAGCAGGCTGACGAGCAGCACCGCGCCGACGAAGATCACCACGGGCTGCGCGCCGAGCGAGTCGAGCACACGGGCGCCGGTGATCGCGATGACCTGTCCGAGGTTGGTCCATTTGAAGTAGCCGAGGAACTGCGAGACGGCGAAGAACAGCACGAGAACCGGGACCAGTTCGCGCAGCCCTCGTGCCATCAGGTCCGGGATGTCCTGCGCGGCGGTGATGGTGCGCACGGTCAGTCCGTACACGGTGCGGAGCTGCGCCGGCAGGCCGACGCCCTCCCGGATGCGGCCCCCAGCAGCGTCGGGCCCCTCAACGAGACCGAGTTCCGGACGCTCCAGCTGCTGGTCGATGACAGCCGGATCTCCGCGGCGCAGGTCGCCCGCGAACTCGACGTCAGCCGGTCCACCGCCTACCGGACGATCCAGTCGCTCCTGGTACTGGGAAACCGGGCCCACGACATCCTGTCGCCGAACCGCCACACCCGATAGCGAAACTCTAGGCCTGGCGTCGTACGTACAGGCGGTTGCCCTTCGGGCCTGTCCACTCCAGGCGTACGACGCCCGCCACCGCGGCATCATGGGTGCGGGACGGGTCGGCCCAGTAGCCGGCGGCCGGGTTGCGGAAGAAGGTGGCCCACAGGCCGCCTTCGCTGTCCTTGAAGAAGTTGTTGTGCCCGGCGCCCACGCCCGCGGTCCAACGCTCGGAGTACGGGCCTTCGAAGCGGTCCGCGACGGCGACGACCGCGTCGTACTGATACTGCGTCCGGCCGGTGCGCGGCCGGTCGTAGGCGTGGCGGGTACTGCCGTCGTCATTGGCCGACGTACGGTCCCACGCGGCGTGTACCAGGTAGTACTTGCCGCCGTGCTTGAAGACGTAGGCGCCTTCGAGATACGGCTCGAGGGTGTACGGCGTCTGCTGGAACGCCGGGAGGTTCGTCGTCGGGACGATGTCCTCCATGTCCTGGCGGAACTTGGCGTAGACGTGATTGTGCAGCACCAGCCACGCGTCGGCGCCCTCCGTGTAGAGGCTGCCGTCGATGTGGTGGTACGCGCCGGGCTCGATGAACTCGGGCCCGTCGGTGAGCGGGTCGCCGAAGGGCTTGTCGAGATTGCCCTCGACCAGGCGGTACGGGCCCGCCACCCCGCCCTCGCTCACGAGCAGGAACGAGCCGACCTTCTGGGAGTGGTCACCCATGCACGCGACGAGGTACCACTTGCCGCGGTAGTGGTGCAGCTCGGGCGCCCACACCTCGCCGCGCTTGCCGAACTCGTCGTCGAACCAGTACTCCTGCCATGGGGCGACGACCGTACGGCCGGGGCGGTTCTCCCCCACGAACTCGGGCGACCACACCTTTCCGCGCTCGGCGCCGGGCCGGATGCCGGTGGTGTCGGCAAGGCGCCATGGGCCGTGCAGGGACGGTGCCGTCCATACGAAGAGGCCGTCGTTCCAGGGAGCGGCCCCTTGGAGGCCGGGGACGCGGGTGGTGCCTGTGGCGACGTAGAGCGGACGGCCATCGACCACGAAGCAGTTGACGTAGGTGTCGCGCATCCAGACGCGGCCCAACTCCTTGTCGCGGGGCCGGAGTTCGAGAGGCAGGAGAAAGGAGTTGTCCTCGCGCGGCCACAGGTCCTTGCGGGTGTCCGCGAGGCCGTACGGCTCGAGGCCGGGCCAGTTCGGCGGGTACTGCTTCGCCGCCGCGGCGTTCGCGGGCAGCGCCTGGGCAGTGACCGTGGGCAGTGCGGCAACCCCCATGGAGCCTGCGATGCCGGCCAGCAGGGTCCGTCGGCCGACGTGTGTTCCGTTCTCGGATCCGGTCATCAGTCTGTCTCCTTCGTGGTTTCGAACGCGGAGAGGGTGGTGTCGTAGTCCGTCTCCACGTCGTACATCGGCGTCATCCAGTGGTAGAAGTTGTCGCCGCGCTCACGGAGCAGGTCGTGGAGCCGCCGGGTCAGTGCCGTGCGTATGCCCCGCATTTCGGGGTGGTCATGGCGGTTGTGCAGCTCGTCGGGGTCGGCGTCGAGGTCGTACAGCTCGTTGCGGGATTCCGGGTTGATCACCAGTTTGTGGGTTCTGGTGCGCAGCATCCGCTGCGGGTACGGGAAGTGGTGGCCGTGGAACTCGGCCAGGTGGTGCTCGTCCCACAGCGGGTGCTCGCCGCGTACGAGGGGCAGCAGGCTGCGGCTGTCCACGGCGGGACCGGTCTTGCTGTTCGCCAGGTCGAGGATGGTGGCGGTGCAGTCGGTGAGGGAGACGAACTCCTCGCGCACCTGGCCCTGCGGGGCGCCGGGGACCTTCAGCAACCCGGGGATGCGGTAGATGTCCTCGTACATCGCGGGACCCTTGTCGTGCAGCCGGTGGGCGCCGGTGAACTCGCCGTGGTCGGCGGTGAAGAAGACCGCGGTCCTCTCGTCGAGGCCCAACTCCCGCACGGCGTCGAGGATGCGGCCGATCTGCTCGTCGATGAGCGTGACGTAGCCCCAGTAGACGGCGATCAGCTTCCGCGACTCCTCCGGCGGCATGGTGTCGAAGGCCCACAGCTTGCTGTAGTTCTGCTGGACCGTCGGTTTCGCCGCGAAGGTCTCGCTCACGGAGGCGGGCAGTTCGACAAGACCGGGGTCGTACATGTCGTAGTACGCGTCCGGGAGGATGTACGGCAGGTGTGGGCCGAAGAAGTGGGTGGCCAGGAAGAACGGCGCCCCGGCACCGTGCCTCTCCTGCGCGGCGAAGCGGTGGAGCATCTCTATGGTGCGCGTGGCCAGGTAGTACTCGAAGGTGGCTTCGACCGGCTGGTGGAGGCGGGCGGCGAGGAGGTTTCCGGGGCTGCCGTTGGGGGTGGTGCCCCGTACCGGGTCCGTGATGCGGTACGGGGGCAGGTCGTTCTCCGCCAGGTAGGCGAGGTAGTCGGGGTGGTCCACGGGGTTGTGCCAGCCGGCCAGGTCGGGGCCCTCGAAGCCGTAGTCGGCGGCGGTGCGCCGCACGCCGCCGTGCCACTTGCCGAGCAGGCCCAAGTGGTAGCCCTCTGCTCGCAGTTGCTCGGAGAAGGTGAACTGGCCGTCGGAGAGGTCCTCGAGATAGCCGACGTTGCGCTCATAGTTGGCGAGCAGCTTGTGCCGGAACGGGGCCGCCCCGGTGAGCAGGCTGGCGCGCGCCGGGGTGCAGATCGCGGTGGGGGTGTAGAAGCTGTCGAACCGTGTGCCGTCGGCCGCGAGCCGGTCGAGATTCGGGGTGTGCGTGTGCGGGTTGCCGTACGCGCCAAGGGTGTCCACCCGGTGCTGGTCGGTCATCAGGAAGAGCATGTTGTGGCGCACAGAGGGCCTCTCGGGTCGGTCGGTCCGGCTCGCGGGTTGCCGTCCGACGCATGTTCCGACCCGACGGTCATTTACGTCAAGAGTACGTACTTAAATCAGCCAGAGGCCCCCGTCATGCGATGCCGGAGCGGCTCGCACCGCACATGCCAGCACGTCGAAGTCGCCCCGATGCAGGGTTTCTTGGCACATGGCGTTCTCATGAATAATTTGTTTCGACTCATTGACGAAAATACTCGGCGCTCACATGCTGTCCTGCATGCACGAACATGACGGTCCGCTGACGCGACTCCGGCGCAGCCATGAGCAAGCGGTACTCGAGCTGCTCCGCAAGCACGGTCCGCTGAGCCGCGCCGAGTTGGGCGACCGCAGCGGGCTTTCCCGAACCACGCTCCACGACATCGTCGCCGGGCTTGCGGGCAATGGCTCCGTGGTCGCGGGGACACCCCACGTCGAGGTGCGCAAGCGCGGCCGGCCGGTGGAGAAGCTCAGCCTCAATCCGGCCGCCGGCGAGGCCGTCGGCATCGACTTCGCGCGCCGTGCCGTGCACGTCGCAGCGGTCAACTTCGCCCACGAGGTGATCAGTTCGGCGAGCGAGGCACATGCCCCCGACCTGTCCTGGCCCGAGCGGATCGATATCGCGGGCCGCCTCCTCGCCACGTCGGGCGCCATCCACCTCGACGCGCTCAGCGCGATCGGCGTCGGTGTGGTCGGACCGATCAGCGAACCCGGCAGCGAGAACGCCCACGCACAGGGCATCGACGGCCCGCCGGACCTGCTGCGCAAACAGTTCGGTGTGCCGGTGCTCCTGGACAACAACACCCGGCTCGCGGCGCTCGCCGAAGCGGTATGGGGTGCGGCGGCGGACAGCGGCGACGTGCTCTATCTGCGCTTGTCGCACGGCGTCGGCGGCGGCCTTGTCGTGGGCGGCGCGCTGCATCGCGGCCGCAACGGCCTGTCCGGCGAGTTCGGGCACATCACCGTGGACCCCGCAGGCAGACCCTGCGCCTGCGGCGGAACCGGCTGCCTGGAGACCCGTGCCTCGCTCGACGCGGTCCTGTACCGCTACCGCGAGGCCGGTGGCCGCGCCCACGACCTCGCCGCGTTCCTCGAGGCTGCCGCTGCCGGCGAACCGTCCGCCCTCGGCGTCCTCGAGCACGTCGGCTACGACATCGGCGGGGTCCTCGCCGCGGTCTGTCATGCCGTCGGCCCCGGCGTCATCGTCGTCGGCGGCGAGCTCGCAGAGGCAGGCCCTGCCCTGCTCGGGCCGGTCGAACGGGCGCTGCGCCAGCAGCTGATGCCACTGGCCCGCCAGCACGTGGACGTACGGCGCGCGACGCTCGGCGAGGCCGCCAGCGCACTCGGCGGCATCGCCCTCGTACTCCATGAATCCCCCTTGCTCTCCCACTACCCGCGGCCCGTCCCCGAGGAGAACGCGTGAAACCACCAGCGAGGCCGGCGAGGAACCCATGACTGTGATCACTCCCGTTGAGAAGACCGCCGCCGATGAGCGGCGGCGGCAACCGCGCCGCTCCCGGCACCGGCCCCTGCTCCTCAACGCCATCGCGGTGGCGGCAGGCATCGCCGTATGGGGCGTAGTGGCCGCCCTGGGCCTGGTGGAGAACCTGCCCACACCGGCGGCGGTGGCCCAGAAGGCCGGCACCATGATCTCCGACGGGACCCTGGCTTCCGATACGTCCGCCAGCCTGCGCCGGGTCTTCATCGGCTACGCCCTCGGTGTGGCCGTGGCCGTGCCGGTCGGCTTCCTCATGGGCTGGTATCCCCTCGTGCGCGGCCTGGTCGAGCCGTACATCCAGTTCTTCCGCACCATCCCGCCGCTCGCGCTCATTCCGCTCGCGGTCGTGCTGCTCGGGATCGGCGAGGTGCCGAAGATCGCCGTGATCTTCCTGGCCTCGTTCATGTCCTGCGTCCTCTCCTCCTTCCAGGGGGTCATCGACGTCGACACGACACTGATCAACGCGGCCCGGGTGCTCGGCGCCCCGGACCGCACCATCTTCGCCAAGGTCGTCGTACCGGCCTCCACTCCGTTCATCCTCGTCGGTATGCGGATCGGCCTCGGCGCGTCCTGGGCCACCGTGGTCGCCGCCGAACTCATCGGCGCGCAGGAGGGGTTGGGCTACCGGATGCAGAAGGCGTCCACCTGGTTCGAAATGGACGCGATCTTCGTGTCCCTGATCACGATCGGCGTGCTCGGGCTCGTCATGGACCGGCTACTGCTGCTGGCCGAGCGACGCCTCACCGGCTGGCAGGAGCGACGATGAACAGCAAGATCGCCTTCCGCGACGTGGTGAAGACCTTCCCGCTGAAGGGCGCCGCCTTCACCGCGCTCGACGGAGTGAGCCTGGACATCGCGGACCAGGAGTTCGTCACCGTCGTGGGCCCTTCAGGCTGCGGCAAGTCCACTCTGCTGAGCATGGCCGCGGGGCTGCAGGAGCCCGACTCGGGCAGCGTCCTGGTCGACGGCACGCCGGTATCAGGGCCCGGACCCGACCGCGGGGTGATCTTCCAGCAGTACGCCCTGTTCCCCTGGCTGACCGTGCGGCAGAACGTGGAGTTCGGACTCAAGCTCGCCTCCGTGCCCGCCGCGGAGCGACGTCGGCGCACCGGGCAGGCCATCGCCCTCGTCGGCCTGAGCGACTTCGCCGACGCCTTGCCCAAGACGCTGTCCGGCGGGATGAAACAGCGCTGCGCCATCGCCCGTGCGTACGCGGTCGATCCCCAAGTGCTGCTCATGGACGAGCCGTTCGGCGCGCTCGATGCCCTGACCCGGGTACAGCTCCAGGACCAGCTACTCGAGACCTGGAGCCAGGAGAAGCGCACCGTCCTGTTCATCACCCACGACGTGGACGAGGCCGTCTACCTCGCCAGCCGGGTCGTCGTCATGGCCGCGAGGCCCGGCCGCATCCACCGCGTCATCGACGTGGAACTGCCCTATCCCCGCACCGAGGAGATCCGGCTCTCGCCCGAGTTCCGGCACATCCGCAACGAGGTGTGGACCTCCGTGTACCACCAGGAAGCGCCGCCCCGGGCCGCCTGACCCGTCGTCGTCCGAGCCCATGCCCCCGGGCACTGAGCAGAACCGACCCGCGCACCACCCCGAGAGGACATCCCGCATGACCAGAAACACGACCAGGCGCGCCGTCCTGGTGCTGCCCGTCGCGTTCATGCTCTCGCTCCCCGTCAGTGCTTGCTCCGGCAGTGCTTCCGAGGACAACAACACGGTCCGATTCGGTTACATCGGTGACTACAACGGTGCCGGCCTCCTTGCGATCGCCGAGAAGGAGGGGCTGTGGAAGAAGGCGGGCCTGACCGCTGAGGTGAAGCCGTTCAACAACGGTCCGGTGCAGATCCAGGCACTCAGCGCGGGCGACCTCGACTACGGCTACATCGGCCCCGGCGCGATGTGGCTGCCCGCCTCCGGCAAGACCAAGGTCGTCGCCATCAACACCCTCACGTACGCCGACCGGGTCATCGGCAAGCCCGGCATGACGTCCATGAAGGACCTCAAGGGAAAGCGAGTCGGGGTACCCGAGGGCACCTCCGGCGACATGGTCCTCAACATCGCCCTGGAGAAGGCCGGGATGACCGCGAAGGACATCGACAAGGTCAACATGGACCCGTCCACCATCGTCTCCGCCTTCTCCTCCGGAAAGATCGACGGTGCGGGCTTCTTCTACCCCGCGATCGACACCATCAAGAAGAAGGTCCCTGGCCTCGATGAGATAGCGAGCACCAAGGACACCGGGGACGCCTTCCCCACCGCGTTCGTCGCAGGCAACAAGGTGCCCGAGAAGAAGAACAGCAAGGTGATCAAGGTGCTGCAGCAAGCCAACGACTGGCGCAAGCAACACCCCGAGGAGACCGTCACACTCACTGCCAAGATGCTCCAGGTCACCGAGGCTCAGGCCAGGGCCGACGCCTCGCACGTCGAGACCCTCTCCACCAAGGACCTGGCCGCGAAGACCAAGAGCGGCGAGGTGGACAAGTGGCTGAAGAAGCTGGGCGACTTCTTCGTCCGCAACAAGCAACTGGACGACAACCCGGACCCCGGTGAGTACTACACGGGCGATCTCTACAGGCAGGTGTACAGCAAGTAGTCGACAGCTATGAGCAGCATCGCCGACACCGCGGGACATGGCACGCAGCCGAGCAAGAAGAGCTGTTGTGCTCCTTCAGGGCCACAGCTCCCGAAAGTCCCGAAGCCGCACGTACGCGATGTCCCCAATTCGCCTGAAGGGGACGTTTCCACCCGCCGCCCTCCGCACGCCGAGTACGCCGAGTACGCCGACCGCATCCCCCTCCCCGGAGCGACCTTCCGCATGGGCAGCGAGGACACGGACGCGAACCCCGGTGACGGCGAAGGGCCCCTACGCGACGTATCGGTCCCGCCCTTCGCCATCGACGCCTACTCGGTCACCAACGCCCGCTTCGCCGCCTTCGTCGAGCGGACCGGCTACGTCACCGAAGCGGAGGAGTTCGGCTGGAGCTACGTGTTCGCGACGTTCCTGCCGGGCCTCCTGCGCAAGATCTCACCACGCCCGTCGGCAACCCCCTGGTGGTGCGGTGTCCAAGGCGCCGCCTGGAACAGACCGGAAGGGCCGGACAGCCGACTGGACGGCCGCTCGGACCATCCCGTGATCCATGTGACGTGGCGAGACGCGGCCGCTTTCTGCCGGTGGGCCGGAGGGCGGCTGCCCACCGAGGCGGAATGGGAGTACGCCGCACGCGGGGGCCTGGACCAGGCCCGCTACCCCTGGGGCGACGAACTGACGCCGGGCGGGGAGCACCGCTGCAACATCTGGCAGGGCACCTTCCCGTTCCGCAACACCGAAGCTGACGGCTTCGCGGGCACCGCTCCCGTGCACGCCTTCCTACCCAATGCCTTCGGCCTCTGCAACGTCGCGGGAAATGTCTGGGAGTGGTCCGCCGACCCCTGGCAGGACGGTGATCCCGACCGCCGTGCGATGCGAGGCGGCTCCTACCTCTGCCACGACTCGTACTGCAACCGGTATCGCGTCGCCGCCCGCACCGCGAACACGATCGACAGCTCGGCGGGCAACCTCGGCTTCCGCGTGGCCTGGGACATCGACTGACACCTGGGGCTATCCGGGGACGGTGCCGAGGTCGACGCCGGTCAGGTCACGGCTGGCGTCCCACGAGCGCGCCGCTACGGAGCTGTCGGCGAGGTGGCTCCACACCGGTTCACGTCGGGGCTCGCCACGCAGGCCGAAGACGCGGGGGCCCCACAACTGCCCTCCGCGCACGGTCGGGTCGAGCACCGCCCGGACCGCGGGCCATGCGCCTGCCTGCTTGCCCTGGAGGAGAAGGGCCGCTGGTGCCGCGATCAGCCGCGTACGGGCAGTCCGTACATGGACCGGCGGCCGTGACGGGGTCAGGGAGTCCAGCGCACCGCCGGGATGGACCACCACGCTTGCCACCGTGCTGTCGACGGCGCGCAGACGGCGGTCGAGTTCGAGGCCGAAGTACATCTGCGCCAGCTTGGAGCGTCCGTAGGTGCGCTTGGGCCGGTAGTCCTTCCGGGACTGCAGGTCCTCGATGTCGAGCCGCTCAGACTTCGCCGCGAAGCTGCCCGTGGTCACGATGCGGGCCTCCGGTGCGGCCGACAACAGCGGCATCAGCCAGTGGGTCAGCGCGAAGTGCCCGAGGTGGTTCGTGCCGAACATGAGCTCGTGACCGTCCCCGGTCTCCCTGCGCGGCGGGTCGTCGAGCGCGACGCCGGCATTGAGGACCACCGCGTCGAGGCGTTCCGCCTCCAGTGATTCCACCGCGGTTCCGAGGGAGGAGAGGTCGGCGAGATCCAGCTGTACGGCCCGTACCCGCGCGCCGGGGACACGCGTGCGGATCGAGGCCGTGGCGGCTTCGGCCTTCGCGGGGTTCCGGCTGCCCAGTACGACCGTGGCTCCGGTCGCGGACAGCTGCTCCGCGACGAAGTACCCGATGCCTGCGTTGCCGCCGGTGACCAGGAAGATGCGGCCGTCGGCACGCGGCAGCCGGTGTACATCCCAGGGCAGGGGGGCGGAGGACGTGGGTGACATGGCGGCGAGGGCTCCTTGCGGTGGGGAACGAACGGCTGTGGCCCGGCTGCCTTGCCGGGCGACTCAGCGCCCATGCTTCCAACGGCCCCCGACACATCGCCTACGGATCACCGACAGCCCTCAGCGCTTCAGGGCGCCTGGCGCGGCGTGTATGCGGTCGAGTGGGTGCCCGGCAGCTGGTGCGTGAGCCAGCCGCGTGCGTACCGGGGCCGCCGATGTCCCTCGGGGACGAGCACGGCGAAGGGCTCTCGGCCTGCACGGTCGAGCAGAGCCCCGCTGGTGGTCGAGCGGTTGTTTCCATGGAGTTCGGCGGAGGCGCAGCCCGCGTCGTAGGCCACAGGCAGGGCACGCGGTCCGGTGATCAGGCACGGCGGAAGCAGTCCGAGTGAGTGCAGGTCGTGCGCGGCCGCCCGGTACCGCTGGGAGACCACGGCGACGTGGGTGCTGATCCCCGGCAACAGCACGGCCTGCCCGGCCAGTTGGAGGCACACGGCCAAGGCGATTGCGGTGCTGACAGGCACGGCACCACGGCCGGCGGAGACGGCGGCACGGGTTGCGAGTGCGGCTATGGGGAGGCTCAGCAGGGCGTAGGCGGGCAGCAGGAACCGCGGGGCCGAGTAGGTGAGCAGGAAAAGGTACGGGATGCAGAGCGCGAAGGCACAGAGCAGAGGCAGGGTGGTGAGAGCGAGGGGGCGGGTCCTCCGGTCGTGCACGGCGACAAGGAGTGCGACAGCTGCTAGGAGGGGTAACGCGAGCCACCACAGGGTGAGTTCGGGGTGGGTCAGCGGGACGTGGCAGGGGCGGCACAGTTGTGGGCCGTTGAGGCTGTGCCAGGCATTGGCTGTATTGACGTGGAAGGACGTGCCGCCCTCGGTGGTGCTCGAGCGGCGCAGGCGGTCGGTGATCCCTCCGAAGCGCAGATACGCCTCGGTGACCCACTGGGCGGCGCCGAGCACCAGGCCGCCCAGGAGGAACGGCACGGCACGCCGATGGGCGCGGAAGCACAGTGCGGTGATCAGCAGGGGCAGCGCGAGCCAGCCCGCGTCTGGCAGCCGGACCAGGGTGGTGGCGAGAAGGACGGCCGCGAGCCACCAGCGGGCGCGGGGTTCGCTGGAGGCACGCAGGAACCAGCCGACGGCGGCCACGGCACCGAAGGCGACCCACAGGTTGGGCATGGCCTGGGAGCCGGCGAGCTGGGCGCTCCACAGTCCGGCGAAGAGCAGCGCGGCCAGGGCTGTGGTGGCGGGCCCCAGCAGCGGCCGCCAGGTGCGGAAGGCGGTGTAGAGGGCCGCGGTGGCCAGTACGACGAGGACGAGACGCAGGGCGAGTACCGAGTCGGTGGCGGCCACGACGGGTGCGGCGAGGAAGCTGATGCCACGGGAGCGCGGGGAGCTGAAGTAGGCGGCCGGGGTGCGCGGGTCGAGCTGGGAGACGTAGACGGTCTCGTCCCAGCCGAGCGCGTGGCCGGTGTGCGGTACGACCAGCACGAGCTGGACGGCTGCGTAGCCGCAGGCCACGAGGGCGAGCCAGGGCTCCCGGCGACGACGACGGCGGGCGTCGGCAGGCGCATCGGGATGCCGTTCACGTACGACGGTTGCGGTCATGATCCCCCCTGCTGACGTGCTGACGTGCTGACGTGCTGACGGCGTAACCGCGGCCAGGCCGGGTCGTGGCTCAGCCGACGGCCGGAGTGTGGTCGGGGCGGCGGATTCCCTTGAGGCGGCGAAGCAGCCCGCTGAGGCGGCGAAGCAGCCCGCGAGTGCGGGCGGCGACGCGTGCGCGGGTTCGCTGCCAGGCGCGTCGGTGACGGGTCGCAGCCAGTTCGGTGAGCAGGAGTTCGTAGCGGCGCACGATGCGCTCGGGGTCGAAGCGATGAGCGCTTTCCACGGCTGCCGCGCCCAAGGCCCGGCGGCGGGGTTCGTCGTCGATCAGTTCCAGGAGGGCAGCTGCCAGGGCCTTGGCATCACCGGAGGGCACCAGACGCCCGTCGATGCCGTCCCGGATGATCTCGGCCGGGCCCAGGGGGCAGTCGGTGCTGACCACAGCCACGCCGCAGCGCATCGCTTCGACCAGGGTCATGCCGAAGGATTCGGCGTCGGAGGCGGAGGCGACGATCGACGCCTGGGCGAATTCCGCCTCGATCGGGGCGCGCGGCCCCATCAGCGCGACGTGCTGACCCAAACCGTGGCTGTGGATGAGCTGCTGCAGTGGTTCCTTCTCCGCGCCACCGCCGTAGATGCGCAGACGCCACTCGGGGTGTTTGGGGGCGACGTCGGCGAAGGCATCGATGAGCAGATCGAATCGTTTGCCGCGGACCAGACGCCCCGCCGCGGCGACGACGCCGGCCGTGTGGTCGGCGGGGGCGACGGCCGGTGCGGGAACGATGTTGGGGATGGCCAGGACGCTGACGCCCGGCAGCACCATCCGTGCGCGATAGGTCCCGGCGTCGGCCTCGGTGGTGGTGACCACCGCGTCGAGTGTGCGGTAGTGGCGGGCGAGTTCCCGGCGCAGCTTCTTGCTGTGCGCGTCGTGCCGTAGGTGTTCCTGCGCGATACGCAGGGCGCGGCGCGGTCCGAAGCGAGCCAGGTAGACGTTGAGTCCGGGCCGGGTGCCGATGATCACGTCGGCGTCGCAGTTTGCCAGGTAGCCGCGCATCCGCAGGTCGTGCAGGCGGGTGTACTGGTGGTGGCGCCGGTCGGCCAGGGGGAAGTCGCAGGCCGGTTCGGCGTACGCCGGGAACCGTCCGTCGCTGGTGCCGATCCGGGTGTCCACCAGCGGCACGAGGCCGACCCGCGGGTCCATGGTGAAGCGCGGTGTCTCCCGGTGGCGCATCAGCGAGACGATCTCGACGTCATGGTGGTCGGCGAGCGCCGCCGCGAGGTTGAGCGTGGTGCGGATGGTGCCGCCGATGGCATAGGCGTTGTGCAGCAGGAACGCGATCTTCATTCGGGCCCTCCCCCTCAGCAGCTCCCGGCGGGCCACTGGCGATGGCCACACGCTCGCGGAGCGGGGTAAGGGCGTTTCCCGGCCCAGGTGAGAGGGAGGTAAGAATCCCTGCCGGTGCCGCCCTCGTCCAAGCCTTCGCTCTCAGGTGTTGGCACACTTCCTGATGTGCCCCACACCCTGCTGCTCGCCGAAGACGACCGAGCCATCCGTCAGGCCCTCCAGCGCGCCCTGACCTTGGAGGGCTACGACGTGACTGCCGTCGACGACGGCGTCCAGGCACTGGCCCAGGGCCATCTGCTCTGCCCCGATGTGCTGGTCCTCGACGTGATGATGCCGGGCATCGACGGCCTACAGGTGTGCCGGGTGCTGCGCGCGGAGGGCGACCGTACGCCGATCCTGATGCTCACCGCCCGGGTGGAGACCGCGGACCGGATCGCTGGCCTGGACGCCGGCGCCGACGACTATGTGGCCAAGCCCTTCGACGTCGAGGAGGTCTTCGCCCGGCTACGGGCTCTGCTGCGCCGGGCGGACCATCGGCCGGACGGCGAGGCGTCGGCCGGGAACCCCCTCGTGGTGGCGGATCTGCGGATCGACGGGCGGGCGCGGCGGGCCTGGCGAGGGGAGCGCGAACTGGAGCTGACCCGTACCGAGTTCGACCTGCTTGAACTCCTCGCCCGCAACAGCGGCATCGTCCTGGACCATCCGACGATCTACGACCGGATCTGGGGCTACGACTTCGGACTCGGGTCCAAGAATCTCGCCGTGTACGTCGGCTATCTGCGCCGCAAGCTCGACACCCCGGACACACCCGCCTTGATCCACACCGTGCGGGGCGTCGGCTACGTCCTGAGAGAAGCGTGAGGTGCGCGTCATTCCCTCCAGTCTGCGCACCACGTTCGCAGTTCTGTTCGCCGCCGTGGCCGTGACAGTGACGGTGACGGTGGGCTTCCTCAGCTATGACGCGGCCGCCCACCTGGTACGGGTGGACGAGCAGGAGGTGTTCGACGAGGTCGTCCATGACCTGCGATCCCAGGTCGACCAGCGGAAACTGACCGTGGACGACTACACGTCCGGGGACCCGGATCACGACGGCCTACGGGATGACCTCACCCGCAGCACCCGCACCGACGTGCAGGTCCTCGACCCCACGGGCAAGATCGCCGACCGTGGCAGCCCGCCCCTCCCGGTGCGGGCCGCCGACCGGCGGATCGCTTCCTCGCGGGAGGCGGGGTCCGTGGCCCGCAGGAGCATCGGCCTCGGGGACGGCCAGTACCGCCTTGCGACCGTCTCGCTGGGCGGCGGACGCGGCGCCGTCCAGGTCGCGCAGGAATTCAGCGACACCGAAGACCTCTTGGAGGAGTTGCAGCGGCGCACCGCGCTGCTCGCCGCGGGGGTGATCGGGGCCGCGGGGCTCGCGGGCTGGTGGCTGGCCCGCCGGATCACCGGGCGGCTCGTGCGGTTGACCGCCGCCGCGCAGAGCGTGGCCGAGACCGGCAACCTCCATGCCGAGGTGCCCGTGGCGGGGCGGGACGAGGTGGCCCGCCTCGGCCACTCCTTCGACCGAATGCTCGACCGTCTCGCCCAGTCGGTGGAGGACCAGCGCCGCCTGGTCCAGGATGCCGGGCACGAGCTGCGTACGCCGCTGACTTCGCTGCGTACGAACATCGCGCTCCTCACCCGTATCGATGAACTACCCGCCACGGCACGGGAGGAGTTGATCGCCGACCTGTCCGGGGAGGCACGCGAACTCACCGAACTCGTCAACGAGCTGGTGCAGTTGGCCGCAGGGGCCCAGGACGACGAACCGTCGGGGGAGGTCGACCTCGCCGAGATCGCCGAGGACGTCGCGGCGATCGCCCGTCGGCGTACCGCGCGCACCATCACTGTCGAGGCGGACAGCACGCTGGTCGTGGGACGTCCGGGCGCGCTGCAGCGGGCGGTGTCCAATCTGGTGGACAACGCCGTCAAGTTCGACCCCGGTGGCAGCGACCCCGTCGAGATCACCGTCGCTCACGGCCGCATCACGGTCCTCGACCGGGGCCCCGGCCTCACCACAGAGGAACGAAGCCGCGTCTTCGACCGCTTCTACCGCGCCCCGGCCGCCCGTGGCCTGCCCGGATCCGGCCTCGGCCTGTCCATCGTGCGCAAGGTGGCGGACGCGCACGGCGGTTCGGTCTTCGCCGAAGAGCGCCCAGGCGGCGGCGCGGCCATCGGGTTCACCGTTGCCCCGGTCGCTCAACGGGACTCCTCGCCCTGAGCGACCTCCACTTCATGGTGGAAGGTGATGGCTCCGATGGCCCCGGCGGTGACGGAGAGGGCCGCGCAGCAGGCGATGAGGAGGGCGATCCAGCGGGCGGCGCGTGGACGGGGGGCGGGGGTGAGCAGGGCGGCGACGCGCTGAGGGACGGGTCCCGAGGTGGCCGCGGGGACGAAGTCCGGGCGGGTGGAGTGGGCGGCGTGGCCGGCGAGGGCGGCCCTCGCGATGGCGCGGGCGGTCAGGCGCCGGTCGCCGGTGGCCCGTGCGGCGCATTCGTCGGCGGCGCGTTCGACCGCGAGGCGGATGGCGGTGCGGCTCTCGCGCAGGGCGGGGTGGCAGTGGGCGGTGAGTTCGGCCGCGGCGAGGATGTAGTGGTGGCGGCCCTGGTTGTGGGCACGCTCGTGGGCGAGGAGGGCGTCGCGTTCGGCGGCGTCGAGGCTGCGCAGCATCGCGGTGGTGACGACGATGCGGTTCGGGCGGCCGGGCAGGGCGTACGCGTCGGGGTGCGGCGAATCGATGACGCACAGGTCACCGGCCGTGGGGCGGTGGTCGGCCGCACGGGTCGCCGAGCGGAAGGCGCGCAGCTGACGCAGGGCCCAGCGGGTCAGGGTCCAGGCGCTGATGGCGAGTGCCCCCATGGCGGCGGCGGCCACCGGCAGGACGAGAAGGCTCGAGGGGGTGTGCAGGGGGTGGATGAGTTCGCCGAGGGCGGCGAGGCCGGGGAGGGTGAGCAGTCCGGCGATCACGAGGGTACCGAGGGCGATGACCGACGTCCCGGCCAGGGCGAGGGAGCTCGCGGTGAGCACGCACAGGGCGGGGGCCGGGGCGAGGCGCCGCGCGGCGTGCCGGGGCAGCTGTGCCGCCGCGAACGGCAGCAGGAGCGGGACCAGGAGCAGAAGCAGCGGGGTCACGGGTTGTCGCCCTCGAGGAGCTGACGCAGCAACTGCTCGTCGTCGGGCGCGAGCTGGTCGACGAAGCGGGCCAGAACCGATTCGCGGTCGTCGTCCCGGTCCAGCTCCGTGTGCATGCGCCGCGCGGTCAGGCCCGGTGCGTCCTGCACCGGGAAGTACGCGAAGCCACGCCCCTGACGATCACGTCCGACGACACCCTTCTCGTACAGCCGCGTCAGGATCGTCGTCACCGTGGTGCGCGCCAGATCACCCGCGAGGTCGGCTTGCACCTGCCCGGGAGTGAGCGGGCCTTCGGCGGCCCACAGGGCGGCCATGACAGCGGCTTCCAGCTCGCCGGCCGGGCGGCGTTCATCGTTGGTACTGGAGTTGGTCATGGAACTTTCCTCACCCCGCCATCGTCTACAGTCAAGTAGACCGTCTACAGGATTGTAGTCAGACGCCGGGTGCTCGTACATGCGCCCGGCCGGTCACGACCAAGAAGCGAGGGCTCACGGCGATGACCACAGCCATACACCTATCGTCGCAGCTCGCCGCCTTCGACGGGGCGTCCGTCGACGGTTCCGCGTATACCGATGTCGTACGCCTGGCCGAGCGCGCGCCCGGCTGGCTGGATGCGGCGGTCGCGTTCTGGTCGACGTACGGGATGCTGCTGTTCGCCGTGCTCATGGCCCTCGGCTGGTGGCGGGCTCGCCAGGTGAGCGCCGAGGCCGCGCTGACGGCGCTGGCCGCTCCGGTGCTCGTGGTCGTGTCCTTCGCCGTGGACTCCCTCGTGAAGTCGGCGGTGCGCGAGAGCCGTCCCTGCCAGAGCCTGCACCTGGCCACCGTGGAAGCGTGTCCGGCGCCGGGCGACTGGTCCTTCCCGAGCAATCACGCCGCGCTCGCCGCGGCAGCCGCGGTGGCGCTGTGGTGCGTCTCGCGCGGGCTCGGCGCCATCGCCACCGTCGCCGCACTGGCCATGGCGGCCTCCCGGGTGTGGGTGGGGGCGCACTACCCGCACGACGCCCTGGCGGGGGTCGCCGTCGGGGCGCTGGTCGCCCTGGCAGGCATGTTCGTGCTGCGGCGGCTGTCCCTTGCCCCCCGGCTTGTCGCCTCGCGGCTACGCCCGCTACTGCTCGCCGCGTCATGAACCGCCGGGACGTCGCGGATCTGGCCGGCAGTGTCGGCCTCGGCGCCTGGGCAGCCTTCGGCGTGCTCAACATGATCGTGATCGGCCGCGACGGTACTCCCCTGGCCCAGGACGACCAGGTCCTTGCCTGGTCCCTGCACCACCGCCCCGACGAGGTGGTGGCACTCGCCCGTGGCGTGACCGCCACCGGGACAGGGATCATTCCGTACGCCCTTGTCGTGCTGGCGGGAGTTCTCGCGGGGCGCACGGTGCGGCAGCGGGTCGCCGCCGCCGCTCTCGCTCTGGTCTGCCTCGCCGCCGGACAAGCTGTGCGCTACGGCCTGATGGCCGCCGTCCAGCGGCCACGCCCGCCGCACGCCGACTGGGCGACTCACGCCTCGGGGTGGTCCTTCCCCTCCGGCCACGCCACCACGGCCGCCCTCACCGCGGGCATCCTCATCCTCGCCGTACGCGTACGCGCGCCGCGCGGCCGCAATCTTCTGACCGGCGTGATCGTGGCCTGGGGGCTCCTTGCCGGGCTGACCCGCGCCCTTCTCGCCGTGCACTGGAGCACGGATGTCCTCGGCGGCTGGCTGTTCGCCATCGGCTGGGGCGGGCTGTTCCTGTGCGCCGCATCCTGGTGGCTGCCCCAGCGGTTCACCCCCTGTAGAGCGAGCGCGTCGACCTGTGGAGCGAACGAGTCGACCGAGCCGGTGGAGGACCATGCGTCACAAGATCCTGGTCGTTGAGGACGATCACGCGCTGCGCGATGTGCTGCTGCGCGGCCTGCGCGACGAGGACTTCGATCCGCTGCCCGCCCCGGACGGCGCCACCGCGCTGCGCCTGGCCTCCGGTGATCTCGCTGCCGCCGTGCTGGACGTCGGGCTGCCCGACGCGGACGGCCGCGACGTGTGCCAGGCCATGCGGGCGAACGGACTCACCTTCCCTGTACTTTTCCTGACGGCTCATCATCGACTGACCGACCGTCTTTCCGGGTTCTCGGCGGGTGGTGACGACTACCTGCCCAAGCCGTTCCACCTCGCCGAACTCGCCGCCCGGCTCCGTGCCGTGCTCAGACGTGCCACCCCCGGGGACGCCACCCCCGGGGACGCCACCACCGGGGACGCCTTCCCCGGACACGCCACCGTGGCGCACGCCACCACCATCGGCGACCTGACACTGAACGCCGTCCGGCACCGCTGCACCGTCGGCGACACGGAACTCGCGCTGACACCCACCGAGTTCCGGATCCTGGCCGCGCTGATGGCGGGATCCGGGGACCTGGTGCGGCGCCGCGACCTGGTCAGAGCGGGCTGGCCGGAAGGCGCACGGGTCAACGACAACACCCTCGACCAGTACCTGACCCGGCTACGCCGCAAACTGCGCGACGCGGGAAGCAGCCGCACCATCGGCACGGCCCGCGGGATCGGCCACAGCCTGTCATGATCGCGCCGCTGACCCGCCTCGTGCCCCGCACCCTGCGCGGCCGGCTGTCGCTCGTGGCGCTCACCAGCGCCGCGATCCTGATCACGGTACTCACCGTCGCCTTCAACATGGTGGCCCGTCAGCACCTCGAGCACCAGGCGGACGACGAACTGCGCACCCGGGCGGCCGCCGTCGCCACCACCGTCGACACCGGCGGCCCCGTCGTCGGCGTCCATGAAGGCGCCCATGACGAACTCCTCGACAGCAACGTATGGATCTACGGCGGCACCCGCCTGATCGAGCGCCCACCGAACACCACCGTGCACAGCCCGCTCAGCCGGGCCGCGCACGGGCTCGTCACCGGCGGCGGGCGGCGCTGCACCACCACCGGCGGGCCCAGGCCCGTGCACCTGTGCGCACTTCCGCTCCCGGGCCCGGCGAGCGGCGCGACCGTCGTCACCGCGCTCGACCTGGCCCCGTACCGAAGTTCGGCGGACACCCTGCTGTTCGGCTCGCTCGCGCTCGACGCGGTGATGCTCGCCTGCACCTACACGCTGACCCGCCTCGCCGTCGGCCGCGCGCTGCGCCCGGTCCGCGCCATGACCGACCAGGCCACCCAGGAGGGCGCCGTCACCTCCGGGGAACGTTTCGGCACGGCCCGCCTGCCTGCCGAACTCTCCCGCCTGGGCACCTCGTTGGACGCGCTCCTGGACCGCATCCGCGCACTCCTTCGCCACGAGCGGCAGCTCACCGCGGAGCTCTCCCACGAACTGCGCACCCCGCTCAGCCGGATCATCGCCGAACTGGACTGGTGGCGGGCCCACCCCCGCACGGCTGCCGACACCCGGGCCACCCACACGGTGATCTCGGACGCCGCCGCGTCCATGCACACCATCTGCGACACCCTCCTGCTCGACGCCCGCGAGGGCGTACCCACCGTTCCCGGCACGACCCTGACCCTGGCCGCGTTGCGTCATGCGGCCAGGCAACTGGACCCGCCCGCCCATCTGATGCTCGTCATCACCGCCCAGGACCCGCGACTTCGGACCGGGGTCAGCGCCGCCCTGCTCGAACGCATCGTCAGCCCGCTGCTCGCCAACTCCCTGCGCTACGCCCGCTCGCGCGTGACGGTGCACGCCCGTCATGACCCCGACGGCGTCCGCATCGACGTCACCGACGACGGCCCCGGCGTGCCGCCGCCGTACGCCGAGCAGCTCTTCGTCCCCGGCCGGCGCGCCGACCCCGGCGACGCACATGGCGGAGCGGGCCTCGGCCTGCCGCTGGCGCGGCGCCTGGCCCGCTCCGTGGGCGGGGAGGTGCGCTACGACGCCGCGCACACCCCGGGGGCGCGGTTCACCGTCCGGCTGCCTCCCGCGTGACCGGCATCCCGGCCCCGCGCTGTTCGCGCTCCGTGACGTCCTTGCGCGTCGTGGCCAGGAAGACGACGAGGCCGAGGATGACGGTCAGGAACAGGACGCTCGTCACCACCGTTCCCAGGCCGAGGCCACCGTCCCCGGCCGGCTGGGAGAGGTAGTCGCCCGCCGAAGCACCCAGCGGGCGAGTCAGGACGTACGCGATCCAGAAGCTCCATACCGCGTTCAGGCCGAGCGCGAAGTGCACCACCGCGACGGCGGCGATCGCCAGGACGAAAAGGACCGCCGAAAGCCAGTAGCCCACGGCCATCCGCTCGGCGACCAGGTCACCGGCCGCGGTGCCGAGCGCGAAGGTGAAAAGGACCGCGAGCCAGTAGAAGCACTCGCGGCGTACCGTGTCGATGCTGTGGATGGAGAGGGTCCGCTCGCTGCGGTACCAGAGCACGAACACGACGGCGAGGCACAGGGCGAACACCGCCGTGCTCGTCTCCAGCGGCACTCCCATGTTGTCGGTGAGGTTGTCGCTGACCAGCGTGCCGACGATGCTGATCAGGGCAACGGCCGTCCAGTAGACGCCCGCACGGTAGGCGTTCGTACGGAACTGGGCGACGAGCACGACCGCCAACAGGGCGCCCATGAGCAGCGATACGCCGCTCAGGCCGAGCCCCAGCTTCTCGTTGAGGAGGTCGGCCGCGGTCTCGCCGACCGTGGTGCACAGCACCTTGATGATCCAGAAGTACGCGGTGACTTCGGGGACCTTGTTCCAGCCGAGCCGGTGGCCGCGCGTCACCACCGCGTTCGCGCCGGTGACGGATGAGGTGTCGGAGATTTCGGATGTCATGGGGCCCGACGCTGCCACCGGGAACCTGAACGCATCCTGACTGCCGCGTGGCCCCGCCTGCGCAGCGCGCCCGCCGCACGCAGCATGAGGTGCATGACTACCCGTAGTGACCGGGCCACCCACATGTTGCGCCGACGACTGGGGCCGGCCGTGTGCTTCGCCTACCTCATCGCGCTGCTGCTGCCCGGCCCCGGGGTGTGGCTGCGCCACCCACATGCCGTGTCGCTCGGGGCCGGTCGGCAACTGCCCTTGCACACCACCACCTGCCTGCTGGCCCTGGTGCTCTTCTCGGCCGGACTCCAGGTACCGGTCCGGTCGTTGGGGCGGATGCTGCGCCGCCCCGCCATCCTGCTCGCCGGGATCGCCATGCACCTGGCGGCCCCCCTGCTGATCATCCCGCCCGTCGTGTTCCTGCTGCGCCACTCCCCGGATGCCGACGGCGGCAGCGGTCTGGTCACAGCGATGATCCTCGTCGTCGCGATGCCGGTGGCGGCCGGAGCCACCGTATGGACCGGCAAGGGGCAGGGCGACCAACCGACCATGGTGGGCCTGGTCCTGGCCTCCACACTGCTGAGCCCTCTCACGATCCCGCTCACCGTGGCGGTGCTCGCCCCGCTGCTCGGCGGCGGCTACGCGAAGACCCTGGCCGCGGCCGGGCAGAGCCTGCACGGCGGGTTCGCGCTCACCGCGGTGGTGCTGCCGTGCGCGGCGGGCCTGGGGTGCCGCCTCGTGGTGCCGGGGCGGTGGGCGGACCGGATCTCGGCCTCCGTCGTGCCCGCCGCGCTGGTGGGTTCGCTACTGCTGACGTACGTCAACGCGAGCGGCGCGCTGGGCTCGTTCCTGGCCCGCCCCCGCCCGCTGCTTTTCGTGGCCGCCGTCACGGTGGCCGCGCTGGTCTGCGCGTTCTCGTTCGCGCTCGGCCGCCTCACCGCCCGCGCCCTGCGCCTGGAAGCGCCGGTGGCCTCCTCGCTCACGCTCGCCTGCGGAATGAACAACAGCAGCGCGAGCGCCGTCCTCCTGACCACCGCACTCCCCGACAAGCCGCACCTGCTCCTGCCGGTCCTGGCCTACGGACTGCTACAGAAAACGGCCGCGAACCGAGTGGTGCGTCTGCGAGTCCGGCCCGGACCCTGCGCCGGTACGTCGTGACGGGAGGCTGACCCCTGCCCTACCGGCCCGTCTTTCCGGCCTCAGCCTGCGTGCAGGATCCGAAAGCGTTCGGGTTCCGCCGGATCTCGGTCGACGACTTGGACAGGCGTCCGAGCCCATTGCCAGACGCTGATACCCGGCGTGCGAGAGAACTCGATCTTCCCGCGGGTGCCTTCGACCGCGACGCTCGGCCAGGATTCGGCGATGCGCGCCCGGTCCGTGCCGTGAGAACGCAGCACATCGGCGAGGACGGTGATCGTGTCGTAGCCCTCGAAGGCGACGAAGGACGGCGCTGCGGCCAGCCGCTCACGCAGCGCCGCCTCGACGCGTGCGCCGAGTGGGCTCAGGCGCTCGGGCAGGTAGCGCAGGAACGGGATCGCGGCGCCGTCGTCGCCCAGCAGCGTCGCCCATTCGGCGAACTCCGGTTGCCCGGCCGGGGCACCGATCAGTGTGTCGGCGAGGCGTTGGTCGCCGCGGACGGACTTGACGATCGGCACTGCCGGTTCGGGGTGGCCGACCAGGAGGAGGAGGGCTGTCGCGCGCTGGTAGACGAGTTCCTCGCACACGGCCGCGGGGTCGAGCGTGCTCATGTCGAGTTCGATGACGGTGCCACCGCGTGGAGAGAGGTGGTCCCGCAGAATGCGGGTCCCGGCTGCCCAGTAGACAGTCGGCTGGGCCGCTACGGCGATCCGGCTGTAGCCCGCACGGAGGAGGAAGTCCGCGTAGAGCTGCCAGCCGCGGCTCTGCGGCGGGGCGAGGCGCGCGACCGAGTCCGTCGGCTGTTCGGTGAGCGCGTCGAGAACCGCTGACGAGCAGAGGAACGGCAGACCGAGGGCATCGGCCCTGGTGGCGGCGGCGCGAGCGACGACGCTGTGATACTCCCCCGCCACGGCGGCCACGCCCAGGCGAGCCAACTCGTCCACGGCCGCCTCGGCCCTGTGCGGATCAGCCGCGGTGTCCCGGACCAGCAGCTCGAGCGGCCGTCCGGCGATCCCGCCGCCGTCATTCACTTCGCGTACGGCCAACTCGAGTCCGGCGAGCAGGTGTTGGCCTGCCTCGACCCAGCCAGGCCGGGTCAGTGGAACGAGAGCGCCGATCCGGACGGATGAACCGTCCGGCCGTTCCGATCCAGATGGCGATGGTGGCGTACTCATGTGTTGGCGTCTCCCGTGTGGCGATTCGGCCGGATGTTGCCCGGATCGCCGATCGGCCAGGCCCGGTGCTGCGCACGGCACGTGAGCAGAACATGAGCAAGACGTGAGCTGGACGTAAGTGGGACGTGAGCGACGGGCTCCAGCCTGGTGAACAGTACATGTGGCGCCGCCGAGCCTCTGGGCCACCGTGAAAGCAGGAGGGGCTTTAGCCGTGCAGCAGACTCTCGTGAGCGATCCTACGACTCAGCGTGTGTCGGTGACGATTCACGCAGCGGACCCGATTTCCCGGGCCGGAGTGCTGAGTCAGCTCCGTCAGTTCCCGGAGATCGCGTTGGCGGACGACGACACCCCCCAGCAGGACGGCGGGCAAGTCGCCCTGCTCCTCTCCTGCACCGTGGACAAAACAGTTCTGCTGAGCCTGCGCAGGCTCGTCCTCGCCGGGGACGTCCGGGCGGTCCTGGTGGTGGACCGGATGCGGGAGGCCGACCTGCTGGATGTCGCCGGGTGCGGCGTCACCTCGATCGTATGGCGGCGAGAGGCCACACCGGCGCGGCTCCTTCGGGCCATTCTCGCGACCCACCGAGGCAACGGTGACCTTCCGGCCGATCTGTTGGGCACCCTCATCACCAGGGTGGGGCGGCTCCAGAACAGCTCGCCGGGTCCGGCCGGCCATGCCCCGGTGGGGATGGCGCCGCGGGAGGTGGACATCCTCCGGTTGGTGGCAGAGGGTCTTGGCACCGGGGAGATCGCGGTCAAGCTCGCGTACTCCGAACGAACAGTGAAGAATGTCCTGCACAATCTGACCTCTCGTCTCCAACTGCGCAACCGGGCCCATGCGGTGGCCTACGCGGTGCGCGCGGGCTACATCTGACGACCCTGCGCGAACAGCGCGGACAATGGCGGACACCGGCGGACAGCCCGGCTCAGCTGATGTTGGAGAGGTGGATGAAGACTTCCAAGACGCTGATGCAGGTGGTCGCTCACCCGGACGACGACCTGTACTTCATGAATCCCGAGGTAGTGGCCACGCTCCGCGCGGGCCACCGAGTGGTGACGGTGTACATCACGGCCGGAGAGTCCGACGGCCGCAACAACGTACCCGGCGCCGACACACTCGCCGAACCCGACCAACCGGCTTACGCCAGCGCCCGTATGCAGGGACTGCGCCAGGCGTACGGCTGGATGTCGGCCGGGGAGCCGGGCGCCCGCTGGTCGCGCTCGACCCTGGAGATGCCGAACGGGGCGTGGGGTGAGACAGCACAATTCGGTGCGCACGTCACGCTCGTGCACTTGGGCCTGCGGGAAGAGGCGCTCCCGGACACGCCGTACGTAGGCCTCGCCGGACTGTGGCACGGACCGGGTGGCACGGCGACGACCCTCCGCACACCGGGCAGCCCCGTGGCAGAGGAATCCGCCTATACCCGCAGTGAGTTGATCGACGCCATCGCATGGCTCCTGGAGCGCTATCGGCCCGGGGCCGTCCACTGTCTCGATCCGTTCCCCGATCATCAGAACCACGATGCCCCGAACCGGCGCCATTTCGACCAGCCCGGCTTCTCCGACCACCGGGACCACACCGTCGCCGCGAAGTTCGCCCTGGCCGCGCTCTCCCGGAACGACGCCTGGACACGGGGGCGTTCCTTCGTCCAGGCCTACCGCGGCTATTACAACGCGCGCTGGCCCGCCAATCTGAGTGCGGCTCAACTCGACGCCAAGGTCGCAGCGTTGGACGTCTACGGAGGTCTCGCCACTTCGGACTGCGGCAACCCAGGCGGCTGCGGGGACTACGGGGTGGGGCAGGGCCGGTCCCGGATGACGGGATGGGCCCATAGCGTCACCCCTCGGTGGGACGGCGCCGGTCCGGCTCTGACGACGGACGCCGACGGCAGGGTCGCCGCGTTCTGGGTCCTGGGCGGCACTGTGGTCATGTCGCAGCAGGAGAAGGCGGACGGCCGGGCTTGGAGCGGCCTCCGGCAGGTGGGCGGGCACGGACTGCTGCCGGTCCTCGCGGTGGCCACCGGCCCTGATGGCAGCCGCCGGATCCATGGGGCGCGGGTGGCGGAGCCATCGGCCGGGGTCGGCGAGGACGCCTTGGAGACCGGGCTCATCGAGCAGTCGCCCCAAGGGGAGTTCCGCGCCTGGCGCAGCCTGGGGAACCCCGGCCCTGGCAGCCGGCTCGGTCTGCCCGCGACGGCCGTTGACGGCAGGGGCGACCAATTCGTCTTCGCCCGGCAGGAGGATCTGTCGGTAGCCGTGAGAGCGAGCACGGGGAGTTCGAGCACGGGGAGTTCGAGTACGAAGGGCGGGAGTTCGAGTACGAGTGGGCAACCGACGCGCTGGACCAAGCTCGCCGAATCGGACGTCAGGGAATCGCTCGCCGCGGTCACCGATGTCCGGGGCATGGTCCACCTCTTCGGTTCGGGGCGGCACGGGCTCCGGCACTGGGCACAGTCCGCGCCGGGCACTCTCCCCGTCGGGCAGGACACCTCCGCACTGCCCGTCCCGGTGAGTCCGCCCGCAGCCGTGGTCACCGCGGACGGCACCTTGGTACTGGCGTATCGCTGTGCCGACGGCACTCCCTGCGTGTACCGACGGCTCGACGGCACCGGCTGGAGGCGTGTCGCCTTCCCGGGGCCGTCCGAGGGCGGTCTCGGGCCGGTCGCGCTCGCCGCGGGCGAAGGACACCAGGTGCTGCTCGTGCAGCGGACCGATCACGGCGCATTGCACGCGTGGGTGATGGATGTGTCGCGCGACAGCGGGGCCGTGCGGTGCGCCGTGCCGGATGTGTTCACCGTCGGTACCCCGTCGGCGGCCATGGACGGCTCCGGCCGATTCGTCGTGGCAGGGCTCGGGATCGACGGCTCATTGCTCGTCCTCACGGAAGCCGTCACCGAGACAGGGGCCGGATCACGGGTCTTCGAGCAGCTGACGACGACATCCGTCACGAGGGGATGACCTTTGAAGATCACGTTTCTGCTCACCTGGGCGGATGTGATGGGAGGCACGGAGCGGGCGGTGTTCACCCAGGCCGCACAGCTCGCCGCCACGCATGACGTCGGGATCGTCAGCGTTTTCAAGACCGCGGAGAGTCCCTTCTTCGCCATCGGCCCGCAGGTCGAGGTGCGCTATCTGGTGGACCGGAGCCGCGGCCCCGAGCGCCCGGTGTCCCCGACGGGTCTCAGCGCGGCCGAGTGCGCGGCCCTGGCCGCACTGCCCACCGAGTTCAGCGCCCCGGCCTGGGAAAGGGACATCTTCACGCGGCTCTCCGACGTGGAGCTCGGGCTCCTCCTCCCGGCCATCGATTGCGATGTGCTGGTCACTTCGACGCCCGCGCTCACATCGGCCGCCGTACGTCTGACAAGGCCCGAAGTTCTGACGGTGCATCATGAGCACCGTATGGCCGGGGTTCCGCCGCTGCCGTCCACACCCCTGCTCGACGCCCTTGTGACGGTCAACGAGCGCAGCCGGGCCCACTTCGAGGACACGCTCGGCGATGCCGCGCCGTTGCTTGCGACGATCCCCAACTCACTGCCTGTAGCGCACCGTCCGCGTTCGGCACTCACCGGAAAGACCGTGGTGATCGCGGGACGGCTCGCTGCCGAGAAGCGAGTCGACCACGCGATCCGGGCGTTCGCCAAGGCATCATCGGAGCACCCCGACTGGGTGCTCAGCATCTTCGGCGACGGCCCCGAGCGCGGTGCGCTCCATGCGCTGGCCGGGGAACTCGGCGTATCGGGCCGTGTGCGGTTCCACGGCAGCAGTCCGCACATGTCCCAGGAGTGGGCCAAGGCCGATATCGCCCTGCTGACCTCGCGCGCGGAATCATTCGGCCTTGTCATCCTGGAGGCCCTCGCCGCGGGGGTCCCCGTGGTGTCCTACGACTGCCCGAACGGCCCTGCCGAAATCATCCGGCACGGAGTGGACGGCTGCCTCGTGCCCCATGGTGACGTGGACGCGATGGCGGCCGTACTCGCCGGGCTGATGGGCGACAGAGCGGCTCTGCACACTCTTGGCGCGCACACGACCACCGGGGCCGAGCGGTTCTCCGCGGCCCGTGCGACCGAGCGCTGGGAGGCGCTCTTCGCCGAACTGGAGGCGCGGCGCGGCGACTTCGCCCGTCGCCGCCACCGGGCCGAACGACTGGCCTGCCGCCCGGCCCTCGACACGTCGGGCGCCTAGAGCCTGTCGGGTGGTGCGTAGGGCGCGCCCACGGGGCAACGTCCGTCGGACTCCCCCGGCACCTCCCGGAACACGGGAACGGAGCGGGCCTCCCGCAGATAGGGCACACCTTCCGTGTAGCCGGTTCCCGAGCGTGTTTCGCCGAGCATCCGCGCCGCGAGCCGGTAGTGGGTCTTCCGCCATTGGACCAGGGCGTTGGAGAACCCCTCCATCGCCTGCCCGACGATCCCGCGCGTCTCCGGGGAGAGCCGGCCGTCCACGCCCGCACTCCGGAACGCACTGTCGAGACTGGGCATGCCTTCGAGTACGTGTGCGCGGACCTCGGGCACGGAGTGGAAGGCGGCGGACTCCACACGGTCCTGGTCCGGATTCCGGCAGAGCGCTTCCACGGTCTTGTAGCCGCGGGACTGTATGGCGCTCGCACCCTCGGTGTAGCAGCGGAAAGCGTGGAACGCCTCGATGCTCATGGTCGCCAGGAGCGAGAACAGCGGGGCCGCCTCGCGCAGTCCGGTGGCCGCCGCGTCGATGCGTCCGGCCGCGACGACGGGCTGGTGGCTGTCGAGGCCTTCCACCGCGGCGGCCAGGTGCTCGGCAAGCAGCGCGAAGGCCGACTCGAAGCATTGGAGAACACGGATGAACAGGAACTCGTCGTGGACGGTGTAGGCGGGGAGCATGGTGAGTTCGAGGCGGCGCCTCTCTTCGGAGCGAGTGTCCCCTTGGACGGTGCGGCAGAGAGCGCGGGTCTGTTCCCGCAGGCCGTCCTGGATGGTCCGCGCGACCGTGCGGCCCGGATCTGCCAGGCCGAGCCGGGTGAGCGCCGGACCCGCCGCCCGTATCCCCAGGCGGCACCGCTTGGCCACGGTGCGCGGGTCGGGACGCATCAGCGGGAGCCGGGCGGTCCTGCCCTCTTCGGCGTCCAGCTCGAACTCGAGTATGTCGGCGACGAGTTGGACAGTGAGCCGGTCCCGCCGCAGGTCCGTGGGACCGACGAGCGGAGTGTCCGTGGGACCGACGGCCAGATCGTCCGCGGGGCCGAGGAGCAGGCCGAGCGCGAGATAGGTCTGGTAGTCGTAGCGGCCGTCCCACTTGTCGAGCGCCAGGTCCAGGAACCCCGTGAGCAGCTCTCGGTCCCGGGCCGCCCCGCGCAGTGTGGGCAGGTCCGCACGGAGCTCGGCGAGAGAGGCGAGCAGCTCCCGCTCCACGAAGTGCTTCCCCACGAGCTGGTACGCGTCGACGACGGAGGCGTAGGGGAAGACGCTCAGGTCGCCGCCCCACCGCCATTCCTCCAAGGCGCGCACCGTCCTCAACTCCCCGAGCCGACCTGGCGGAGCACCTCGTGGGCAAGCAGTTCCAGCTGGTCGATGTCGCTGAGGGTGTGGGTCCTGAGATAGATCCGGTTCGTGCCGGACTCGCCCAACTTCCCGATCTTGTCCACGACTTCGTCCGGAGTGCCCACGAGCCACTTGTCCCGCATCGATTCGGCGGTGCGTCCCGCGGGCCCGCGCCGGGCGATCTCCGCCGCGTCCCGCCCGCAGCACACGGCCTGGGACACGGCGAGGGCCAGGGAGTCCTCGCTGCGGCCCACATCGGCGCAGGCCCGGCGTACGCGGTCGAACGCCTCGGCGACCTGTCCGAAGCCCGGATAGGCCAGGCTGAACTCGTCGGCGTACCGCGCGGCCAGGCGAGGAGTGCGGCGGGTGCCGTACCCGCCGATGAGCAGGGGCGGGCGGGGACGCTGCAAGGGCTTGGGCAGTCCCGGTGAATCGGTCAGCGTGTAGTACTTGCCCGCGTGGTCGAAGGTCTCCCCTACGGGTGTCTCCCACAGACCGGTGATGATGGCGAGTTGCTCCTCGAACCGGTCGAACCGCTCGACCACGTCAGGGAAGGGGATGCCGTAGGCGGTGTGTTCCGGCTCGTACCAGCCCGCGCCGAGCCCGAACTCGATGCGCCCGCCGCTCATGTGGTCCGTCTGCGCGACGCTGATCGCCAGCGGCCCCGGCGCGCGGAACGTGGCGGCGGTCATCAGCGAGCCGAGCCGGATGGTGGAGGTCTCCCTGGCGAGGCCTGCCAGGGTGGTCCAGGTGTCGGTGGGCCCCGGCAGGCCGTCCCCGCCGCCTATGGGCGTGTAGTGGTCGGCGCGGAAGAAGCCCTCGAACCCGAGGTCTTCGGCCGCCTTCGCGACCCGCAGCACGTCGTCGTAGGTCGCGCCGAATTGCGGCTCGGTCAAGATGCACAGTCGCATGGGGGGTGCCTTTCGGTGGTACGGGTGGGTCAGCGGATCTTCGCGAGCCGGGCGTCCTCTTCGGGGTCGGCGATGCCGGTCCACCCGTAGACCGACAGGTCGGTGGGCATCGGCTCGGTGCGTGTGGTGGTGCTGTGCACCTCGACCGTGGTGTGCCGCTCGGCGGCCTGGAACGCCGCGTTCATCACGTCCACGACGTGGAGGGCCAGGCCCGGATCGGCCTTCGGGACACTGCCGGTGCGCAGCGCGAGGGCGAGGTCGGCGACGCCGATCCCGCGGTCGTACACATAGCCCGGCGGCGCGGGGAGTTCCTGTAGACCACCTCCGCCGGCACGGGCGACCTGGATGGGGCCGTCGAAGAGATTCGGGTCCGGCAGGACGAGCGACCCCGATGTGCCGTGCAGCTCAATGTGCGGTGAGGTCGCGGCCCAGGCGTCGAACGAGCAGACCAGGGTGGCGATCGCGCCCGACGCGAAGTCGAGGGAGGCGACTGTGACGGTGGGTACGGCGACCTCGATACGTTCACCCGCGCGGGGCCCGCGGCCGATGACACGCTCGCGGTCGCTGATCCGGTTCTGGGCGCTGACCGCGGTCACCGGGCCCATGAGGTGCACGAGCATGGACAGGTAGTACGGACCCATGTCGTGCAGCGGCCCGGCGCCAGGACGGTAGAAGAAGTCCGCGTCGGGGTGCCAGATCTCGGGCCCGGACCTGAGCATGGACGCATGAGCGTGGACCGGTGTGCCGATCTCACCCGCGGCGACGGCGGCGATCGCCGTCTGCGGACCGCGTCCGAGCACGGTGTCGGGCGCGCAGGCCAGGAGCAGCCCGGACTCGCGGGCGAGGGCGAGCAGCCGCCTCGCGTCCTCGGGGTCCGTGGCAAGGGGCTTCTCCACGTAGACGGACTTGCCCGCCCGCAGGGCCGCTTCCGTGGTCGCGGCATGTTCGGTGGGCGGCGTCAGATTGACGACGATCGCCACGTCGGGGTCGTCGAGCACCTCCTGCCAGGTGGACGGCTTGCCGAGGCCGAACTCCTGGACGCGCCGCTGGGCCCGTTCCGGGTCCAGATCGGCACAGTGGCGGACTTCCAGGATGCTGAAGTGGCGCAACATGCGCAGATACCGCGCGCTGACCGAGCCGCAGCCGAGGACGGCCACGCCGGTGGGCTGCTTCGGCTGTAGCCGTGAATCGATGAGGGTGTCTGTGTCGGTGTCGGTGGTCATGAGGGGTCACCTTCCGGTCGTGAGGCTGAGGCTGTGCTGGAGGTGTTCGCGAAGGGTCGGTAGGTGTTCCGGCGCGAGCAGCGTGTGGTGCGAGCCGGGGATCACCGTGTGGTGGAACGAGCCCGTGGTGTGCGCCCGCCAGGACGTCATGCCTGCCGGGACGGGGTTTCCGGCTGCCTCGAGGGTCGCCATGGGGCTCCCGATGACGCCCTGAGTGGTGTGTCCCACGGCAAGAGGAAGCAGCACATCGAGACGGTCGGCGACATCGGTGTGCTGCGCCCCCTCGATGAGTTGGGCGCGTTCCGCCGAGGGGGCCGGCGGGTTGAGCATCCGGTCGATCAGGACCAGCGCGGGACGGCGTCCGCGCCGCTCGAGGAGACGCGCGAGGTCGAACGCGACGGCGGCTCCCAGTGAGTAGCCGACGAGGGGCACCACCGTGTGGTCGGTGTGGAGCAGCAGTTCCTCGGCGAGGGCTTCGGCCACCTGGTGGAGCGTGGTCTCCACCGATCCGTCGGGCGTCAGGTAGTCGACTCCCCACGGGGCGTACGAGGTGGGCAGCTCGCCCACCAGATCCGTGAAGATGTACGGGATGCCCGCGGCGGGCGGCAGGAAGAAGACGGGCAGGGCGTCGTGTCGCGCCGGTCGCAGCGGTACTACGCGGGTGGCGCCGCGAGGGCGGCGCTCACGGAGGTGCCGGGTGAGCGCGTCGGCGGTCGGGTGGTCGTGCAGGGCCCGCAACGGGACGTCCCGGTCGAGCGCGCGTGACAGTGCGGAGACCGCCTTGAGCGCGAGGATGCTGTGCCCACCCGCGTCGAAGAAGTGCTCGTCGGGCCCGAGCAGCGGGTCGTCGAGGACCCCGCGCAGCGTATCGAGGACCAGGTCGGTGAGCCCCTGGTCCGGCCTCTCCCCGCCGGCCCCGCCTCGGTGCAGAAGGGCGAGCAGCGCCTGAGCGTCCAGTTTTCCGCTGGCGGAGAGGGGGATTTCGGGCACGGAGGTGATCAGGCGGGGCACCATCACGGCGGGCAGCGACCGCTTGAGATGGTCGCGGATCTCGGCCCGCTTCGGCACGGCCGCACCCGCCACGAACGCGGCGGGCTCGATGTCACCGCCCGGCGTACGGAAGGCGATGACGGCCGTGGACTCGACGTCCGGGTGGGCGGCGAGGACGCGTTCGATCTCGCCGAGCTCCACCCGGTGGCCCCGGATCTTGACCTGCCCGTCGCGCCGTCCGGCGAGGTGCAGGGCATCCGCTTCGTCCACCCAGCCGCGGTCACCCGTGCGCAGGACGCGCTCCGCCGGGCGCCCTGGACGCGGGCGGAAGCGCTCCTCGGTGAGCGCCTCGTCGCCGGTGTATCCCAACGCGACACAAGGCCCGGCGATACGGATCTCCCCCACGGCCCCTCGCGGGACAGGCCGGCCCGAGCCATCCGTGACCTGGACCTCGCTGTTCGTCAGGGACGTACCGATGGGCACGTCCTCGCGCGCGGGGTGGAATCCGCCCGTACCGCGCACGACCTGCGCGACGGAGTCGACACCGCTCTCGGTCAGTCCGTACACGTTGACGACGACGACGGACTCGGGAGCACCCAGCTCGTGGAAGCGGGCGACCGCGGCGGCCAGGAGTGGTTCGCCGCCGACGAGCAGACGGCGCAGCGGCAGGCGGTGCAGGGACGGTGCCGCGTGGGTGGTGAGCAGTTGGAGCAGGCTGGGCGTGCAGTCGGCGACGTCGACTCCGTGCTCGACGAGTTCGTCGCACAGCCGCACCGGGTCCCGCTTCACTTCGGGGTCGATCAGCACGAGCGTGTGCCCGCGCAGCAGCGCGCCGAAGATCTGCTGGACCGAGGCGTCGAAGGCGAGGGACGCGAGGAGCGCCACGCGCAGACCGTCGCCGAGGCCGTCGTAGACCGGGGCTGCGAGGGCGTCGACGAGGCTCGTCACGGCGCGCTCGGGGACCCGAACGCCCTTGGGCCCACCGGTCGATCCGGAGGTGTACAGGACGTAGGCGAGCGGTTGTCGGCTGTGGCCGTAGGAGGCGGAGCGGTCGGGGAACGGCCCTTCGAGCCGGTCGACGCGCGTGGCTCCCTCGCCGTCCGGGAGTACGAGGAACCGCGCGCCGCTGTCGCTCAGGATGTGCCGCACCCGGTCCTCGGGCAGCTCCGGATCGATGGGTACGTACGCGGCGCCGGCGTGGAGTACGCCAAGGAGTGCCGTGATGGCCTCCGGTGTCGTGGGCATCCGCAGGGCAACGCGGTCTCCGCGCACGACGCCGAGCCCCGTCAGGCGACCGGCGAACTCATCGGCACCTGCCGCGAGTTCGGCGTAGGTCCGCACGACGCCGTGATGGCGCAGCGCGGGTCGTCCAGGAGCGGCGGCCACGACATCCGCCAGGCGTCGGCGGATGCCGGGGCCCGGGTCCGCCGGTTCGGCCGAGCCCCAGGACGCGGGCCCGGCGGTGAGCGGAAGGTCGCCGAGCCGGGTCTCGGGCCGTTCACACACCGCGCGCAGGAAGTGCGGCAGCCACTCCCCCAGTGCCTCGGCGAGTGGCTGCGGGACCAGAGTGCTGTCGTACGCCAGGCGCACGTCGATGCCGTCCGGTGAAGTCCACGCGTCGAGGCGGAGAGCGAAGGGTTCCACGAGGGAGTCGAGCGACACCACACGGCTCAGCGGTCCGGCCGCGGCCACCATGTTCTGGTCCCGCCAGACGAACGCCAGCGGCAGCGAACGAGAGGTCTCCGGCCCCGACGGCAGGACGAAGTAGTCCTGGAAGGCGGCCGCTTTGCCGCGTTCCTCGGCAACCTCCCGGACCAGTGTCGCGAAGTCACGGTCGTGGTCACATGCGAGGAACAGCGGCAGGGTGCGCTCCAACAGTCCTGGTACGGCGCCGAGTTCATCCAGTTCACGGCCGTCGACGGTGTCGCCGAGCAGCAGTGAGTCGAGGTCGAACCAGCGCGCGAGGAGCGCTGACCACGCCGCGCACACGATGTCCGCGGGCGAGGCACCCAGCGCGGCGGCGCATCGGTGCAGGGCCTCCTGCTCGCGGTCGCCCCACGCGATGGGCGTGGCGGCGGGACTCAGCTCCGCGGGGGCCGATTCACGGCCCCAGGGAAGCGGCGGCACGGCGGCGCAGCCCTGCTCGGCACCGTCCCAGTGGGTCACACCGTCCGCTTCGCGGGCGGCCAGTGTCTCCCACGCCCAGGCCGCGAGGTCCGCCTGAGCGGGCCCTTCGTACGCGGCGGCGTCCCCGATCAGGGCCGCGGCGAGACGCGCCGCGGCGGTGGCGTCGAGCCGGTCGGCAGGGGCGCGGAGCTCGATCCGGTGCTCCCCGTCGGGACCGGACCGCAGCGCGCAGGTCACGACGCCCTCCCGCCAGGAGTCGGGGGCCAGTTCACGGTGTGCGCCGTCGGCTTGCAGGACTTCGTGACGGGCGACGGCCGACCGCAGCCGCTCGCGGATGTCGGCCGGGGCGATCGCCGCGTCGTGGGCGACGACGATCCGGGTCTCGGGCGTACGGGCACCCCAGACGTGGGTGAATCGCTGCTGGGTGGGCGAGGCGTGCATGGGGGTTCTGGCTCCTTCAGCTATCGCTGGGGCGTGCTTCGCACCGGCACGCCGGATTTACGCGTTCGGTCCTGGCGTGTGGCCGTGCGACATGGCGACCAGCACTTCGCGGCGTCCCCGGTAGGGCATACGGCCGTGGGCGGCCGACATGTTGTCCACGATCAGGACGTCGCCCCGTTGCCAGCGCACTGTGCGCAGCGTCGCGTTGTAGGCACGCCCGAGCTCCTCGATCACCGGGTCCTCGATCTCCTGCCCGTTGCCGTACAGCGTCCGGAAGGGCAGGTCGTCCGCGTCGCAGTGGTCGAGCAGTTCGGCCCGGAGGGCGGGGTCGAGGCTGCTGGGACTGAAGAAGTAGGCGTGGTTGAACCAGACTTCCCGCCCGGTGTGCGGATGGGTCCGCAGCGCGGGACGCCAGAAGGTCGTCCGCAGCCGGTCAGCGCCCCGCCATTCGTAGGCGATGTCATGGCTGCGGCAGTATTCCTCGACCTCATCGCGGTCGTGGGTGCCGAAGACCGTGGGCCACTCGAGGCCGAGGCCACCGCCGAAGTTGCGTACGTAGCGGACGCCTTCGTCACGGAACCTGGCGACGGTCCCGGGGCGCAGCCGCTGGGTGATCTCGGACAGGTCGGCCACGCTGGTCTCGCCGCCGGAGTCGGCCGGGCGTACGCAGCAGAACGTCAGGCGCAGGGGCCAGCTCTGCGCGTACGAGTGCTCGGTGTGCAGCTTGATCGGCTGGTCGGCGGGGTGTTCCGTCGAGGTGTAGAGGGACGGCGCCACTTCTTTGCGGTCGGAGGAGCGCTCTTCGTAAGGAAGTGGCGCGGAACCGAGCAGGTCGAGGACCTTGCGGAACCCCTCGGGTGAGTCGGCGCCGGTGTCGCGGTAGAGCACGAAGCCGCCGTGGTCGGCGAGGTTGTCGAGCAACTCCCGGTCGCTCTCCAGGCGTTCGGCGATGGACTGGCCGGGCTCGGGAAGCCGAGCCGGTACGTCAGCCGGGGCGGCCTCCCCGGAACCTCCGGACATCCGGCGCTTGAGCCGCGCGCGCCGGGCGGCCAGGGCGGTCGTCGCGTCACTGGCGGCGGGCGCCGCCGACAGCGCCGGGTCACGTCCGTCGACAGTGTCGGTCAGCAGCTTCGCGATGCGCGTGACGATGCCATCGGCCGAGCTCTCCGTATGAGCCGCGGTGTCGTAGAGCGCTTCGAGGCACAGGCCCTGCTCGTCCTCCGTGAACAACAGGTCCCAGCCGAACTTGCGCGCCACCGCCGTCCGTCGGGGCAGCCGTCGGCCGATGACGTCTCCCAGGGCCCACTCGGCGGGATCAGCCCGTACATCGGCGGCACGGTAGTCGAGTTCGACGGGGAAGGCCGCGCCCGGCACCCCGAGGTCGGCGAGCACGTCGGTGTACGGGCAGGTCCGCCGGTCAAGGCCCCAGTGAACGGTGTCCCGCACCCGGGTGACGATGTCGGCCATGGTGTGCGCGCCCTGGGTGGCGACCCTGTGCGGCAGCATGTTGAGGTGCATGCCGATCTGGTCGTCCAGGTCCGGCTCGCCCCGCAGGGACACGGGTGAGACGACGACGACGTCCTCCTGCCCGGATGCCTCGCGCAACGCGAAGGACACGACGGCGAGGACGACCGCGAACGGGCTCAGCTGCCGGCCGCGGGCGAAGTCGTGCAGCCTGTCGCGTTCCACGGTGGTGAAGCGGCGGGTGACGCAGCCACCGGCCGCCGGGTCGGCAGTGGCGCCGGGGGCGGTCGGGAACGTCACCCCGCGGGCACCGGACAGGCGCTCGCGCCACTCGGCCCGTTGTCGCACCGCCCTCTCGGAATGCGCCTGCGTGCCCTGCCGCGCGGCGACGGCCTCGTAGGCCAGGGCGGGCGGGCGCGGAAGCGCGGTTCCCCGGGTGCGGGCTTCGTACAGCGCCGCGAGGTCATCCAGCAGCAGTGCCATCGACCACCCCTCGCACACGATGTGGTGAGCGATGACGACGAGTGTCCTGGAGCGCTCCCCTTCGACGAGGACGACGCGCAGCAGGGGACCTGTCTCCAGCGAGAGCGGGGTGGCGCAGAGGGTGTCGATCACAGCCGTGCGCTCAGCGGGGGTCGCGGGCGCCGGGAGGATCTCCAGGGACGTCAGGGGCTCCGGGTGGACGCGTTGTACCGGCGTGCCCCGCTGGGAGGTGAAGGTCGTCCGTAGAGCCCCGTGCCGAAGCACGAGGTCGGACACCGCGGCGCGGAGACCGTCGACATCGAGGGCACCCGTCAGTTCGAAGCAGCGGGGGACGTTGTACGCGGCACCCGTCTCGCCACGAGCGCACGCCAGCCACACACCGAGTTGCCCCGGCGACAGCGGAAGCGGCCGGTCGGGGTCGTCACGGGGGATGGATTCCGGGGCGGCGAGCGCGGGAGCCGGGGCGGGCCGCTCGGAGACCTCGGCGCAGCGGGCCGCCAAAGCCCGTACCGTCGGCGCCTCGAAGAAGGCGGAGACAGCGACGGGTACACCCGCCTCCAGTTCAAGGCGGGACAGCATCCGCAGCGCCGTCAGGCTGGTGCCCCCAAGGCCGAAGAAGTTGTCGGTCACTCCGGCGGGAGGCTGCTCGAGAAGTTCCTGCCACAGGTCGAACAGGCGCTCCTCCCACGGCCCTCCGGGGCCCGTGGACTCGCCGTCGCCGTCGTCCTCGTCCGCCGCGAGACGGGCGAGGGCCTCCAGATCGGTCTTGCCACCGGCGGTTTCCGGCAGCCGCTCCATCAGCACGATGCGGTCCGGCAGCGCGTGGGCGGGCACGACCTTGGACAACTCGGCTACCAGCGCGCGCGAGTCCCGGAAGTCTTCCCCGGCCGCGACGAACGCGCGCAGGCGCCCCTGCGAGACGACGACGCCCGCGGCGTCGACACCGGGAAGGTCGAGGAACGCGGCCTCGATCTCCGCGGGTTCGACGCGGTGGCCGCCGATCTGCACCTGTCGGTCACGCCGACCGATCAGCTCCAGGCGCCCGTCGGCACACCACCGCCCGAGGTCGCCCGTACGGTAGCGGCGCACACCGGAGAGCCCGGCCACAGACTGTGCCAGCGGCGCGGCATCGGTGTGCAGGTAGCCCTGCGCCACGGCCGCTCCCTCCACGCAGATCTCGCCGACGGCGCCGATCGGCATCAGTTCGTCACCGGCGCCGAGCACGCGGATACAGGTGTTGGCGACGGGTGTGCCGATGGTGATCTCGCCGCCGAGCACGGCGTCACCGGCGCTGGTGCAGCAGGTCGTCTCCGTCGCGCCGTAGGAGTTGATCAGCCGCCGGCCCGCTCCGCACCATCGCCGCACCTCCGGCTCCCGCAAGGGCTCACCGCCGCTGATGACGGTGCCCGCGTCGGGCAGGTCATCGGGCGTCAGTGAGCGGAGCAGCGTGGGTACGAGAAAGGCGACCGTGACGCCGCTTCCGCGTACGTCAGCCGCGAAGTCGTCGGTCGAGTGCCGCATACGCCCCGGTACGACGGCGGCTCCCGCGACCAGTGCCGCTCCCGTGGCGAGCATGGTGACGTCGAAGGAGGGTGAGAACGGCTGAAGCACCCTGTCGTCCCGCGTCACACCGACGTACGCGCTCTGGTCCCGCAGCATGTTGGCGAGGCTTCCGTGGCCGACGAGTACGCCCTTGGGCCGGCCGGTCGAGCCGGAGGTGTACAGCAGATAAGCGGTGTCATCAGGCAGCACCTGCGGCAACTTCCCGCCCTGACCGGCACCGGCGGACGGGGTACCGATCGCGAGGGCGGGTATCCTGCACAGCGATGCCGGTGGCGGACCGTCGCCGGTGACCACGACACGCGCGTCGGCGTCCGCGCACAGCGCGCGGAGCCGCTCGTCGGGCCAGGTCGGGTCGAGCCACAGGAGCACTCCGCGGGCCTTCAGGACTCCGAGCATGGCCCGGATGCCGTCGATCCCGTTGTCCAGGGCGACGGCCACTACCTGTCCGGGTTGCAGCGCGTGGGCGGTGAGCAGCTCACGCGCTGTCCGGTCACTGTCGGCGTCGAGTCCGGCGTAGTCGATACGACGCTCACCGTCGATCACGGCGATGCGGTGCCCAAAGGCGCGGGCGCTCTCACGGAACAGGTCGACCAGGGACGTGCGCGTCCACTCGGGCATCGGCCGCCCGGTCCCGAAGCCGATGACCTGAGCACTCTCATCGTCACTCAGCAGGGCGATCCGCTCCAGGGGCGCATCGGGTTCGTCGAGGCCGAGCAGGAACCGGCCGATCGCCGAAGCGACGGCTTCCGGGTCGCGCCGGCCTCCCTGTCCCCCCTGACCTCCCTGACCTCCCTGCGCCCATACGCGCATCCGGCCATCGCCTGCGTAGCGGACGCCCAACTCGCCCTGCTCCGGCGGTTCTTCGGAGCTCGACACATCGGCGTACACGTCACACGCGTCGCCCCCGTCCGCATCCTGCGTCCCGCGACGCCCTCGCAGTGCGGCCGTCAGTTGCTCCTTGACGGCGCCCACGTGGGCGCGGAGGGAGGCGGTGCGGTCCACCGGCACGCGGAAGAACCGCGGCACGCCGTCCTGTCCCGGCACCGTGACGCGCACCGGCCGGTCTTCGCCCGTGCACGCCGTGTACCAGGTCAGAGCCGAAAGGAGGAGTGTCAGTTCACTCCACCGATCGTGCCGCGCGGCTCGGTCAAGGGCATCCAGCACCTGGGATTCCAGGCGGACTTCGGACTCTCGTATCTGCTGGTCGACGGAGTCTGCTTGTGACGGTCGGGGTCGGGAAAGTGCGCTGTGGATCAACGTGCCCTCCGGCGGGAGCGAATGGTGACATGGGGAACCGCGATGTGCGGAGGCGAATGGGTGGGGCGGGCGCTACAGGTGCACCTCGAAGTCCGGCCCGGCGGGCCCGACCCGCAGACCGGGGTCGCGGGCCGCCTGCCGCAGCAGTTCCGACAGGTCCTCGGCGACCGCGGCCACCGTCTCCTCGTGGAACAGCGCGGCGTCGTAGATGATCTGCCACCGCAGCGTGTCTCCGGGAAGGACGAAGAACCACAGGTCCGCGCGGGACGCGTGTTCGTCCATCTCGATGGGTTCGCAGCTGAAACCGCACCGCTCGGCGACGCCCGCCACCTCGGCGGCCCTGTCGATGCTGTGCCAGGTGATGCCCACGGAAGGAGCGCTCGAAAGACCGCCGTGACGCTGTGCCCCGATGCGGGCGACCACGTCGGACAGGGCGAGATACTGATGGCGCAGCACCTCGTCCACCTCGGCGCCGGTGGTCCGCACCAGCTGTGCGAAGGGGGCGCCCGGGACCACGTCGCCGCGCAGCAGCACCGTGTTCGCGAAGAGGCCCACCTGGTCGCCTATGCCGGGCAGATCGCGACCGGCATGGCTGGCTGCGAGAACCTGCCGGCGTTCTCCCGTCCACTGCGCGAGTACCGCGTGGATCGCCGCGACGCACACGACGAACGGCGTCACGCCTTGGGTCCTTGCCAGGTCCCGCAGTCCTTCGTACACGTCGGGCGCGCATTCCAGATGGAGGTTGCGGGCCTGGAAGGACGGTACGGGCGGCCGTGGAGCGTCGGTGGGCAACGGCTTGACCGACACCGAGGGGTCGGCCCAGCGGGCGAGGTGGTCGGCGGCTTCCTCCCTGGCCTTGCGGGCCAGGTCGTCCAGCGCTTGGAGGTAGTCGCGGTGCCGTCTCGGCAGCGGCCCGGGGAAGGGGGCGTCCCCGGCGCGCAGACGCCCGTACGCCTCGAAGAAGTCGGCCACCAGGACCTCGACGGACCAGCCGTCGGCGACGATGTGATGGGTGGTCAGGGTCAGCAGATGCTCACCGTCCGCGAACGTCGTCACCGCACCGCGGAGCAGGACGTCCCTCGCGAGGTCGAAGGGGCACCGCGCCTCCGCCATCGCCCGCTCGGCGGCTGCCGCCGGGCTCCACGGGCTGTCGGCGGTCTCGACGGTCAGCGGTGGGTGACACTGATCTGAGGCGCGTACCTGCTGGCCTAGTTCCGACTGCCGCAGGACAGTGCGCAACGCTTCGTGCCGTTCGACGACGGCGGCGAGTGCCTGCTCGAGGAGTTCCGGTCGTATCTCGCCGGTCAGGCGGAAGGCCCGGCTGAGGTTGAACGCCTCGTTCCCGCCCTCCAGGCGGCTCAGCAGCCAGATGCGTTCCTGGAGGTGGGACAGCGGATGAGTGTCGCCCCAGGGCGAGGATGCGATCAGGTCTGCCGCGGTGGACTTGCTCGTCAGGAGGTTCAGCAAGTCCTCGAAGCGGGGGGTCCGCAGGATCTCCGTCATGGTCACGTGCGTACCGAGCTCGTCCCGGATACGGGTGGCGAGCCGGGCGGAACGCAGGCTGTCCCCGCCCCTTTCGATGAAGTGACTCTCCATCCCGATCTCGTCGACACCGAGCACGCTCCGCCACAGCGCGGCCAGTCGTTGCCCCAGGGCGGTGGTGGGCTCAGTGGGGCGCCGTTCGATGTCCAGCGCGTGCGCCGTGGCGCGCAGGGCCGCGTGGTCGGCCTTGCGGTTGCGGGTCAGGGGGATGCCGGGAACGAGGACGATGCGTGCGGGGATCGCATGATCGGGTAGTTCCGTGGCGAGGTGGTCGCGCAGGTCCGCGACGAAGCGGCGCGGGGAGCTCCAGCTCTTCGGTGCGTACGTCGCCGGCCCTTCGTCCTGCGGCTTCGCACCAGGGCGCGTCGCGTACATCAGGGCATGTCCGACAGCGCCGGTGTGGTCCTGTCCTTCGGTCTTCACCCGGAACCCGCGGTCGACGAGAGCTTCGCGTATCCGTCCGAGATGCGATGCGTCGCCCTGGGCCTCCAGGACGATCTGCCGGATGAGCGGCCAGTGCCCGTCGTCGATGCCGAGCAGGATGTCCCACTCCGCCCGCTGCGCGTCGATCTTCAGGAGGTCGACCCGCGCGAGGCCGTGGTCACGGATCACCTGGGAGAGGGTGGTCAGTTCGCATTCGACGGCGGTCGGCGCGAGCTGTTCGTCGAGCAGCTCGTCCAAGTGGCCGCTCTCGGCCGGGTCGAGGCCCCGCCCCAGACGCTGCTCCGCGAGTGACTTGAGCAGGTTCCGGTCCTCGTCCTCCGCCGGATGCAGCGTGGCGAGCATACTGTGATCGGCGTACGACGTCAGGGTGGCGCGGCCCGCGGCGGCCGAGAGCGCGGCGGCCACCGGCGTCCAGGCGTCGCCGTACAAGGCACTGTTGGCGCGCAGCCGGGCGAAGGCCGCGGGTGCGGGTTCGATCGCGATGATGCGTGACCCCGGCGCCTCGGTCGCCACCTGGAGGCTGAACATGCCCACGTTGGCGCCGACATCGATGACGACGCTGCCTGGGGTGACGCGGATTCCTTCGCGCAAGTAGGCGCGTTCGACGAAGAGTTCCTGGTGGGCGAAGGACGTCTCGGCCGGGTTGAGCGAGAGAACCGGGCGCCCGTCGGGCAACTCCGTCCATCCGCCCGCGACTTCGGGCGCGCTGTCGAGGAGGGCACACAAGCGGGCGACCGGTCCTGTCCGGTCCGTGGACGGCGCACAGTAGGCGAGGAGTCGGTTCTGTCCGGCCGGGTCGGTGTCGACGACCACGGTCGCGTCGTCGACACCGGGGTGCTCACGCAGTATCTGCGCCACTCCGTCGAGTTCGACGCGGTGACCGCGCACCTTGTGCCGGCTGTCGGCGCGTCCGGAGAAGGCGATACGTCCATCGGGGAACCGCAGGCCCAGATCGCCTGTGCGGTGTACGCGGCCGGTCCGGGGCGTATCGACGAAGCGCGCGGCGGTCAGGTCGTCGTCACCCAGATACCCGTCGCTGAGTCCGTCACCGGCGACGCAGATCTCGCCGATGACACCGGGGGCGACAGGGCGCAGCTTCTCGTCGAGGATGTGCACGGTGGTGTTGGCGATCGGCGTGCCGAGCACGGGCCGCCGCAGAAAGTCCCCGAGTCCGGACGGCTGGACGCGCTCCGCGACGCAGCCCACCGTCGTCTCGGTCGGGCCGTAGTGGTTGACGATCACTGTCGCCGGGCTGACCTTGTGAAGCCGTTCCAGGTCGGACGGGCGTACGGCCTCCCCACCGACTACCAGCAGACGCGGCGCGAGCCGTGCGAGCTGTCCGGTGTCCGTGTCCAGGAGCAGCCGGAGGAGGGACGGGGTCAGCTTGAGCGCGGTGACGTGCTCCCGGACCAGTTCGTCCAGGAGGCGATGCGGGTCGCCGAGCGTGTCCTGCGAGGGCAGGACGAGAGTGCCGCCGTGCAACAGCGCGCCCCAGAGTGCCGTATGACCCAGATCGAACGCGGCGGAGGTGAGGAGTGCCGGGCGGTCGCGGTCGTCGAACCCCAGGTCCTCGCCCAGCCACAGGGCGTAGTTGACCAGTGCCCGCTGAGGGACGACGACTCCTTTGGGCCTGCCGGTGGTGCCGGAGGTGTAGATGACGTAGGCGGGGCCGGTCCGCCCGGCGGGCACCGGAACGGCGGCAGCCCCCTCACCGGTGCGTTCCTGTCCGTCCCTGAAGCGTTCCTCATCGGCGGAGAATGCCGCCACGCCCCAGTCACCGACCCGCTCGGCGTACGGAGGTTCAGTGATCAGCACGCCCATGCCGCTGTCGTCGCGGATGTGGTGCAGCACCCTGTCCGGATGGCCGGGGTCCATCAGGACCATGGTCTTCCCGGAGTAGAGGCAGCCGAGCATCGCGGCGATGAGCGGGGCACCCGGGCCGAGGAGAAGCCCCACGTAATCCGCGTCGTGGCCGGCGAGGCGTCCGGCGATCCTGCCCGCCCAGGCATCGAGTTGGGCGTACGTCACGGTCCGCGCCCCGTCAACGAGCGCGGGATGAGCCGGCGCGCGCAGAACATGCCCGCGGAACAGCTCGGCGGCACCGCTGTCCGGACGGCGGGCCCGGGTCGGCCCGGCAAAGACGGACCCGGCTCGGCGGAAGTCGTCCTCGTGCAGCAGGCGTTCAGGCAGCGGGGCTTCCGGCTCCTGAGCGGCATGACGCAACAGGACCTGGAACTGACGGGCAAGGGACTGTACGGCCGCCGGGTCGTGGACGCCCGGGTCGAAGTCCAGCTGGAGTCGGAGCTCGGTGCCGAAGCGCAGCACGGAGCAGAAGAGCGTGGCTGCGTTGTCGGCGTCCACGAGGCCTTCCACGTGAGCGCCGCCGGGGAGATCGGACGACGGCCCGGTGGGCACCGTGAGGGCGCGGAAGCCCACGGGGAAGGCGACCGGGTCGTCGGTCTTGAGGCCCCAGTCGAAGCACTCCTGCCACTCGGCAAGGTCGGCGCGCGACTCCCCTACGGCACGGATCGCATCGGGCAGGCTCGGGGTGCTGGTGAACCCCATCGGCAGTGTCCTGGCCAGCGGGCCGCGCAGTGTGTGGAAGCTCTCGGTGTCCCGGCCGGGGAAGGTGACACCCAGGCAGATGCCGGTGACGCCCGCGTTCTGCGCCACGAGAAAGCCCCAGCAGGCGAGCAGCAGGTCTTCCGGCTCAGCGGCCAGCTTCTCGGCGGTGCGCAGGAGATCGTCCAGATCCGGTCCCGCCGTCTCGACCGGGAGCGTCTCCCAGGCGCCGCCGGGCTCCGGGCGTGCGGTCGTGTTCAGGGGCGACGCGCACCGCGTCAGATCGTCCCGCTTCGCCTGCCAGTAAGCGAGCTCCTCCGGGTCCATGTCCGAGAGCACCGCGTCCTGCCAACGCGTGTAGTGCTGGTAGCCGGGGGCGTCCGCGGATCCGGTGACGTCGTCGCCGTCGGGGTCGGCCAGCGCTGCCGTGAGGTCGCGCACCCACAGCAGCAGCGATGTGGCGTCGAAGGTCAGGGTGGGTGCGGATACGACGAGCCGATGCCCGCCGCCGGATATCCGGACGGTGATGCCCCACTCCCCGACCGGGACCCGGGTCCTCACAGGGCTGCCCGCGCCTTCGACGGCCACCCGTCCGCGCCCGTCGCCCTCCGCAGTCACCGTGGGGACCTGCGGTTCCTCGGTCAGCCGGACCGGAACCGTCCGGTCAGGCTGGCGGGCGAAACGCCGGGCGGCCCCCTCACGCACAGCAGGCGCAGTGAGGGCCCGGCGCACCTCGTCGACGCCGATCGCGTACGGAAGGGATATGACGCACTCGCTCATCCGGAGCGTCTCCGGATCGCGGAGCCAGCTCCGGCGTTGCTGGGCGGACAGCCCGTTTGGACGCACCTCTGTCTCCCTCTTCGCGGTGGGGGTGTGATGCCTGCGATCAACGCGGCTGGGTGAAAGTGGCGAACGTACGGGGGCTACGGCGCGGCCGGTCCGCCCATCATCACGAGCAGCCTGCGTGCGCCCTCGTAGGGCAGGCGGCCGTGCGCCATCAGCATGTTGTCGAGCAGGAGGATGTCGCCGGTGGCCCACGGCCGGACCACGAGCGCCTGCTCATAAGCGCTCCGGATCTCCGTCACGACTTCGCTCGTGATGGGCGAGCCGTCGCCGAAGGCGGTGGTGAACGGCGACATCTCGGCCGCCTCGAGGGCATCGGCGAGGCCCGCTTCCACCGATTCCGCGTGAAAGAAGGAGGCGTGGTTGAACCACACCTGCTCTCCAGTGCTGTGATGCCGGCGCACGGCAGGCCGACTCCATTCGATACGAAGGCCGTCCTCGATCCATTCGTACCGCATTCCGAGTTCCCGGCAGGTCTGCTCGGCCTCGTCCCGCGACTGTGTTCCGAGCACTTCCTGCCAGGAAAGACCGACACCGGTGCGCAACTCGCGCCGGTAACGGACTCCGAGGCGTATGAAACGCTCGCGTGTCGGATCGGACAGGTTCCGCAAGACGGCCCGGGTGTCGGCGATCGGTGTTTCGCCGCCGGTGTCAGCCGCCTTGTCGCTGTAGAAGGCCAGCAAGGTGGGCCAACTCGCGGAGTACGACAGTTCGCTGTGCATCGCGATGGTCTGGTCCGCCGGATGATCGGTCGATGTATAGAGACGGTCACCGACGACGGACCGGGGAGAGGAGCGGTCCTGGTAATCCATGGATTCCGGGCAGACGGTGGCAAAGAACCTCTGGAAGAGTTCGCTTCCGGGCGGACGGAACCCCCGGAACAGGATTGCCCCGTGCGTATGGAGAAGGGATCTGACGGAATCGGTTTCCGTCGCACACCAACCGGCCAGATCGACATCGTCGACCGCGGGCTCGACCACGGCAGGACCCGGGCCTTCGCAGGATACGGAAACCGGGTTGCGAGGCACCTCGGGGACGGGGGCCAGAGAAGTCTGGCCGAACTCGTTGAACTCCTTGAGCTGGCGCGCCCGGCGTTCGCTCCGGCTCTCGCTCATGATGGGACGCTCTCCTCTTTCGGGCCCCGGGGAAGGCGCGTGACCGCCGGATCCTGATTCTTCGAGAACCAGGCGATCGTCCGGAGAAGACCGTCTTCCAACGACACGGACGGTTTCCAGCCGAGCAGTTCGTCAGCCAGGGAGATATCGGGGCATCGGAATTTCGGATCGTCCGCCGGGAGGCCCAAGTGACGCAGCGGCGATGCGGACACCACCAACTCGCGTATCCGGTGGGCCAGTTCCGTGACGGTGAGTTCTTCGGGGTTTCCGATATTGACGGGGCCGAGGTGCGGGCTTGCCGCGAGGCGGAGGATTCCGTCCACGGTGTCGTCGACGTAGCACAGCGACCGGGTCTGGGTGCCGTCCCCGTGGACGGTCATGGGGTCGTCCGCGAGCGCCTGGCGGATGAAGTTCGGAACGACGCGCCCGTCCCCCGACCGCAGGCGCGGACCATAAGTGTTGAAGATCCGCACGATTCCGGCATCCACGCCGCGGCGCGAAGCGTGGGCGACGGTCAGCGCCTCGGCGAATCGCTTGGCCTCGTCGTACATCGAGCGCTCGCCGACGGGGTTGACGTTGCCCCAATAGCTCTCGACCTGCGGATGCTGGAGCGGATCGCCATAGACCTCGGAAGTCGATGCGAGGATGAAGCGGGCACCCTTCTCGCCCGCCAGCTCAAGGGCGTTGGACGTCCCCTCACTGCCGACCCGGAGTGTCTCGATCGCCAGCCGGGTGTAGGCGACGGGCGAGGCCGGTGAAGCCAGGTGCAGTACGAGATCGACGGGGCCGTCCACGTGGATCCCGTCGATGGCGTCCGACCGGACGAAGCTGAACCGCGGGTCGCCGAGCAGGTGACCGATGTTCTCCCGCGATCCGGTGCACAAGTTGTCCACGCAGACCACCTCGCACCCCGAGGCAAGCAGGGCATCACTCAGGTGCGATCCGAGGAACCCCGCTCCCCCGGTGACGACCGCGCGCTGGAAGGTGCTCTTGTACGACATGGTTCCCCCCGATGTGAGCGACGTGGCGGGCTCGTGGTCGATGCCCGGACATCAACGTCCGGCGGCCTGGTGCAGTCGGCGCATTTCCTGGACGAACGGCGCACGCGCCACCAGCTGCTCGAAGATCCGTTCGTCGAGATCCCCGTCCCGGTCCTTGGTCGCGGGATGGGTCAGTGGCCACGTCAGCTCGTCGCAGGCCAAGGCCGCGAACTCATGGCCGGGATCAGCAGTATGCGTCGCGTCCGCCCGGAATCCGAGGTTCGTTACCAGATTCGCCGTCGGGATGATCGCCTTGCCGCGGAGGAGGCAGATCAGGAACCACTGGTAGTCCCAGTCGTCTTGTCCCTTGCCCTCATAGATGCGGCCCCAACGCCCTTCCCACAGTTCACGTTCCGTCGGGTCGGGGAAGTGCTCAGCGAGCACTCCGCTCTTCACTATCTCGGGCCAGTCGGAGATCCACATGTCGTAATGCTGCCAAGCCCGCCGCCAAGTGGCCCAACCCCAGATGGTGTTGTACTTGGAGAAGTAGTAGGACTCCGGCCGGAGATGTGGCTCGAGGTAGTGGGTGCCCCCGATATGCATCACCTCGCTGTCGTCCGCGTACCGCTTCAACAGCTCCTCGGCGAAGGGGAAGAAGGACACGTCCGCGAGAGTGTCGTCCTCAATGATGATGCCGGCTTCGACATGTTCGAAGAACCAGTCGATCGCGCCTGCCACGTTCACTTTGCAGCCTTGGTTCTGATCCCCGTATCTGCGCTGGACTTCACAAGGCCAGTCGATCTTCTCCTCGATGATCCGACGCACTTCGGCGACCGCGACATCATCACCCGGAACATCGGACTTCGGTCCGTCCATGGCGATGAAAAGCTTGGTCGGCCGAACCTCTCTGATCCGGTCCATGAGGACAGGAGCCAAGTCCGTGCGGTGATAGGCGACGAAAAGCACCGGCGTCTGAAAGCCCTCTGACATGAATCCCCTCGTTCTCTTCAAGGGTTCGTATGCGAACGGTTCGATGCTATTTGCGGCATCGAACCACCGCGAGGGCCTCCAGGGCAGAATCGGCTGCCCGAACAGACATGGCGGGTGCGTGGTGGGTACCGACAAGCCTTGTACAACCGGGTGTATCAGCCGGGCAGTTGGCCTGACTACCGGCCGAGGCCCGGCGCTGCGGCGGCAGGAATCACGCGCTCCGTCAGGTCCTCACGCGAGGGCGAGGGCGTCGGCGAGGGCACCTCGTCCGGAACTCCGGCTCGCGCCGCGGGAGACCGGAGGCGACCTCCCGGACGCCGCGGCGCGACCGGTTCGGATACGTCGCAGCAACCGACCTCGGCATACCGCTTCTGGACCTCATCGCCGCGCCGGGTCGAGTCCGGCGAGGACCGCCGACCGTCACCCTTAGCTCCGTCACCCCTCGCTCCGTCGCCCCTCGCTCCGTCGCCTTTCGACCCGTCAGCCTTTGCCCCCGGCCGCCGCCCTCCGGGCGAGGACGGCTCGCCGTCCCCGCGCGCCGCGTCACCGTCGCCCTTCACGGAGGGGGCTCCCTTTCCGTCGACCGACCGGGGCCTCGGAGCGGTCGTCGAGGAGCCGAGCATCCATCGCTGCTCCGCCGACCCGTCCCGCACCTTGACCACGGCATCCGCACCCTTGCGCGAGGAGGAGGGCGCGACCGCGAGACCTTCGTGCCACCGGGGCAGCAACTCCCCAAGGACGGTCAGGTCATAGCGCACCTCATCGGCGCGCGCGGCCGAAGGTGCCACACATGTGCCGAGGATGATCACTCCGTCGTCCGCGTGGGAGTCGAGGCAGAGTTCGGGGTGAGCCACGCTGCTCAGCAGTCCGTTCTCCTCGTACGACCACTGCTGACTCGCCTCGGCCGAGCACTTCGCCAGCTCCACCTCGGCACCGGGCCTCGCCCCGGCATCGCGCTTCGCCTTGCCTCCCCGGATGTCGAGGCACAGGCCCGTCGCCGTATTGCGGAGCCTGCCCTGCTCGGATCCGCCGGGGTAGCCCGCGTAGGTGGGATCGGAAGAACCGGCGGACGGCGCATCCGAATCGCCGCTCGGGCGGGTCTCATGGCTCCCTGCCATACCGGTCGGGGGCACAGACCCGCCGCTGTCGCCGTCCCCCGACGAGACGGCGATGACGAGCACGGCCGCGAACACCGCGGCGAACCCCATGGCCGCCCCGGTGCGCAACACCCTGGAGTGCGTTCGCGCCGTCCCGAGCGCACCGCCCGGCAGGGGGATGTGCGCCGGAGGACGATGGCGTCCGCCGCCGCCCGAGCGCCTGCCAACCTGTCCGGCGGTGCCTCCGCCCCGCTTCACCAAGGCCCCCCGGCCCGGCCGCGACTCCACGTAGCGACGGGCGCCCCAGCCGAGTACCGCTTCGGCGATGAGCGCACCCAAAGCACCCAACTCGCCCTCGAAATAGCTGAGTTGATCCGCCGCGTCTCGGCAGTGGCGGCACTCGGACACATGCTGCCGGACATCGGACAGCAAAGCGCCACCGCGGCGAATCGTGACGTCGAGCAGTCGGCTGTAGAAGCGGCATTCCTTCGCCGGCGCGAGTTCCCGGTGAGCGCGAACGACGCCTGCCCGGAATTGTTCACGCGCCTGCTCGAGCGCATCGACTGCGATGTCGGCACTCAAGCCCGACAAACCAGCGGGTATGGATATGTGTTCGGCCTCGACCGCCGTGTGCCACAACAAGCACTGGGCCACTGCCGGAAGAGCCGAGAAGGAACGCGCGGCGAGTTGCCGCTTTTCGGAGGTCATGGGCCCTGCCGCCCGTATGCCGCGACCACCGGACGGTTTGCGGAGTTCAGGCATGAGGGCGGATATACGGTCGTCGGCGGACCATGCCCTGACCGTCTCCCTCACGGTCACCAGGAGGTGCGGGCGCAGGGCTCCGGTCAGCCCGCCGTGCACCATGCGCCCGAGCACCTGATGGAAGGATGCCGTGGTGACCGTCGAGGCCGTACTCATCGAACTCGCCGAAGCGGCAAGGCAGATGGCCGAGTAGTCGTACGCCTGCCGCCAGTGCCGCGCGAGCAGGAGGGCGACGGTCCTGTCCGGCTCACCCTCCGGTCGGCCTCGCAGCCGGGCGGCGAGGCTCATGTCGGATTCTTCTGAGCTCACACCGGGACGAGGGGGGTAGGTCGGGCGCGGGGGGTGAGGGGATTGCACAGAAACTCTTCCTTCCAAGCCGAAATACGGCACAAGGGAAGACGCACCTGCCGAAAGGCAGGCGTCTGATTGGTGCATACCTGGGCTCGCCGTGGCGGAGAAATGGATCAGCAAACCCCGCGAGTGTCCGAAAACGGACCGGACAAAGACCTTTTGGGCCGACCGGCGCGAAATCTCGAACAAGAGGAGCGGGCTTGATCATTGCCTCAGCGCGAGGAGGCTTACCCTCGCACAGCCGACTCACAGGAAACAAGAAGTTCGAGTGGCTTCCACTCAGGAACGGCGAGGAATGCCGACGTTACCGGCGGTACTCGCACCCGCTTTCGAAAGCGGAGTGTCCACCAACAGGCCGAAGCCGAGCGCTTGGCGGGTTCGCCCGCCGGGTGCCCGGCTCATCCGTTCGGTCGCTGTCTGCTCGCACTCCTCCGGGGCCCCGCATCAGATGGATTCAATCCGGACCCGTGAACAAGGAGAGGGCCCGCTCACGCCATCGCGCGGTGGTGTCCGCGTCCGGTGCGCCGTCGTGGCGCTCGGAGCCCGTATGGCGAAAGGCCCGCTCCCACCACCGACCCACCCGGACGAACCACCCGCAAGGAAGCTGAGAGCAATCCAGCCTCCTGCCCCACGTGACGCGACGTGGGGCGCGAAGGCAACGATGATGGAACCGACAGGGTTCGCAGGCGCCTACGACCTCGGACAGGACCTTGGACACGAGCTCAGAACGGTACGAAGATGAACAGTCACAGCGCGGCGAAGAGCGAGGTCATGGCCAGTCGCTCGGTGTTCGGCGCACCCTGCTGGGTCAGCCTCACCACCCGTGATCTGACGGCCGCGGAGAGGTTCTACCACGCCGTGCTGGGGTGGGACTGGCGCACCGGCAAGCTGGGCGACCAGTACCGCTTCGCCAGTGTGGACGGAGTGCCGGTGGCGGGAGTGTCCGCCGTGGAGACCATGGGTCTTACGGCCGTCGCATGGACGCCCTTCTTCGCCGCGTCCGACGCGAACCAGACCGTGGCCCGCAGCCAGGAGCGCGGGGGCACGACCGCCGTAGGCCCCATCTCGTTCCCTCCGGGGCGGGCTGCTCTGCTGGCCGACCGCGACGGAGCGGTCTTCGGCATCTGGGAGGGCGAACTGGTCGCCGACTGGGAGGAGTGGCGCCGCGCGGCTCCGGTCTTCGTGGAGCTCCACACCCGGAACGCCTTCGACGCGGCCATCTTCTACGCGGAGGTCCTCGGCTGGGCGTCCACGACCGCGGGCGGCTGCGAAGTCCACTACGAGGACGAAGAGGTCGTTCTGCGCAGCCAGGGCGACATCGTGGCCCGCATCCATTCGGGGGCGGTGGAATCCGCGCCCGATCCCGCGATCCGGCCACGCTGGCAGATCCACTTCACGGTCGCCGACGTGGAAGCGTGCGCCGAAGCCGCGCGAGCCCACGGCGGTAGCGTCCTGCAGTACGCGGGGGACGTGCCGGAGGCGGTCCTCAGCGATCCGGACGGGGCGCGCTTCGTGGTGAACTCACGACCTTCGCAGTGAACTCATGGCCTTCGTAGTGGCTTCACTGCCTGCGCAGTGACCAGCACCCGGCCTTGCTGGGCCGGGAGAGCATGAGCAGACTGTGCGGCTGTACGGAGACTTCGCTGTCCGCCTTGTGTTCCACCTCGTCCGCGGCACCCCACGGGCTCGAGGTGTCGATGCGGGTCGTCCAGCGTTCGCCGTACGCGGCGTTCGGCAGAACGAAGGCGACCGGCTCCCGGTAGCTGTTCAACAGGAGCAGGAAAGAGTCGTCCACCACGGCCCCTCCGCGGGTGTCGGGCTCCGCGATGGCGTCGCCGTTGAGGAAGACGCCGACGGCGTGTGCGTCGGGCCGCTGCCAGTCGTCGTCCGTCATCTCGCGTGCGTCGGGCCGCAACCACACCAGGTCGGGCAGCGGTTGACTCTCATGTGTCGCGGTGTCGCCACGGAAGAAGCGGCGTCTTCGCAACACAGGGTGTGCCGACCGGAGTTCAATGGCGCAGCGAGTGAAGTCGACCAGCTCTCGCTGTTCGTCGGTGAGGTTCCAGTCGATCCAGGAAACAGCGCTGTCCTGGCAGTAGGCGTTGTTGTTGCCGTGCTGTGTGCGGCCGAGCTCATCGCCATGGGCGAGCATCGGAATGCCCTGCGAGAACATCAGGGTGGCCAGGAGGTTGCGCTGCTGTCGCGCGCGAAGCTCGAGAATCCCCTCGTCGGCGGTGGGCCCTTCGACACCGCAGTTCCATGAGCGGTTCGCGTTCTCACCGTCCTGGTTGTTCTCCCCGTTGGCCTCGTTGTGCTTGTCGTTGTACGAGACCAGGTCGCGCAGGGTGAATCCGTCGTGCGCGGTGACGAAGTTGACGCTGGCCCGCGGACGGCGGCGATCGTGCTGGTAGAGGTCGGACGACCCGGTGAGGCGGGAGGCGAACTCGGCGAGGGAGTGGTCGGCGCCGCGCCAGAAGTCCCGGACCGAATCACGGTACTTGCCGTTCCACTCCGACCAGAGGGGCGGGAAGTTGCCGACCTGGTATCCCCCGTCGCCGACGTCCCAGGGCTCGGCGATGAGTTTGACGCGGCTGACCACGGGGTCCTGCTGGACCAGGTCGAAGAACGCCGAAAGGCGGTCGACGTCGTGGAACTGCCGCGCGAGCGTGGCCGCCAGATCGAAACGGAACCCGTCGACGTGCATGTCGGTGACCCAGTACCGCAGCGAGTCCATGACCAGTTGCAGGACGTTGGGGTGATGCATCAGCAGGCTGTTGCCGGTCCCCGTGGTGTCGAAGTAGCGCGCCGGATCGTCTTCCGCCAGGCGGTAGTACGAGGCGTTGTCGATGCCGCGGAAGGCGAGCGTGGGGCCGTTCTCGTTGCCCTCCGCGGTGTGGTTGTAGACGACGTCCAGAATCACTTCGAGCCCGGCCTTGTGGAGCGCCTTGACCATGGACTTGAACTCGGTGACCTGCTCGCCGCGGGAACCCTTCGCCGCGTAGGCGTTGTGCGGGGCGAAGAAGCCGATGGAGGTGTAGCCCCAGTAGTTGGACAGGCCGCGATCGCGCAGGAACCCGTCCTGGATGTACTGGTGGACCGGCATCAGCTCGACCGCGGTCACACCCAGGGACGTGAGGTGGTCGATGACCGCATCGGTCGCGAGGCCCGCGTAGGTGCCCCGCAGTTCGGCGGGGACCCCGGGGTGCGCTTGGGTCAGGCCGCGCACATGCGCCTCGTACACCACGCTCTCGGCATACGGCCGCCGCGGCGGCCTGTCGTCCTCCCAGGCGAAGGACGGGTCGGCGACCACCGAGAGCAGGGTGTGCTCGGCGCTGTCGGCCGGTTCGGGCCCCTGCGCCGCGCGCTCGAAGAGCGCCGCGTCGTTGTCCATCTGCCCCTCCATGGCCCTGGCATAGGGGTCGAGGAGCAGCTTCGCGGGATTGCACCGGTGGCCCGCCGCCGGATCCCAGGGGCCGTGCACCCGGTAGCCGTAACGCTGGCCCGGACCGATCCCGGGCAGGTAGCAGTGCCAGACGAAGCCGTCGACTTCGGAGAGCGCGACGGTTCGGTGCGTGTCGTCGTCATCGACGAGCACGAGGTCGACACTTTCGGCTATCTCACTGAACAGGGCGAAGTTGGTTCCTTCACCGTCAGGTGTGGCTCCCAGGGGGAATGGGACGCCGGTCCAGGTGCGCACGCGACTGCCTCCCTACAGAGGACGGGTGCTCTCGCTCAACTGCGAGGCATGGGCGCTCGGGGCCGCGGCCGTGACCAGCGGGCCCGCGTCGATCGGACCCGCGAGGGCGCCGACGGGAACCTCCAGCGGCGCCTCCCGCGGGATCTCCAGCGCCTCTCGCAGGCTGGGCGCGGGCGTCGCGTGGGACAGCCGGGCCGGTTCGGGCGCGCGGGCACGGCGCGAGAACCAGATGATCTTGCCGTTCATCGCCGGGCAGCTGCCCCAGCCATCGCTCAACGCGGCGATCTGCGTCAGACATCCCTGGGGCCCGTAGTGCCGCTGGGGAAGGTCGCGATTGTTGTCCGATACGGCGGTGATGAGGTGCTGTCCGTTCCACCACATCTCCACGACGGTCTTCTTGTCCGCCCCGTGCTCCTCGATCGCGTGGAGCAGCACCCCGCTGCAGTGGCAGACGGGTTCGACGAGAGCCCCCAGGCCCCAGTGCCGGAGATGCGCGGCCAGAATGCGCCTGACCTGTTCGATCTTCTCCGAGCTGACCTCCACGTCGAGGTGGTAGTAGCAGGGGATCGCGGATTTCATTGCTCTTCGCTCCTCTCGGCGAAGCTCCCGCTCCTCCTCGGCCTTGCCGGCCGAGCCCCGAACACGAAGCGTGAGCACCGATCGCTTCTGAGTCAGTCCCAGAGTGAGAGCACTACTCCATTCGCGCAACACGAGACACCCGAGCCCGATGGTTGAACTCCCAACAGGACGCTGCGTGCACAAGCGTGCACCATGAGTCAAGAAGCTTGACCCGGCGTGTCACGTCGGTGTCTGTGCGCGAGACAGATTCGCATCAGCGAAATACGCCCTGCGCGCACCATCGGAGGACGAGAAGGTGACCAGCGTGACACTGCTGCCTACCAAGGCCGAGGTCGCACGGCATTTGCGCCACTACCGGGCGTGGGAACGGCTGCTGCTCGCCCACCCCGCCGACCACACCGTGCGGATGCGCTTCGAGGACACCGCGTACACGCTGTGCGTCCTGATGGGCGAGTGCAAAGCGAGGGCGGCCGCCGACGCGGCCGAGCACTACCTGCGCCCACGGGCCACGCCCCGGCCGCTACCGGCCGGGGACGCCCAGGTCCGGTAACGACACGTGGCTCGCGAGACAGCCGCCCACACGCACACTTGGCGAGGGAGACCGATGACGTCAGCTCCGGAGACCGCGTCGGTCCCTGCCACTGCGTCTGTCCCCGTGCCCGTTCTGGACGTCCACCCGGTCGTCGACTGCGGCCGGCGGCCGGTCAAGGCGGTCCCCGGCGAGACCTTCCAGGTGACGGCCACCGTCTTCGGCGAGGGCCAGGGAGCGGTCGGCGCCAACGTCGTACTGCTCGGCCCCGGCGGTCGCCGCGGCCCCTGGACTCCGATGCGTGAGCTGTCCCCGGGAAGCGACCGCTGGGGCGCGGATGTCACCCCGGACATCGAGGGACGCTGGACGTACAGCGTGGAGTCCTGGGCGGACCCCTTGAAAGACTGGCGGCACTCCGCCGAGATCAAGATTCCGGCCGGTATCGATGCCGGGCTGATGCTCGAAGAGGGGTCACTGCTGTACGAGCGTGCGGCGCAGGGAGCCCCCGAGGGAGCGGAACAGCAGGTACTCCTTTCCGCCATGAACGCCTTGCGGGACGAGCTGCGGCCCCCGGCCGACCGGCTGAAGGGCGCGCTGACTCCGCAGGTGGACGCGGCGCTCGCACGATTCCCCTTGCGCGAGCGGATCTCTTGCTCGCATTCGCTCCCCCTGCTGGTGGAGCGGGAGCGGGCGTTGTTCGGTTCGTGGTACGAGTTCTTCCCGCGCTCGGAGGGCGCTGTAGTGCGCGAGGGCGAGCCCCCCAGATCCGGGACGTTCCGCACCGCCGCCGAGCGGCT